>CAZQPC010000414.1:0-4017 GCA_964595005.1 uncultured Magnetovibrio sp.
ATGGACCCGGAAACCGGTCAGGGCAAACCTTTCGGCACTTATGTTTACGCCACCCAGGTCGCCGAGGTCGAAGTTGATGAGGACACAGGCGAAGTTGAGGTCCTGCGCATCGTTGCCGCCCACGACTGCGGTACCCCCATCAATCCGACCTTGGTGGAAGGCCAGGTCGAAGGCGGTATTTCCATGGGGGTCGGGCTGGCGCTGTATGAAGAAATGCTGTTCGACGACAAGGGCAAGCAGCTCAATCCGAACCTGACCAATTACATCATGCCGACCAGCCTGGACATGCCGGAGGTGGAAGTTCACATCGTCGAAAATTACGATCCGACCGGTCCGTTCGGCGCCAAGGGCGTCGGCGAGCCAACTTCGGTGCCGACGGCGGCCTGCATCATGAACGCCATTCACGACGCGGTCGGCGTGCGCATCACCAGCCTGCCGGCAACGGCGGAAAAGGTGCGCAAGGCGATCAAGGAACGCGACGAAGCGAAACCCAAGCAGATCGCGTCTTGATTTCCTAACGCCTTCTTCGATTTGGATCAGCAGGGGGCGAACGTGATGAGCGAAACCGTCGGCTTTATCGGCCTTGGCGTTTTGGGTTCGGCCATGGCCGGCAACCTCGTCAAAAGTGGCTTTCAGGTCATCGGCTTCGATGTGGAGCCGGAAAAACGCGCGGCTCTCGAACGGGACGGCGGGGCGTCGGGGGCGTCACCCGCCGATGTTGCCGACCGGTCAGACGTGGTCATTCTGTGCCTGCCGACAGCAGAAGTGCTGGCTGACGTGACCGGCGGAGAAAACGGCCTCAACAGTGGCGGGCGCGCCGGTCAGATTGTTCTGGAAACCAGCACCTTCGCCATCGCCGACAAGGAAAAAGCCAGAGATGTCCTGGCCGCGGACGGCAAAATCCTGCTCGATTGCCCGCTCAGCGGCAACCGCATCCTGGCCTTGAAAAAGCAGCTGACGGCCTTTGGCAGCGGTGACAGGGACGCCTATGACGCGGTTGAGCATGTCATTCAGGGCTTCGCGCACCGCACATTTTACGTCGGTGATTTCGGCGCCGGCATGAAAATGAAATTCTGCGGCAATATCCTCAACTTGGTCCACAACAGTGTCGCCGCCGAGGTCATGGTGCTGGGCATGAAAGCCGGACTGGACCCGGAAATGATCCATCAGGTGATCAGTGGGAGCGGTTCCAGTTCCAGCATGTTCGAGGTTCGGGGCGCCATGATGGTGAACGAAGATTATGATACGGAGGGCATGAATTTTTCCATTCCCCTGAAGGATTCCCGGCTGATCTCCGAACATGCGGCCAACCATCTTTGCCCCATACCCATCTACCAGGCTGCCCTGCAGCCCTATTATGCGGCGGTGGCGCAGGGCCATCATGATGAGGACGCGTCGGCGGTCTGTGCGGCACTGGAGTTGGCGGCAAACCATTCGCGCAAGAAAAAGTAATCCCGGAACCCGGGAAGGCCCGGCCGCCACGCTGATTTTCAATGAAGTTTCCGTATGGTCCCAGGCCCAAAAAGAATTTTTTTATCCGGGTTCGATGATTCTACACTGTCAGCGGACCGACCAACAAAAGACCTACAGGGAGAATACCAATGGGCAACCCATTGATCGCCGTCGCCGATTCCCCATTTCCGAATCTGGACCCCGCGCAGGCGGTGCTGTCGGAAATGGATGCCGAAATGGTCATGGCCAGCGAGCCGACCGTTGAGGGCATATTGGACGTCGCCGCCGAAGCCGACGGCCTGATCGTCACTTACGCTCAAATTACCGCCGACGTCATTGCCGGCATGAAGAAGTGCAAGGTCATCGGCCGGTTCGGTCTCGGCGGCGACAATATCGATATCCCGGCAGCCACCAAAGCCGGGATCGCGGTGGTCTATGTTCCCGACTATTGCATCGATGAAGTGTCCGACCACACCATGGCGATGCTTTTGGATTTGGCCCGCAAGGTCAGTTTCTCCAACCAACTTGTCCAGGCGGGGCGCTGGGAGATGCCGGCGGTGACGCCCCTGTCGCGGCTGCGTGGCCGCGTCCTCGGTCTGGCCGGATTTGGCCAAATTCCCCGCGCCGTGGCGCCCAAGGCGCAGGCTTTCGGCTTGCAGGTCATCTCATCGGATCCCTTTGTCGATGCGGGGATCGCCGCCGCCATGGACGTCGAACTGGTCAATTTCGAAACCTTGTTGAAGATGTCGGATTATGTCTCCGTCCACGTCCCCATGATGCCGGAAACCAAGGGCCTGTTTGGTGCCGAGGCCTTTGCCCAAATGAAGCCCGAGGCGCTTTTGGTCAACACGGCGCGCGGCCCCCTGGTCGACACGGATGCCCTGGCGGCGGCGCTGGACGCGGGCCAGTTGGCCGGCGCGGCATTGGACGTCGTGCCGGTTGAGCCGCTGCCGGCGGGGTCGCCGCTGTTGGGCCGCGATAATGTCATCTTGAGCCCCCACACGGCGTTCTATTCCATCGAGGCCTTGGAGGAACTTCAGACCAAGACGGCGCGCGGCGTGGTCGACGTCTTGAGCGGCAAGCGGCCGGTCTATCCGATCAATCCGGAAGTCCTGGATTAGATCCCATGAGGGCGATGGTTTTGAACAATCCGGGGGTTCTGGACCCGGAAAAAATTGAAACGCCGGCCGCAGAAGACGGGGACGTTTTGGTGCGGGTCAGCCATTCGGGCATCTGCGGTACCGATCTCGGCATCTTTCGCGGCGGTATCCCGGTCGCCTATCCGCGCATCATGGGCCACGAAATGATCGGCGAGATTGTTGAATCCGCCGCCGACGGCGTCAGTGCCGGTACCCGCGTCATCGTTGATCCGGCGGTGTTTTGCGGCACCTGCTATCAGTGCCAGAGAGGGCAATTCAACATCTGCCCGAACGGCGGCCTGATCGGTCGCGACCGGGACGGCGGATTTGCCGAATACCTGACCATCCCGGCCGGCAACGCGATCCCCTTGTCGGACGACATCGACGATAAGCAGGCCTCATTCCTGCAGGTGCTGACGACCTGCGTGCATGCCCAGGAACTGGCGCCGGTGAGGCCCGGCGACGCGATTGTCGTCATCGGACTGGGCGTCACCGGGCAAATCCATTGCCAACTGGCCAAGGCAAGCGGCGCCGGCATCGTTATCGGCATCACCCGAAGTGCCTGGAAGCGGGAATTGGCCGAACAGCTTGGCGCCGACGCAACGCTGGAGCCCGGCGATGATCTGAAATCCCGGGTGCTGGAGCTGACCGGCGGACGTGGCGCGGACATGGTCATCGAGTCCGCCGGCCGTGTGTCGACGTTTGCCCAAGCCATCGATCTGACCCGTGTCGGCGGGCGCATCTTGAACTTCGGCACGTTTACGGAAACCGAAGGCAAGCTGCCCTTCTATCAACTGTATTACAAAGAGCTTCTGCTCATTAATGCCCGGGCGTCGAAGGGCAAACACTACCTGCCCAGCGTTGATCTGGTGACCAAGGGCGCGGTCAAATTGCTGCCGCTGATCAGTCATGAGCTGCCCCTGGACGAATTGGGCACGGCCCTGGAAACGTTGGATTCACCCAGCGCCGACAGCATGAAGATTATCATGCGCCATTAGCGTGGCCGGCCGCTTCTGCAGGCCTTATTAAACGAAAATCAATCAAGCGGAGAGGTCAAATGGACAATGGTATCTGGGCAACCTGGTATGACCTGGACGACAATGATCGAAACACCTTCATCGATTGGCTGCATGGTCAGCACCTGCCGGGAATCCTCATGCGGCCGGGCGTCGCCTGGGCCGCGCACTACGAAATAACCGGTGGCGGTGAACGCATGCAGGCCATTCATGACCTTCTCAGTCGTCCCGAAAATGACCAGGACATCGGCACCGGCTCACAATTTCTGATGCTGGTCGGCGCCACCTCGCCGCATGTGTTTGCCGACCCCCGCATCGATGAGTGGGAAAACGCCTTGCCCGATCCGGCGCCCGCCATGCTGGCCCGCCGCATCGGCACGCGGACCTGTATTTTCGTCCAGGAGGAATTT
>CAZQPC010000415.1:0-4010 GCA_964595005.1 uncultured Magnetovibrio sp.
ATGGGTCATTATTAATGCAACTTGGTATTAGATACCTCTCCGGATTTCCTAGGAACGCTTTGTTCACTTGCACGTGCTCAATTTCCTCGTAATCCACAGGCCCAATGCGATCACCATCAAAATGGAGAATTTCTGCGCCTGGAAAACTAAGCAGGATTGGAGAATGCGTGGCGATGATCATCTGAGCGTTGCCCGACATGTCCCACTCCCGCAGAAGCCTGAGGAAACTCAACTGCCGCATGGGCGAGAGCGCATTCTCCGGTTCGTCCATGAGAAACATGCTCCGCTGATCGGTGTCGAACCGTCCCTTGAATAGGGCCAGGAACGATTCGCCGTGGCTTTGCTCGTGGAGTTGCCGTAGCCTCTAATATTGTCGATTTGCCGGTACCGTTCTCACCGACGAATAAGGTGACGGGCTTATCGAACTTTATCCGGAATTCATCATTAAGGAACTGCGGAAATATATCGAATGGAAACGCTTGTCGATCCGCCTTTTCGGGGAGGAGCGAAATGCGTTTGAGAATCGGTGCCGAGAGGAAACCTGCGGATTTCATGTTGAAAACTATTCGGAAGAAGATTGAGGCGGATAAATGATCTCGGGGATGTCGATTTCAGATCCATCCTTATCGACCAATTGGGCATCCATGTCGGTGATGCGTTGGCGAACGAAGAAGATGCTGAGTTCGCACGCTTGCGCTTCGTCGGCGCCGTATATCTTGAAGGCTACATCCCTTACAAATGGACACTCCACGAGGCAGTAATGTCCGCCGTGGTCATCATAATCCGGATGCCCAACGCAGAGCGAGAAAGGGACAGCATCGCCGCCCCTTTCCACAAAGGCATCGAAAGATAAGATAATCTTGTCTAGTTGTTCCATGTGTCCAACGGTGGCAATTGATTTATGGGAACGCCGCGAAGACAAGCCGCGTATCTTTCACTGGCTGACGCAAAACATCTTGCAGCAGCTTGCTTGCCACGCCTCCGAGATATTCCGTTACACGTTGGAATATCCGTCTCGTAATGTAAACGGTGGCAATCCTCTTCAGAATTGTCACTGGACCCGTTTCCATCCATTTGCCGGCGGACTTTTTCTCGGTCCGCCGACGACATCGATTGCCACCAAGTCCAGGCTGCCATAACTGCCATGCCGAAAAACTCGGCGATCTTGTAGGCGATTGGTGGAATGGCGGCGGCGGCGGTTTCTTGTTGATCATCACTTCCCGAACCTTCGGTTTTCGTGCCGCGTGTTTTCTGTGCGTCACGGAGCTTTGGTTTCAGTTGGCGATCCAATTCACGTTCAGTCTCGCCATAAGGTCGCATCCAGCCATCGACTTTCAGGCCGGTTTTCTGTTGGACCCGTTTGACCGCGTCGAAGAGGTCGTTTTCTTTTCTCCCGCCTTCGGTTTTCGACTGGTTGCGGGGAAGGTTCCCCGTCCAAGCCAAAGCGCGTTCTACCGCTGCAATGTCGCGCGGTTGATTGGTACGGCGCTTGCCGAATTCCCCGAACAGCCCGAATGCGGAACGAGTCTTCGTTGCTTGCGGTTTGGCGGGGACGTTAACGCCGTTTCGCTGCGTTTGTTTCCCCACTTTCTTTTCCAGCGCCTTCGCTGTCTCACCATTTGGCTTCATGATGCCGTCACGGTTCAGACCTTGATCACGCTGGAAGTCTTCGATGCCCTTGAACATAGGCTCATCGGGATATTCCGTCATGCCATAGGACGGCGTTTCGAAATATCCGATTTGGTCGAGGGCCTTCTTGGTCCTCCGAGTGTCGTCTGGATCGGCATTGGCGTTGCGGCTCAAGGTCGATCGTAATTTGAACGGTGCGAACATAGTTCGTTTCCCTATTCAACGTGTTCATCCACGTCTCAGGGAGACGGCCCATGCGTGACATGCGTGTCACAAGCGCTCCCTGAAACAGCTCATATGAAACCGCTCTTCAGAGAGCCGCATGGGGCGCCATGGGCCGATCTGGAAAACGGAATCAGCAAGATGTTTGGGAGCGTTTTCCGCCAAGGCCGGACCGAAATTCCCGGGTTATCCAAGGGAAACTTCCCCTCGGGCCCAGTCGACCAACCGGTGGGCGCACCGGAAACCATGCTGTCGGAAGGCGCAAACCTGCCGAAATCAAAAAAATCCAAAACGGATTATCCTGGCGTTGCAACCGTCAGGGTCCGTCGAGAAACTTCGATCAGAATAAATATGGATGCCGCGAATAATGTTGTCAATATGTTCTTTCAATTTTTATTATTTTTTATTGGCATAAATTACTCTCTAAATAGTCTCATAAAAACTCCGCCTGCGGTAGTGCCGTGGCCTTTGTGCTCATCCCCAAAAAGACGGTACCGTGACAAAATCGCGCCACGCTTATTCCGCATTATTCGGCTTTCCGCGGTTTTATTCGGTCACAGCGTGCGACAGCACCCGAACAAGTGATTGAAATTAAACGATTTTTATTCTATATGGACCCAATGGCATTGTAGAGGTCGTCGGTTCGATTCCGTCCGGCTCCACCAATTATATCTAGGGCCTAGCGAGATACTCGCTAGGCCCGATCACATTGCATGCCCTGCTGAGTTCAAAGAACACCGTGCGTCAGTGACGGTGACGACAGCCGGATGCATGCCTGTCCGATCCGCAGGGCCTAAACCGCGCCCAGCGCCTTGAGAATGCGCTCCGGGGTGAACGGCATGGCGGTGACCCGGGCATCGAAGGGCTGCAGGGCGTCGTTGATGGCGTTCATGATCGCCGCCGGCGCGCCGGCGGTGCCGGCTTCGCCGACGCCCTTGGCGCCCAATTCGGAATCCGTTGTCGGGGTTTCCACATGGCCGATCTGGATATCCGGCATCTCGGCCGCCATGGGCACCAGATAATCGGCCATGGTGGCGTTCAGGTATTGGCCGTTGGCGTCATAGAGGCATTCCTCATAGAGCGCGCCGCCGACACCCTGGACGACACCGCCGCGGATTTGTTCGTCGACCAGCATGGGGTTGATGACGGTGCCGCAATCGTCGACCACCCAGCATTTCAACAGATTGACGAAGCCCGTCTGGACGTCGACCTCAACATGAAAGGCCTCCATCCCATTGGTGAAGGCGAAGGGAAATTTTTTCGGCACATAGTGGCGCGTCACCACCAGTTCGGGCTGCACGTCGGCGGGCAGGGTGTCGGCCCGGAAATAGACGATCCGGCCCAATTCGCTGAGCGCCATGCGTTCCGTGCCGTCACCGGCATCGACAACGGCGCCATCGCGGACGTCCAGGACGCCGGCGTCGGCCTGCAAGATCACCCCGGCAATTTCAAGAATGTTCTCGCGCAGGGCCTTGCCGGCCCGCAGCGCCGCTTCGCCGCCGATGCCGGCGGCCCGCGATGCCCAGGTGCCGCCGCCATAGGGCACGACGTCCGTATCCCCGGAAATCACTCGGACCTTGTCGATGGGCACGCCGACGGCGGTCGCGGCGACCTGGGCGACGACCGCATCGGAGCCCTGGCCCTGTTCCGTGACCCCGACGGTGCAGGTGATGCCGCCCGTGTGGTCCATGCGGATGGTACAGCCCTCCTGCGACGAGATGAAGGCGCCGCCGGCACCATAGAAGGCGGGGCTGGGGTTGGTGATTTCAATCATCGACGCAAAGCCGATGCCGCGGTGAATGCCCTTGGCCCGGCAATCTTCCTGATCACGGCGCAGCGCGTCGTAATCCATCATCTCGACAATCCGATCCAGGCACTGGTGATGGGAAAGCTTCTCGTAGGGCAGGCCGGTGACATAGGTATAGGGATAGGCGTCGTCGGGGATCAGATTGCGGCGCCGGATGTCCACCGGGTCCATCTCCAGCGCCCGGGCGGCCGCATCGACAAGCCCTTCGCCGACGGCACAGGCCACCGGGTGGCCGACGGCCCGGTATTGGCACATGACGTTCTTGTTGGTGAAGACAACCTGGGCGCGGGCCCGGTAATTCTCGATCGTGTAGGGGCCGCCGGTCAGATTGACCACCTGATTGGCCTCAATG
>CAZQPC010000416.1:0-4004 GCA_964595005.1 uncultured Magnetovibrio sp.
TTTACTCATGAGTGTGTAGCCGAGACTCAGCCGCGCGAACTCATACTGGCGTGGCCTTGCCGGCGTCGGCAGGTTTTCCACAAGCCAGTCGTAAAGCGGGCGGTGATCGGCAAATTCCAGCGTGCATAGCGAATGGGTGACGCCTTCGATGGCATCCGACTGGCCGTGGGCGAAATAATAAGTGGGGTAAATGCACCAGGCGTCGCCCGTGCGCGGGTGAACGGCCCGGACAATGCGGTAAAGCACCGGGTCGCGCATGTTGATATTGCCCGACGTCATGTCGATCTTCGCCCGAAGCACCCGCGCACCTTCGTCGAATTCTCCGGCCCGCATGCGTTGAAACAAATCCAGATTCTCTGCAATGGACCGAGTTCGGTGAGGGCTGTCTTTTCCCGGCTCGGTCAGGGTGCCGCGGTATGCCCGCATTTCGTCCGCCGACAGATCGTCCACGTAGGCCATGCCGGCGTTGATCAGATGTAAGGCCCAGGCATACAACTGTTCAAAATTGTCTGAAGCGAAATATCGATGCGTGCCCCAGTCAAAGCCCAGCCATTTGACGTCGGCCTCAATGGCGTCGATGAATTCCTGCTCTTCCTTGGTTGGATTGGTGTCATCAAATCGCAAGTGGCAGCGGCCGCCGAATTCCGCCGCGGCACCGAAATTCAAGCACATGGATTTGGCATGGCCGATATGCAGATATCCGTTGGGTTCCGGGGGAAACCGCGTCACCACCATCTCCTGGCGCCCGGCGGCGA
The DNA here is from genome assembly GCA_964595005.1 of uncultured Magnetovibrio sp. GTDB lineage: Bacteria > Pseudomonadota > Alphaproteobacteria > Rhodospirillales > Casp-alpha2 > UBA3470. Next base: position 756 of record CAZQPC010000416.1, read on the forward strand.
CGTCGTCGGCGATGATCCCTCGAATAAAGTCCGAGCCCGTTTCGTCGGCGTTCGCATTCATTTCGGTCATTTTCAAGTCCGCTTTACTTGCCCGGCGCCAGGCCGGAAGCCCTGGTGGTGCCTTGTCTGCCAAATAATCCACGGTGAGCCAAGGCAAAGCTGGTGTTGAGGTGGTGGATATCGGGCGGCGATGGGTCTCGATGCCGTGTCAGGTCTTGGCCTTATCGCGGAGTATCCGATCGTCCGGAATGGAAATCCGGGCGACGGTGCCGCCATTCAGCGTACTTTCGATCTCAAAGGTTCCACCGTGCAGTTCGATCAACGATTTTGCCAATGGTAGACCAAGCCCGGTGCCTTCTTCGCGGCTGATCAGCGGGTCCGCGACGCGATTGAAAGGTTTGAAGATGGCGTCCATATCCTCGGGTGCAATACCGCGGCCGTTGTCGGAAATCCGGAATACCATCCCGCCGGCCTGTTGAATTTGAATATCGGCCTCGATCTTTCCGCCTTGGTCCGTGAACTTCACGGCATTCGACAGAATATTCAGAAATACCTGCTTGATCATACGTTCGTCGACAATGATTGGCGGCACCGCGGCGGGAAAGTCGCCGATGATCTCTATGTCTTTCGCCTGCGCGTTGGAGCGGACCATGTCCAGGCACTCGCCCAATGTGGCAACAGGATCGACATGATCATCATCGGGTTTATGGGCGTCGGCTTCGATCCGAGACAGGTCGAGCAGATCGTTGACAATTTTCAGAAGAAAATGCGCACTTTTGTTGATGTCGCCGGCGTACTCGCGGTGCTGTTCGACGGAGATGATATTGCTGTCATAGAGGCGGATAAGATCGGAAAAGCCGAGAATGGCATTGAGAGGGGTCCGCAATTCGTGGCTCATGGATTGCAGGAATTGTGTTTTTGCACGGTTTGCGGTTTCCGCCTCGTCCCGGGCCAGGGTCAGTTCGCGGGTCCGTTCATCGACCCTCCGTTCCAAGTCATCGTGGGCTTCCTGCAATTCCTTTTCATAAATCTGTTGGCGGGTCTGCATGCGGTTGAAGGCCTGGACCAATTCGCCGAATTCATCGCGGACGTTCCATTCAACGGTGGCATGGGTACCGCTCTCTTCGGCGGTGGTCATGGCTCTGCGCAGGCGGCCGAGGGGTAGGCCGATCGCCCGCCAATTAGCGAACAGCGCGCTGACCACCGCGGAAATGGTCAGCAGCGCACCCAATACGCCACCCCAGATGAGGCGCTGCCTGTTCTCGGCCTCGACGCTGTCCAGGGAGTGCAATATTCTAAGGTGGCCGATCTTCTCTGGACCCTCCTTGGAGGCGAAGATGATATCATTGCCGTGAACCAGCCGCGGGCTAATTTTCGCGACGTCGACCATGCCCACGAATGCCAGCGGGTTGCCCATTTCATCGTCGACGATGGCGCCAATGACGTCGGCGTCGACCACGATTGCATCAAGGATCACCTTGATGCGTTCGTGATCCAGGTGCCAAAGTGATTCTGCAATGACACCGCTCTGACTGGCGACCATTGTGTCCATGCGTTCATGCAGTTTGTGAACCGATATCCGATAAGAGAAATATTCGAGCAATCCGAGGACGATCACCAGCGATAGAATGACCAGCGGCACGTTGACGGCCAGAAACCGGGCTTGCAGTGTCCGAAGCCGCGGCAACAGACGGGCCAAGCCGGCGACCGGCTCGGCTGCGTCTGGCGGCCCTGAACCATGCTCGGTGCCGGTCGGCTTTTCGGCGAAATTATCCATGGGCCAGAAATCTTTTCCTTTGAGCAAACATGGCACGTCGTCGATTCATTGAGCCGCTCGGTCCAAAAGTTACGCAGCTTGCCACGTGAACCCTCGTTGCCGGCAACGTCCACGGCGCCGCCAATTCGCCAAATGCCATCGCTTCGATTTTAACAGGTTGTCGCCATCGGGGCCATCTTATGAGGCGGATGGACGCATGGTGAATGGTTTTGAAACATTTCCCGGCTTGAGGTTGATGCCCGCAAGAAGCGACAACATCTTCCTAGGTCATTGAGACTGGCGACTGAGCGTGCCACATTTGATCGTATGCCGGCCCGGCGGCAATTGTCACAGTGGCGCGGGTGAGGTTCTGAGAAGCGGTGTTCGTCAATGAATAAACAACAGGACAGCTCAACGGAACGGGGAGGCGCCGTGGTCACGTCGTTGACCACGAAGCTGCTGTCCATGTTTTTGCCCCTGGTGTGCATCAGCGTGGTAATCCTTTTCGCGGTCCTGGAATATCTTCATTACGAAAACCGGCGCGGCGTGCTGGCGGAGACGTTGAACAAGATGGCGACGATCGAAAGTGCGGCTTTCGTCAAGCCGTTGTGGGAGTTCGACCATGACGCCGTGCGCGCGCTTCTCGACAACATGGCCCGCAACCCGGATTTTCACGGTGCCCGGGTCCTGGACGCCGACGGCCAGCTGGTTGCTCACAAAAGCATGAAAGGCGCAATGGGCCAAGTTGATCTGATCGAGGGCAGCCATGAGATCATCTACAAGACCGGGACGCAAAGCGAAGTCATCGGCCGCTTGGAAGTGTCCTTCCATACCCACGGCATTCTCGATGAATTGAAGGAACGCCTGCTTCTTGATGCCTTGGTTGTTTTGGTTCTCGTCTTCGTCCTGATCATTGTCACCTTGGTGGTCACGCGGCGAATCATCGGCCGGCCGATCACTGAACTCAGGGCCTCCATCGAACGGCTGCGTACGGAAAACGTTCGCGAGCCGGTGCCCTGGGATACGGCGGACGAAATCGGAGAACTGGTTCGCGCCTTCAATGCCCTGCAACAGGCCCAGGCCGAATCTGAAGCCGAAATTAAGCGTTATCAAGAGCATCTGGAACAACTAGTCGGCGAACGCACGCAAGAACTGAAAGCCAGCGAAGCGCGGTTTCGCGGCGTTCTCGACCATTCGCCCATGGATATTCACCTGAAAGATTCGGAATTCCGTTATCAGATGGTGAACAAGGCGTTCTTGGACCGTGAAGGGATGAAATTGGAAGACGTCGTCGGCAAGACATCCTTCGAGATATTGCCGGCCGATGTGGCGGAACTGATCACCAATGCCGACCGTTTGGTTCTCACGACGGGATCCACCGATCATCAAGAATTCGATTTGCCGCGACCGGACGGCACCGTGCAGACGGTGATCATGAGCAAGTTTCCGGTCGCCGGCCCGGACGGCGAATTCTCCTCCGTTGGAACCGTCAG
>CAZQPC010000417.1:0-3992 GCA_964595005.1 uncultured Magnetovibrio sp.
GCCGTTTTTCAGATCCACGCCTTCGCGCTCGGCGACTTCGGCGATATTCAAGGCGTAGGACGGCGTCGCGCACAGTACCCGCGCACCGAAATCCTGCAACAACACAAGCTGGCGTTCCGTAAAACCGCCGGAAACGGGCACCACCGTACAGCCAAGACGCTCCGCACCGTAATGCACGCCGAGCCCGCCGGTGAACAAGCCGTACCCATAGGCATTTTGCACAAGATCCCCAGGCCTGGCACCAGCCGAGGCCATGGACCGCGCCATCAATTCGGTCCAGACGTCCAGGTCGTCGCGGGTGTAGCCGACGACCGTCGGTTTGCCCGTGGTGCCGGATGACGCGTGCACGCGGACGATCTCTTCGCGCGGCACGGCGAACATATTGAAGGGATAGTTATCGCGGAGATCGCTTTTAACCGTGAACGGAAATTTTTGAAGATCGTCCAGCGATTGAAGATCGTCAGGCATCACGCCAGCCTCGGCGAAGCTCTTCTTGTAATGGTCCACGTTGTCGTGGGCGTGACGGACCATTTGCCGCAGCTTTTCCAGCTGTAGCGCCTGCAACTGGTCACGCGGCATGGTTTCGATGTCGCGGTGATACATATAGCCGTCGTAGGTGTCCTGGGTCATCGTTCTTCCTCCCCGAAAACGAACCTGACTTTAACCTTCTGCGTCCGCCCGGCACAGCGCATCGGGATCGTGCCGTGCCCGGCTCACAAGGTCTTTGATTTCGATCATGCGGCGATCCCGGTCACCGCCCCGCGCAGGAGACAATTGATCGAGGCGGCCAGCAAGCCCTTGGTCGCCGCACGAATGGCTTCGCCGTGGAAAATCTCACCGTTGCCGAACGGAATCTTTTGCACCTCCGTCGCGAAGGCGCGTTGGCGGCCAAGGATTTGTACACGGGCTGTCACGCCGCCTTATCCCAACCGGGCCTGGCGCCCGCCCCGGTGCCGCCGCCTTTCTCAGGCGTTCGGACCAATTGGAAGCCCTGATTATAGGCGGCCTGGGTGATCAAGGAATATTTGAACAACCAGCCGCTGACCAGGGCGATCACACCGGTCGCCGTCATCGGCCCGTCGATGCCGGGCCAAATCAGGATAATGGCGCACAATGCGGCGGTGAACATATTGCCGGCATACTGGAAGGGCCCGTGCAGGTTATCCAAGGCCTTGTTGGTCTCCACAGGCGCACCGTCAGCCATGACGACGATGTAACGGTTCCACGCCCAGGCCCGCACGCCCAGCAACACCAAGAGGGCCAGAACCGCCGGGCGCAGTTCGCTTTCCGGGCGCCCCAGAAAGGGCGCGGCCAGCATGTAGGCGGCCAAGCCTTCGACCAATCCCGTCGACATCATCAAGGGCAGGCTAGCCGGATCACGCCAGGCCGGAATGCCCTTGGCTTCCGTCAGAATGCGCGCCTGACAATAGAGATAACCGGCAGCGACGATGCCGGCCAAAGCCAGGACCCAGACAGAGCCAAGCGCGACCGAGGCCAGACCGCTGGCAAACAGCACCACACCGGCAATCGCCTCGCGGCTCATCCATGAGGTTCGCGGGTTGAAAAATACGTTCAGGGGCGCACGGAACGGCCGTCCCGTTTCCAAAAACACCAAGAACAGGCCGGCGCCGACAAAGGCCATGGCGATCAGCGGCCAAATACCGACACCTTCGCCGCCCAGGCCCATGACCGCCGCCACGATCATCAGGCCGCTGCCCGTGCCGCCGCCGATGAAGTTGCCGGCGGCGCGCCAGTCCCAATGTTGCTGCAGCCACGGTGCGGCAGCACCGACGCCACCAAGGCCCCGCGACGGCTGGTCCGGTTTGGACACCTCATTGGTCGCCAACAGGCCCTCCTGGGCCTTTGTCGCCCAGATGTAGTGGAAGTTGGGCTCGGTGCCGATTTCCGTATGCATGCGGAAGGTCGCGTTCGCGGCCAACAGTTGCGAGACGTTGCTGGCGGGATCGTCCCTATCACCAAAATGCAAGGCATCGGCAATGCAGGAATTGACGCAGGCCGGTGTCGCATCCGGGTCGATGCCCGGCGTCAGGCCGTTGGCCAATCCGAAATCGATCTTGTCGGAACAGAAGGTACATTTCTGGGCCACGCCCAACCGCGCCGGCTCTTCGCGGGCCGCTTCGTGTTTCATGCGCCCGTCGCCGCCGTAAGCGAAACTGGGCCCATCGACCTTGTAGCGCGCCTGGTACGGACACGCGACGGCACAATAGGCGCAGCCGATGCAGATGTCATAATCGATGGTGACCAGGCCGTCGTCGCGCTGTCCGGTGGCGGTCGACGGGCAGACATGCATGCAGGGCGGATCGGAACAATGCATGCAACCGACCGGCATGAAGGTCCGGCCGACTTCGGGGTAGCTGCCCGTTTCGAAATCCAGAACCCGGCGCCATTGCACGGCCGGCACCGTCGCGTTGGCATGTTTGCAGGCCGCCGTGCAGGTCTGGCAGCCAACACAGCGGCGCAGGTCGGCAACCATGCTCCACTGGGTCATCGCGCCGCCTCAAGCGTCTTCACCGAGACCTTGACCAGATCGGCGCTGGAGCCGGTGGCGTCGGTCAGATCGAACAGCATGGGCATCAGTTTGTTCATGCTGGGCACGTTGAACGTCTTCGCTAGCGGCGTCGCCCAATGATCGAACTGGCCGACCATCAACAACGTATCGGGGCGGATGCCCTGGCGCAGCACCGCCCTGCCCTGGGTCGCGGCCAGGGGGGAGGCGATTTCCAGCAGATCGCCGTCGCTGATTTCCATTTCGGCGGCGCGGCCGGCGTTGATGATGACGCCGCCGTGTCCGGCGATATTGTCGGCGACTTCCTTGATCAACTGAATGTCAGCGTTGCCGCCCCAGGAATATTGCATGGACCTGGACGTCAGCAGCCAGAACGGAAAGTCGGCGATGTCGACGCCGAAATTTTCGGCCAGTGCGCGTTCCCACAAAGCCGGGAAATCGTCGCAATGGGGCATCGGCGAATATTCCGCCAATTGATTGTCCCACCAGTGGATGTCCCTTTCGTGCAATCGATTGGCCAATTGCTTGCCGACGCGGTGCAGGCGTTCCTGATAGGGCAGTTCAAACCGCAGGCCCTGGTCCACCAATTCGGGAAACAGATACCAGTTCAAGCGCGAGAACGGCTTGGTCCGGAAACCATGTTCCTTGTAATAGTCCAGGCCCTGGTTGTCGGCGCCGTCGGAAATCTCTGCGCTGGCCGATCGGCAGATGGCGTCCCAGATGTCTTCGACATCGTGTTCCTTTTCCACATCGACGCTGAAGTCGTAGTCCTCCGTCGCCAGCCTGACCCCCGCCGCACCCCGGTTGATGGCCGCATTGTATTCCTCCAGCAACCCCGCCTGCTTGGCGAACTGCGTCGCGATCCAGGTGAAGTCCTTGGCCTCGCCGGCGGCCTCGACAACCGGCTGGCGCAAGGCGAAACCCTGGTGATCCCAGAACTGTTCGACGTATTTGGTGCCGCCGATGCGGATCAACTGCAGGCCTTCCAAGTCCGTGCAGTCGGGCAAAAGCACATCGGCCATATGGTTGGTCTCGTCCGCCGTATAGGCAAAGCAGATGGTGAACGGGAACTTGGAAATGGTGTTGATGATGGCGCCCGTGTCCCAGAACGAAATCGCCGGATTGGTGCGATAGACAATCCAGATATCGGGCGGCGTTGCTTCGGGGAACTTGTCCGGAGTCTCCTCTTGCAGCATCCAGGCCAGATGCGTCGGCCCGAGCGCCTGGCTCCAGGGCGAATTGGCGGCCAAGGGCACCAGGGTGCGGTGCGCGTTGCGGTTGGTCGGCCGCGATTTCCAGTTTTCCGCGTCCGTCGGGTTCATGGGATAATCCATGAAGCCGTCCAAAGTCGGCTTGACGCTGGCCTGGCGCGAGGTCGCCGGCCGGTTCAAACGCACTGTCGTGCCCAGCGTCCCGCCCGGCACCTCAAGCGCGCCGACCAGACAGGCCAGCAAGGTCCGCGCCC
>CAZQPC010000418.1:0-3990 GCA_964595005.1 uncultured Magnetovibrio sp.
ATAAAGCCGATGAGCCGCGCCCCGCCACGCACACCCCGGACATGTACAGTTTCGATGCGGCGGGCTAGGTTCGCCACATGACCGAGCCCCCATCCACCGTCGAAATCAAATCCGGCGCCTTCTGGCGCCTGCTGCCGAAGGGCATGCGGCGGCGCTGGTGGCTGTTCAGGCCGTTTGATTGGCTGGCCCGGCACCTCCCGCTGCCCATCAAACGCCGGGGCCTCGTGGTCATCCGCATGGACGGCATCGGCGACATGGTGTTGTTTCGGAATAGTTTGGATCATTACGCTGACGCCTTCGACGTCGATCCGACTGAGATCACCGTGATCGGCTGCGAAAGCTGGCAACCCATCGCCCATGAGGTGTTCGCCGGCTACAAGGTCATGGCCATCAACGAACACCGCTACGCGCGCCACCTGCTTTACCGGTTCACGGTAAACCTCAAAATCCGCCGCCTCGCCCCGGCGATTACGGTCACCGACGCCTATTTCCGCCGCGCCTTGATGGCCGACAGTCTGGCCTGGGTGGCGAACGCGCCGCGCACCGTGGTGGCGCTGCCCTATATCAATGAGCCGACGCGGGTCGAATACACCTGGTACATGAGCCAGGGCTGGGAGGTCATCGATACGGGGCCCTATCCGCGCCATGAGATTGTCCGTCATGCGGCTTTTGTCTCGGCCATCGCCGGGCGCGAGATCGTTCCGCAGGCGCCGCATATTCAATGGCCGGCCCGCCTGGCCGCGCTGGACCGGCCCCAGCCCTTCGCCGTCTTGAACCCGGGCAGCAATGAATTCGGGCGGCGCTGGCCGCTGGACGAATATGTGGCGCTGGCCCGCTGGCTGCGCGGGCGCGGGCTGCAGGTGGTGTTCGTCGGCAAGGCGGACGAGAAGGCGGATGGCAACACGGATGGCTCGGCAATCGACGAATTGGCCGGCGACGACGGGGTCCTCGACATGACCGGGAAATCCACCCTGCCGCAGCTGCTGGATCTGATGCGCGACGCCGAGCTTGTGGTCAGCAACGACACGGGCCCGGCCCATGTGGGCATTGCGCTGGGCACCTCGACCGTGGTCATCGTCGGCGGCGGCCATTTCGGCAGCTTCGTGCCCTACCCCGACGGCGTGGCGCCGGATCATGCGCGGTTCGTCCATGAACGCATGGATTGCTACCATTGTTTCTGGCGCTGTCATAAGCGCACCGATCCGCAGGACTCGTTCCCCTGCGTCACCGCTGTTTCCATGGACAAGGTACAAGCCGCCTGTAGCGAACTTTTGGGTTCGAGCGCACCACCTTGAGATCCTGGCGCGGATCCCTGGCGCTTTACGCCGACCGTCGCATTCTGGCGCTGTTCGTGCTGGGGTTCGCCAGCGGCCTGCCGCTTTTGCTGGTCTATGCGACGCTGTCGTTTTGGCTCCGTCAGGAAGGCGCGACGCTGACGGAGATCGGCTGGTTTTCGCTGGCCGGTACGGCCTATGGGTTCAAGTTTTTGTGGGCGCCGTTGGTCGACCACGTGCGTATTCCGGTGCTGAGCCTGCGGCTGGGCCAGCGGCGCAGCTGGCTGCTGGTGGCGCAGATCGCCGTCGCCGCTGGCATCCTGGCCTTGGGCGCGACCAATCCCGGCGAGGCCCTGACCTTGACGGCTTTCTGGGCCGTCGCCCTGGCCTTTGCCTCGGCGACCCAGGACATCGTCGTCGACGCCCTGCGCATCGAAATGCTGGATGATGAGGAACAGGGCGGCGGTGCCGCCAACTTCGTCAACGGTTACCGCATCGGCACCCTGGCGGCCGGCGCCGGGGCGCTGATTATCGCCGATCACTACGGCTGGTTCTGGGCTTACGCCGTGATGGCTGGACTCATGGTTCTGGGCATGGCCGTGACCTTGTCCCTGCGGGAGCCGGCCCGGCCGGCCGCAGAACGGGCGGCGGTGGATTTCAGGCAAAGGTTCCGCACCGCCGTGGTCGAGCCGTTCCGGGAGTTCGCGACCCGCGACCATTGGCTGGTGATCGTGCTGTTCGTCTTGGTCTACAAGTATGGCGATGCCTTGCTGGGCGCCATGGCCAACCCCTTCTACGCCGACATGGGCTTCAGCGGCACGGAGATTGCCGTGGTCACCAAGGGCTGGGGCCTTGTCATGTCGCTGATCGGCGCGGTGCTGGGCGGCATTCTGGTGGCGCGTCAGGGTTTGCTGATGGCGTTGTTCGTCACCGGCATCGGCCAGCTGACCGGCAACCTGGCCTTCGCCCTGCTGGCGGCGACCGGAAAAAGCCTTCCCATGCTGACATTGGCCATTGCCGTGGAAAACCTCACCGGCGCCATGGCCACGGCGGCTTTCGTCGCCTATCTGTCGGCGCTCTGCCACCTCCAGTTCACGGCCACCCAGTATGCCTTGCTGACATCGCTGACGGCGCAGGCGCGGACCGTCTTCGCCGCCGGTGGCGGTTGGCTGGCCGACCAATTGGGGTGGATGGTATTCTTCCTGGCGACCATCGCCGCGGCCGTGCCCGGTCTTGTCGTGTTGGTTTGGCTGATGCGCCGGACCGGCAGCGAAACAAAAGATCGCGGCGCCCTGGCATCCGCCGACGGAGATGGTTAATACTCGCCCGTTGGTGAACCCACACACAGGATACGAACGCATGAATATCAACCAGATTCCCGTCGGCTCAAACCCGCCGTACGAGGTTAACGTGATCATCGAGATTCCCATCGGCGGCAATCCGGTGAAGTACGAATTGGATAAACAATCGGGGGCCATGTATGTCGACCGGTTCCTGCACACGGCCATGTACTATCCCTGCAATTATGGTTTCATTCCGCACACGCTTTCCGAAGACGGCGACCCGACGGACGCCGCCGTGCTGGGCCAAATCCCGGTGATCCCGGGCGTCGTCATCCGGTCCCGGCCGATCGGCGTCCTGATCATGGAGGACGAGGCCGGCATCGATGAGAAAATACTTTGCGTGCCCGTCGACGACCTGCACCCCTTCTATGGCGATGTCGGGTCCTACCGCGACATTCGGCCGATCATGCTGGAACAGATCCAACATTTTTTCGAACACTACAAGGATCTGGAACCGGGCAAGTGGGTCAAGGTGCAACGCTGGGGCGAAGCCGAGGAAGCGCTGGAACTGATCCGCCAGGCCATTCAGCGCGAGAGCGACCGTGTCACCACGGAAGAAACCGAAGCCCGCGAAGATCCACTGTTCAACCAGGACGCATGACCACCGCGAGCCCCCGTGATCGCATGGCCATCGTCCAGGGCGACATTACGGCCTTGGACGTGGATGCCATCGTCAATGCCGCCAACGAAAGCCTGTTGGGCGGCGGCGGCGTCGATGGCGCCATTCACCGGGCCGCCGGGCCGCAGCTGTTGGCCGAATGCCGCACCCTCGGCGGATGTCCGACGGGTCATGCCAAGATCACCAGGGGCTACGCCCTGAAGGCGCGCCACGTGATCCATGCGGTGGGGCCCATTTGGGCCGGCGGGACGGCGGGCGAGGACGGTTTGTTGGCCGGATGCTACGCCAATAGCCTGCAATTGGCGGCCGATCACGGCCTGCAGACGGTGGCCTTTCCGGCCATATCGACCGGCGTCTATCGGTTTCCGGCAGACCAGGCCGCGGCCATCGCGGTCGAGACCACGATGGCGGGTTTGGCCACACACGAGGCCATAGAACGGGTGATGTTTTGTTGTTTCGGAGCCCAGTCCGCGGCCTGTCATGAGCGCGCCCTGGCAGCCGTGTAGCCGATCACAAAGGCGCTCGCCGCGTGTGCACCGGGGGCCGCGTCAGCCGCCGCCGTCGGGCTCATTCATGGTGATCACAAGGGCCACGCCCAACACCACCAAACCGCCCAGAACCAGTGAAATAGGTAACAAATAATTCACGTTTTCCCCCTCGAACCCGATGCACGATCATCAACCGGCTGATGAAAGAACCCTAGGCGCCTGGCGTGAAGCCATCGTGAATTATGTGTGGCCGCATTGTGAACGCG
>CAZQPC010000419.1:0-3982 GCA_964595005.1 uncultured Magnetovibrio sp.
TCATAGTCCTTGCCGCCGGCACTTAAGGTGCGGCGGGTATTGAGGGTATCTTGACCGGTGGTGGACACGGGGCGTCTCCTCTCCTTCGCGGGGCGATATGGCGGAACTTGTTAATCCGGGCGTTTCTAAATCATAGATGGGGGCATAATTCCAGCATTACACGACAGATCGTCTCCGGTGATGCGCCGAAGCTCGCGAAGAATTGACTTTGATCACGGCGTTACCGGGCAAAATGCTGTTGTTGACGTTTACGTAAAGGTCAAATCTATCTTGACCCGGTGTTATTGCTTGAGTAGGACAAGGACATTCTCCAATATGCGCGGGCGATCAATTGCCCGGGCTAAAAAAAACAATAAAAATCCAGGCATTGGAGCGTACGCGGACCCCGGTTGATCCGGGCCGAAGTTTGGGAGCAGGCCGGTTGCGCCGGGGCATCAAGACCCGGTGGCGACCCGGCGCCAGGGAGAGACGATGGCGATGACGGACCAGGCATCGAGCCCGCAAGACCAAGACACCATCCCGAAGCTGCTTGACCACAACGCACGCGTCCGCGGCAACCGCCCGGCCATGCGTGAAAAGGATTTCGGCATCTGGCAAAGCTGGACCTGGGCCGAGGCGGCCGAGCAAATCCGCGCCCTGGCCTGCGGCCTCAAGGACATGGGTCTCAAGGACAGCGACAAGGTCATGGTCTGCGGCGACAACCGCCCGCACCTCTATTTCGCCATGACCGCCATCCAGGCGGCCGGCGGCGTACCGGTGCCGGTCTATCAGGATTCCGTCGCCGAAGAGATGCAGTATATCTACGAACACGCGGAAGCCCGCTTCACCATCGTCGAGAACCAAGAACAGGTCGACAAGGTGATGGAGATCATGGACCGCACGCCGGCTTTGGAGACGATCATTTACAATGATCCGCGCGGCCTGCGCCACTATGACCAGGAATTCCTGCATCGCTACGCGGACGTCCAGGAAAAAGGCCGCGCCTTCGACAAAGCCAACCCCAGCTTCTATGCCGACAGTGTCGCCGCCAAGTCCGGCAAAGACATCTCCATCATGCTCTATACGTCGGGCACGACGGGCCGCCCGAAAGGCGTCATGTTGAGTTTCGACAACATGATCCTGAGCGGCCGCAACTGCGCCGAGATGGAGGGCCTGACGGAAACCGACAGCATGCTGGCCTACCTGCCCATGGCCTGGATCGGTGACAACATTTTCTCACACGCGCAGGCCTACGTGACCGGGTATTGCGTCAACTGCCCGGAAAGCAGCGAAACCGTTCTCGAGGATTTGCGCGAAATCGGCCCGACCTATTTCTTTGCACCGCCAAGCATTTTCGAGAACATTCTGACCACGGTGATGATCCGCATCGAAGACGCGGCCGGGTTCAAGCGCAAAATGTTCCATTATTTCATGGATGTGGCGAAGCGGGTCGGGCTGGATATTCTTGACGGCAACCCCGTTTCCGGCGGCGACAAGTTTCTCTACTGGCTGGGGAATTTGCTGGTCTTCGCGCCGCTGAAAAACGTCCTCGGCCTGTCCAACGTGCGCCTCGCCTACACGGGCGGCGTTGCGATCGGACCGGACATTTTCGTTTTCTACCGGTCGCTGGGTCTGAACCTGAAACAGATTTACGCATCGACGGAAGCCTCGGTCTTCATCACCATCCAGCGCAACGGCGAAGTCCGCCCCGAATCGTCGGGCAAGCCGATGAAGGGCGTTGATGTTAAGGTTGCCGACGACGGCGAAGTGATGTTCACCAGCCCGGGCGTGTTCCAGGCCTACTTCAAGAACGACGAAGCCACCGCCAGCACCAAGACGGCCGACGGCTGGGTGCATACCGGCGACGCCGGATATTTCGATTCCGACGGCGATCTCAGGATCATCGACCGCTCCAAGGACGTCGGCAAACTGAACGACGGCGCCATGTTCGCGCCGAATTTCATTGAGAATAAAATGAAGTTCTTCCCGCATATCCGCGAGGCCGTGACCTTCGGCCATGAAAAGGATTATGTGGCGGCGTTCATCAATATTGATGTCGAGTCCGTGGGCAACTGGGCGGAACGGCAAAACCTGCCCTATTCGGGCTATACGGATCTGGCTGGCCAGCAGCCGGTCTATGACCTGATCCAGGATTGCGTCGAGCAGGTCAACGCCGATCTGGCCGCCGACGACAATCTGAAGAGCTCCCAGATCAAGCGGTTCCTGATCCTGCACAAGGAATTGGATGCCGATGACGGCGAACTGACCCGCACCCGCAAGGTGCGCCGCAATATCGTCAGCGATCGCTACGATGAGCTCATCGATGCCCTGTATTCCGACAAGTCCCATTGCGAGGTCGAAGCCGTTGTCACCTTCGAGGACGGCCGTACCGATACAATTCGAGCCGATCTGCAGATTAGAGACGCCAAGGTGTCGGACACAGGCTCGGCAGCCGCCCGTCCGGCCGTCGCGGCCGCCGAGTAACGGACAAGGAGAGACGCCTCACCATGGCCCCTAACGATACAGCCGTTGATATGGGCACCGAACCGGGGTCTCAAACGGGCCGCCAGATCGGCGACGTTATTTTGAACGTCGAAAACGTCAGCCTGGCTTTCGGCGGCGTCAAGGCCCTGAAGGCCGTCAGCTTCGACGTCAACGAAGGCGAGGTCCGCGCCATCATCGGCCCCAACGGGGCCGGCAAAAGCTCCATGCTGAACTGCATCAACGGGTTTTATAAGCCGACGGAAGGCACGATCGCCTTCAAGGGCGAATCCCACCACGCCATGGAAACCCACGAATCGGCCAGCCAGGGCATCGCCCGGACGTTTCAGAATATCGCCCTGTTCCGGGGCATGACGACGCTGGACAACATCATGACCGGGCGCAATCTGAAAATGCGCAAGAACTTCCTGTGGCAGGCTTTGTATTTCGGCCCGGCCTTGAAGGAGGAACTGGAAAACCGGGAAGTGGTGGAACGCGTCATCGACTTCCTGGAAATTGAATCGATCCGCAACACCGTCGTCGGGCGGCTGCCCTACGGCCTGCAAAAACGCGTCGAACTGGCCCGCGCCCTGGCCGCCGAACCGGACATGCTTTTGCTGGATGAACCCATGGCCGGCATGAACCACGAAGAAAAAGAAGACATGTGCCGCTACATCCTTGATGTGAACGATGAATTCGGCACGACCATCGTCCTGATCGAACACGACATGAGTGTGGTCATGGATATTTCGGACCGCGTCGTGGTGCTCGACTATGGTGAGAAGATCGCCGACGGATCGCCCGATGAGGTCCGCGCCAATCAGCGGGTCATCGACGCCTATCTTGGCGTCCAGCACCAGTGAACCGGAGCGTAAACTAATATGGAAGTCCTCGACACATTCTTCATCGCGCCCTTCGCCGACATGCTGGACAGCCCGGTGTTCCTGCTGGAAGTGATCATTGGCGGTCTATTGACCGGTGTCATGTATTCGCTGGTGGCGCTCGGGTTTGTCCTTATTTACAAGGCGTCAGGGGTGTTCAACTATTCCCAGGGCGCCATGGTGCTGTTCGCGGCGCTGACTTTGGTCGGTCTGCTGGAAAATAGCGTGCCCCTGGTCCTGGCCATAATCGTCACAATGGGCATCATGATCGCCTGCGCATTTATCATTGAACGCTGGCTCTTGAGGCCGCTTGTCAATCAAGCTCAGATCATCCTGTTCATGGCGACCATCGGCCTCAACCTCGTGTTTGAAGGCACCGGCCAGATTGCCTGGGGGTCCAACGTCAAGAAGCTCGATATCGGCATTCCCGATAGTTCCTTCGAGGCCGGCGGCATCCTGTTCAACACCTTCGATCTGACCGCCGCCGCTGTGGCCGCCGTGCTGGTTGCCTTTCTGGCCGTGTTTTTCCAGAAGACGGCCATCGGCCGCGCGCTTCGGGCCGTCGCCGACGATCATCAGGCGGCGCTTTCCGTGGGCATTCCCCTGAAAACCATCTGGGTCATCGTCTGGTCCGTGGCCGG
>CAZQPC010000420.1:0-3972 GCA_964595005.1 uncultured Magnetovibrio sp.
CCAAGGGATCGGCAGGAACGTACGAACGAACGTTATCTCCAACTGGCGTATTATTTCGGAGTGACTGTCCCGTTGTTTTCCGTTGCCACGCCCAACATGGCCGAATCGTCCTGATCGCCGACGCGTTCGGACGCCAACCGGTACCAGCCGTAAGCGGTTTCGCCGACTGACATGCCGGTCTCCATGGCTTTCGCCATGTTCAAACAATACCGCGAATCCTTTTCGCGCAGGCCTATGGACAGGCCGAACTGATCAGCAAGGCGGCCCTCGGCCATCGGGCGGATCATGCGTTTGACATGGGGACTGGCGCAGGGACCGCTTTCTACGGCGGCGATCAGGGTTTCCGTGTCCAGGTTCAGCTTGCCGGCAAGATGCACGGCCTCGGCGATCGATGCGATATGGACCGCCCCCAACAGATTGTTGATCAGCTTGAATGCCGTGCCCGTGCCGACATCGCCGAAATGCAAAATCAACGCCGAGATCGCTTCCAACAATGGCCGCGCCTGCTCCAAATCATCGGCCGATGCGCCGACCAACAAGACAAGCTCAGCCGCCGCCGCATGGGCTGGCGCGCCGTTCACCGGGCAGTCCAGATACTTGCATCCGCGCGCCACGGCCGCATCGGACAACCGGCGGACGAAGTCATGGGAAATTGTGCTGCATTCGATCACCAACGCGCCCGAAGGCGCAGCGGACAACGCGCCGTCCTCGGCCAGCCACACCCGCTCAGACGCCGCATCATCGGCGACGGACGAAAAAATGGCGTCGGCGTCCTGGGCCGCTGCGGCGGGAGAAGGCGCGATGACGGCACCCGTCGATGCAAGGGGTGCGGCTTTGTCCGGTGAACGGTTCCAGACGCTGACCTGGTGCCCTGCCGCAAGCAGGTTTGCCACCATGCCGCTACCCATCTGTCCAGTGCCGAGAAATGCGATCTTGCTCATGCCCCTACTCCTTCCGGCAAATTCTTGAAACAGTCCCGCCCCTGGCTCAAGCGGTCTGCCAGTTCAATCCTGCGTCAGGCGCGAAAATCAGCACGGCCTCACCGTCCGGCGTGTCGATCTGTCCCGGCGCCGTGACGATCTGGTGGGTCAGGGTGAGTGTGTCTTCATTGACCGGCAGGCCATAGAAGGCCGGGCCGTTCAGGGACGCGAACTTTTCCAGGTTGTCCAAGGCGCCTTCTTCGTCGAACACCTGGGCGTAGGTCTGCATGGCCGTCGGCGCCGAGAAGATGCCGGCGCAGCCGCAGGCCGTTTCCTTGGCATGCACCGGGTGCGGGGCCGTATCGGTGCCCAGGAAGAACCGTCCGTCGCCCGACGTGGCGGCGGCGCGCAGCGCCTGGCGGTGCACCTCGCGCTTGGCGATGGGCAGGCAATAGAGGTGCGGCCGAATACCGCCTTTGAAGATGTCCGTGCGGTTGATGACCAGATGATGGGCGGTGATCGTCGCGCCCATGTTGGCATCCTGGGCGAGCACGAAATCCACCGCATCCTTGGTGGTGACGTGTTCGAAGACGATCTTCAGTTCCGGGAAATCGGCGCGCAGGCCGGTCATGACGCGCTCGATGAACAGGGCTTCGCGGTCGAAGATATCCGTCGCGGGGTCCGTCACCTCGCCATGCATGAGCAGTGGCAGGCCGATCTCCTGCATGCGCTCAAGAACACCGTGGACTTTCGCCAGGTCAGTGACGCCGCTGTCCGAATTCGTCGTCGCGCCGGCCGGGTACAATTTCACCGCCGTGAACACACCGGCCTCGGCACCCCGGGTTAGTTCGTCGGCGTCCATGGTGTCGGTCATGTAGGCGGTCATCAGCGGTGTGAAATCCACGCCGTCCGGCACCGCCGCCAATATGCGGTCCCGGTAGGCCGTGGCCGCCGCGACCGTCGTCACGGGCGGCACCAGATTGGGCATGACGATGGCGCGGCCGAAGTGGCCGGCCGTGAACGGCACCACGGCGTCGAGCATGGCGCCGTCGCGGAAATGCACATGCCAGTCGTCGGGCCGGCGGATGGTGATGGTGTCGGTCATGCGTGTCTTCCCCTTACGCCGCCAGGACATCGAATACGTCGCCGTCCGTGGGTTTGCCTTGAAAATAATGGCCATGCCAAAGGGCGAAGAACAGCAAGTTCCATTGGGCCTGGCCTTCGCGTTTGCCGCTCAGCTGGAAAAGCGCGCGGACGGCATCGCCATGACAGTAGCGTTCAATGCCCGGCTGGGCCGCCACCAGGGCGCCCAGGTCCTTGCCCTTGGCGGAAATCCATTCGCCCACGGGGACGGTAAACCCGCGCTTCTTCGACATGGGCTGGCTCACCGGCAAGGCGCTCTGCAGCCATTTCCGCAACAGCCACTTGCCCAGGCGGCCGCGGACCTTCAGCTTATCGGGCAGGCGGAAGGCGAAATCGGCCAGCACCGGATCAATGAACGGCACCCGGCCCTCGACGCCATGCGCCATCAGACACCGGTCCAGCTTGCTCAACAGATCATTGGGCAGCCAGTCCGCACAGTCCGTGGCCTGGGCTTTTTGCAGGCCGCTGAAGGACCTGGGCAATGCCTTGGCGGTCTCTTCGAAACAGGCCCGCCATGCCGCGTCGTCGCGGCGCAGCAACCCCATGCCCTGCAATTGGCCGGCCGCCCGCAGGGGCCGCCCGCCGAACAGGCGCGAACGCGCGGCGCGGCGGTAGCGGCCGTAGCCGGCGAACATCTCGTCGCCGCCTTCACCGCTCAACACCACCTTCAGGCCGGCCTGGCGGGCGGCGGCGGCCAGCTTGTAGGTGGGCAGCACCGCATAATCGGCGGCCGGGTCATCCATGGCCGCGGCAATGCGCGGCAGCAAATCCCAGAAGTCCGCCTCGCCGAAATTCACCTCCGTGTGTTCGGCGCCGGTGGCGCGGGCCACATCTTGGGCATGGGCCCGTTCATCGGGCACGCCGGTGCCGTCGAAGCCGGCGGTGAAGGCCTGCACCGGCGCGGCATTGAGGCGCTGCATCATGGCGATCAGAACAGACGAATCGACACCGCCGGACAGGAACATGCCGTAGGGCACGTCGGCGCGCTGATGCAGATCCACCGAATTTTCCAGCAACCCATCCAGGCGCCCAAGGGCTTCCTCTTCACCAATCTCCGTTGGCCCGGCCGCCGCCAGCGCGTCCGCGCGATGGCGCTCAATGACGCGGCCGGCGCGGACGACGAGGGTCTCACCCGGCATCACCCGCTGAATACCGGCAAAGGCGGTCTCGCGGCCTGAGGTGAACTGCATCTGGAACAGCTGGTGCAGCGACGCGGCGTTTTCCGTCGCCTCGATGATCCCGGCCCGGATCAGCGCCTGGGGTTCCGAGGCAAAGGCGAACAGGTGGTCCGTCTCAATGTAATACAACGGCTTGATGCCGAAGGGATCACGGCTCAGGACCAGGCGGTCGGTGACGGCATCGTGGATGGCAATGGCGTACATGCCGCGCAAGGTGTGCGCATAGTCGACGCCGTGGCGCCGGTAGAGATGCAGGGGCAATTCGCAATCCGACGCGGTCTGAAAGGTGACACCGTCAAGATCGCCGTAAAGTTCGCGGTAATTGTAAATCTCACCGTTGGCCACCAGGGCAATCGGCGGCTCATCGGGGCTTTGCACAAGGAACGGCTGATCGCCGGTCTGCAGATCGATGATCGCAAGCCGCGTCTGCATCATCCTGACATCGCCATATCCATACCGCCCGGCGCCATCGGGGCCGCGGTGCGCCAGGGCCTGCTGAAGATCATCGAGAGCTGCCTCATTGGGGGCAGACCCGTCCTTGGTCATCAGCCCCGCAATGCCGCACATCAGGTCAGGACATCCTGGAAAAATTGCAGATAGCGATCAACCACCGCCGTCTCCGTATAGGCCTCCTCATAGGCGCCCCGGCCCTGGCGGGCGATGCGTTCGCGCAGATCGTTGTCTTCGATCGCCGATCGGATCGCCTTCGACAACATCAGCGGATCATCGAC
>CAZQPC010000421.1:0-3953 GCA_964595005.1 uncultured Magnetovibrio sp.
CGCGCCTGGCGATGGGTTTGCGCGGCGTGCACGTTGGGAATTTTTTGCGCCGCGGTATTTCCGTAGGCCTGCTGGGCGGCCCCTATGTCCATGAGGTTGGCCATCACATCATCTCAATATCGGCTTGCAGGGCGCCGGCGGATTTGACGGCCTGCAAAATGGTGATCATGTCGCGTGGTCCGATGCCCAAGGCGTTCAGGCCATTGACCAGTTCCTGCAAGGTGACGCCGGGCTTTAAGACCGCAAGCCGGCGTTCGGCGCCTTCGTCGATTTCGACGTTGGTGCGATCGACGGTGGTCGTGTCGCCGACTTCGGCGAAGGGACCGGGCTGCGAGACCTGTGCGGCTTCGGTGACGCGGATGGTTAGGGATCCTTGCGCGATGGCCACGGAACTGATGCGGACGTTCTCGCCCATGACGATGACACCTGATTGTTCATCGACGATGACCTTGGCCTGCTGGTCGGGCTCGACACGCAACTGCTCGATATCCGTGAGCAGGCCGACGACATTGCCGTCGTAGCCGTTTGGGATTTGGATGCGCACCGTCGTTGGATCGCTAGGCTTGGCCGCGGTGGTTCCGAGAAACGCGTTGATGGCCTGGGCGATGCGCCGGGCCGTGGTGAAATCGGGGTTGCGGAGCGTCAGTTTGACGCTGTCCAGGGTGCCGATGGTGAAGCTGACTTCGCGCTCAACGATGGCTCCGTTGGCGATGCGGCCGCTGGTCGGCACACCCTTGGTCACCGATTCGGCATTGCCTTCCGCCGAGAAACCGCCGACCGCCAGTTGGCCTTGCGCGACGGCGTAAACTTCGCCGTCGGCACCCAGCAGCGGGGTCACCAACAAGGTGCCGCCAAGCAGGCTTTTCGAATCACCCAAGGCACTGACCGTGACGTCAATGCGGCCGCCCTGGCGGGCGAAGGCGGGCAACGCCGCGGTGACCATGACGGCGGCGACGTTTTTCGAATCGAGACCGTCGTCGGTCGGCTTGACGCCCATGCGGTTGAGCATGGATTGCAGGCTTTGTTTGGTGAAATGCCCGGTTTTCAGCGTGTCGCCCGTATTGTTGAGGCCGACCACCAGACCGTAGCCGACCAGCATGTTTTCGCGGACGCCTTCAAATTCGACGATGTCCTTGAGCCGCGACGCCGCATTGGCGGCCGTGGCAGCGCCCAGAATGACGAACCCGGCAAGCGCCGCGCAGATCAGCCTTGCGGCCTTGAAAGTCATGAATGTATTTCCCGTCTTGGCCATTTTTTGGTTTTCCATATGAGCCGATGGATGTTCCGTCCAATTAAGTAGCGATTTTCGTGCCAACTTCGGTTTCATATAAGTCATTGAAATTTAACAGTTTAAAATTGATATCTTTGATCCGAATTTGACCTTTCGGCATTATTGGCGTGACAGTGGGAAAGAATTGCCGGCCCCAATGGGTTGACTTGCGACGTTGATCCGCAGCCTTAGGCCTTCAGATCCCTTGCCGATTGAATCATTTCGTCGACCGCCCGAAACACCGTCGCCGATGAGTTGTAGGCCTTCTGGACCATGATCATGCGGGTGAATTCCGAGGCCAGATCAACGTTTGAAATTTCGAAGGCGTAGGGCACGAACTCGGCCCGGTCGCTGACATCGGCGAAGGTTTCCGTTGGCGAACCTGAATTGGTGGTTTCGCGGAACACCATGCCGTTCATCATTTCCAGCTGATCGGGGTTCTGGAAGATGCCGACGGGGACTTTGTAGACATTGCGTTGGGTCCCGTCGGTGAAGGTGCCCAGAACATGGCCCGCGTCATCGAACTGGACGCTGGTCATGTTCGCCGACGCCAATCCATTGTGGCTATAGGTATTGGGCAGGAAGCCGCTGCCGAACTGAGTCATGTCGTCCAGGTTCAGCGTAAACGCCGAGGTCGCGGCATCGCCGAAGGTTAGCGACATGGACAAGGTCACCGGCGCGGTGCCGCTGATTGTCCCGTCGCCGTTGAAGGTGACGGTCTGTGGCGCCGTGGTCTGGGTCGATGTCGAAGCGGCAACGGTCACTGCGTTGTCGGAGGTGCCGGTGACATTGGCATTAGTCAGGGCAACGACCATCGTATTGTCCGCCGTCGCGCCGGTCACCGGCGTCGTCGGCGTGGTGGTGAAGGATTTGCCGGCGGTGCGGGCTTCCAGGCGAATCCCATCGGTGCCCGACGCCGTGGCGATGACCGTGCCGTTGGCCGGCCCATTGGCGATCACCAGGGCCAACAGATTGTCACGGACGGTTGACAGACTGCCCTCGGCGCCGGTCACCGTGTAGGTGATGGTTTGCGTCGCGATGTTGTTGTCGGCGCTGGCCAGGGTGATCGTATATTGGTCGCCGGCCTCGACCGTGCCGGCGAGGGTCAGGGTATCGACCTGCGCCGTCGTGCCGTCGGTCGCCGTGGCGGCGGTGCTGAAGGAGGTGGCCGTGGCGTTTGCCGTCAGCGTGATCTCGCCGGGGCTGGCACCGGCCGCCGCCGTCACGCTGGCGGCGATGGTGGCGTCGGCGTTGATCGCCGCAACGACGGCGGTACGGATGCCCGACAGGCCACCCTCGGCGCCCGTCGACGTGTAATTGACCGTGGTTGCCGTGCCGCCGATGGTCACGGTGACAGCATAGGTGTCGCTGGCTTCGGCGGTGCCGGCGAAGTTGATCGTATCGACCTGCGGCGAGGAATTGCGGTCCGTCGTCGCCGAGACCTGCCAGATATTGTCGGCACTTTTGGTGAAATTGAGCTGCGCCGAGCGTTTCAGGCCGTTCGAATCGACCAATGCGATGTCATAGGTTTCCAGGTTGGTGTTGGTGGTGCCGGCCAGCGCCGACAAAACCGCGCTGGTGTGGTCGGTGACGATTTCGTTGGTTGAGGGCAAATTGAGACCGAGGTCGGCGGTCGTGGTCGGCGTGCTGGAATTGATGAAGGTCCATTCATCGATGCGCATGGGGGCAAGGCTGCCGGTGGTGAACAGGCCCGTCGTCGCGTCGGCGGCTTCGCCAAGCACGTAATAGCCGTTCTTGTCGGTCAGATAGCCGTTGTTGACGGTGATCGTGCTGCCGTCATCGGCGGTCACGGACGAAGTTTGCGCATCGGCCAAACTCATCTCGAAGCTGCCATCGCGGGTGAAGAAAATCTCGGTGCTGACAGTGAACGTCGGGCTGACATAAAAGAACCCGTCGCCGTTGATGGCCAGATCCAGGTCGCGATCCGATGAACTGAGAAAGCCCTGGTTATCGATCCGTTGATAGTCCTTGGGCTTGACGCCGCCGAGATCCGACTGCTGGCTCAGGTTCTTCGACACCATCGTCTCAAAGCGCGTATCCGTGCGCTTGTAGCCGCCCGTATTGACGTTGGCGACGTTGATACTGATTGTGCTCAGTGCGTGGGCCTGTGTCTTCATGCCCAGCGTCGACGGCTGGAATAGGTAATAACCCATCGGGTATCTCCACGTTCTAGGTGGCCCGCGCCCGTTGGAGGGCACCGTGCGGACCTGTTGCGTCATCAGGAGACACGCAAGACCGATGCCAGAAATCGCCCGTCTGTAAGTATCTGAATTCGTGACGTTTTCTATATGTAGACCCGGGCAGAGCCGGGAGGATTCTGCCGCCCGGTCCGATGACCAGCAGTTTTTGCCGGCTTGTCCTTTCATCGCGGCGCCGTGAAATTTACAATCCGCGGCATGGGCCGATGCCCATGCGCGCCCGGTAGAATGGTAACGAGATGCCCTACAAGGACGAACGAACCTGGAATTTCACCTTGGGCCATCACCGGCTGGCCAAGTTGTTCACGCCGGATGAATGCGCTGAAATCATCGGCTATCATGAGAGCCGCGAACCCTTCGCCGCGTCATCCGAGGCCGGCGGCGAGAGTTACCGCTCAACGGACGTCTTCTGGCTCAACTACAGCGAGGAAGATTATCGCTAAAACCAAACAGGATATATTAAA
>CAZQPC010000422.1:0-3949 GCA_964595005.1 uncultured Magnetovibrio sp.
GCCGCGCCGAAATGTTTGAGGTCATCCGACGTCGGCGCGGGGGCCCCGGAATCGACAATACCGTCGATCACCGGCACTTCGTAATACGACGCCATCTGGCGGCCGACCAGGCCGCCCAGCGCCCCCCATTCGGTCCAGTTTTGCGGGCGGTGGGACACCTCAAAGTGCACCGTGCCGCGCCGGTTCTCATCCAGGTGAAAGCCGTAGCGCGGTGTGCGTCCGGGCAGCGCCGCGGCCAGGGCCGACGGGCCGCCTTCATAGTTCGTCCGCGCGCCCTGCACGGAATTGCAATAGATGACGACGCCCGTGTCGCCCATGGCAAGGTGCTCGCCCCGGACCGGCGCCATCATGGTCTGGTAGTTGATGCAGGTGTCGGTCATCAGAATACCTAACGCCCGGAAAGCCGCGTCGGCGCGGCGTTCCAAGTCGACAAACGCCGGATCGTGATTGATCCGTGCGTAGGCATTGAAATCGGCACCGCGCGGATCGGTGATGGTCGGGATGGCAACCCGGCAT
This sequence comes from uncultured Magnetovibrio sp., assembly GCA_964595005.1. Lineage (GTDB taxonomy): Bacteria > Pseudomonadota > Alphaproteobacteria > Rhodospirillales > Casp-alpha2 > UBA3470. The sequence continues at coordinate 517 of CAZQPC010000422.1, forward strand.
TCGTCGGCCGGGCCGGCAGCCAAGTCTTCCAAGAACGTCACACCGGCCTCGCCCAGGCTTTCCGTATCGGCCATGATATGGGCCTGGGCGACCTCAACGAAATCCGCCGCATCGAAGAACCGGCCGATCTCAATCTGCTGGCCGAAGGCACGTTGGCGCGCCGCGCCGAAGGCACCGCCCTGCAAGGCCCTTTCGTGGTCGCTCAGGTTCATCAATCGTCCTCGCCGGAAAAATTCATCCGCCGCTGATGCTCGTCCAAGGCCAACACCAATAACGCCAGCCGTGCCATGTCCATGTTCGACCAGCCCGCCGTCACCGACCCGTCCTTCCACAGAACCGAAACGGCGACGGCCTCGATCTCGTCCAGGTTCTCCAGCCCGCTTTGAAATATCTCGGCGGGCGTGGTGCCGTGCAGACTTTCAATTTTACCCATGGGTGCCCTCCCATTTGAACGACCTTTCCACCTCGTCATTCCCGCGAAAGCGGGAATCCAGCGCGACGGCCGGTGGCCTGGACTCCCGCTTTCGCGGGAGTGACGGGTTATGTGAATTCGCCACGATCACAACCCATTCTACCGGAAAATATACGTCGGGCTGGACCAAATGAAATGGCCGTCTTCCTGGGTGATCCGCACATAAAGCGCGTTGTCCCGGTCGTCGGCCAATTTTATACGGCGCTCGACGGTACTGGCCCGGTGCGGGTTCTCATCGGGCAGGCGGAAGATGCGGATGCGCCGGTCGATGCCGCCGTTGGCGAAAATCATCTCGTCATAGCCGATGTCGGCAATGGCGATCTGTTCTTTGATCAGATCCGTATCGATCTTCAAGGTGCCGGCGTTGGGGTTTTCCAGCCAGGCGTCGAAACCGCCGAATCCGCCGGTGGTCAATGCCGTCCATTCCAACGTCCCCGGCCCGGTCTGATCGAAGCGCTTATCCAGGTTGTAGCGGTTGATGACATCAAGGCGCTCGAAAGTGTTGTCCGTGAGTTCGGCGCTGCCGTCCCAGACGGTTTCGCGGCCGCGGCCGCGGTATTCGGAACCCTCCCACAAAACCCGGATGCGCCGGCCCAGTTCCGCTTCGGCGTAGGGACGGACAACCTCCACCGTTTCCAGGCCGTTGCGGATGTCGATGCGTTCGATGGGCGATGAGGCGTGGACGTCGATCTTGAACGTCACCTCGGCATCATCCGAGCGCAGGATGTCACCCATCATGGCCTCGTTGACCATCTCCGATGATGTATCGCCCAGGTTCGGGTCCTCGGCGAACTGTTCGGCGGGATTGTCGAATGCGACCCGAGTGTCCAAGACCATGCGGCAACCGGTCGTGCCATAATGGTGGCGCTTGCGCAAAGCTTCCATCAGGCCGGCGCGGCTGTGTTCGGGCGCCAGCATGCACGACAGGCCGCCGTAGGAGCCGAATTTCGTCGCACCCGGGTGGCTGGCGCCGGGACGGCCCTTGTGGCCGTCGGAATTGCTGAGGATGCCGACCCGGTAGCCCTGTTCAAAGGCGTCCTGGATCAGCCATTCGAAAGTGCCCCAGGCGGAATGCACCTCGACAGAGCGTTCCAACTGGTTGTCATGGGCCATTTTGATGTCGGCGTAACGTCCGCCGATATGGGCGAAGACGGTGCAATCCTCCCCCTTCAAGTCTTCAAACAAATCGGCGGCGGAGTTAGAATCAGTTTCAACGTCCGTCAAGTCATCGACCAGGGCGTGGGATGAGCGGTGGATCTGTCGGCCTTCGTGCATGTGCAGGACGTTCCGGTCACCGCCGAGCCCCGTGTTGCCCGACCACTCCCAGCCCGGAAAGACCGTGTATCGGCCGTCTTCATTGAATTCCTCAGAAAGCTCGTTCAGGTGCTGCCAGAACTCAGAGGTAATTTGGAAATCGTTGCCCTGATGGACGCACGCATCCAGGAAGGCCCTGTCGCGCCCGAAGGCATAGAAATCACGCGCCGAATTGGTGCCGATGGTCTCTTCCGACTGGCCATGCAGGTCGCCCCAATAGGGCAGCAGGCTTGCGGCCTCGACAACGCGCATGGGATTGGATGCGCACACCACGTCGCCGGCATCATCGATCAGCGCGATGATCAAATCGCCGGCTTCTGCGGCCCGAAGGTCGTCGATGAGGACGGAAAATTCGCCCGCCGTAAACGTGACGCTTTCGGGCAGGCCTTCGACGGCTAGATTGGCCCGCACCTGGAATGTTTCCGTACATTGATCGCTGGGATTTCCCCAGCGATCCTCACCCTTCAAGGACAGGCGGAACGGCGTTCCCTTGACCCGAAGCGTCGGCTGGATGGCTTTCCAGCGCACAGGTTTCCCCGGCACGATGGCGATCTCCGGCTGCTTCGGCAGTTCCACATAATTGTAGGTGGCGATGGCGTCGACGATGACCCGGAACTCAAATGTATGTTCGCAGAACGTCTGCAGCCGAATACCGGGCGAGCCCTGGCGCCGGTCACCGAAGCGCACGACAATCTGATCGCCCTCGCGCAGGAAACCCCGCACAACCTTGATATAAAGCGTCTTGTCCCAGGGCCGGATATTGCGCTTCATGTCGTATTCCACGTGCAGCACGGCGCCGTTTGACGCCTCCACCGTGGTGTAGTTGGCGGCTGCCGGATCGGTGAATTGCGGGCGGCCCATGTCGGAGGCGAACCGGTGCACGACCTTGATGGAGCCCGTGTCGTCGATACCGAAATAGCCGGCCGTATAGGTCAGGGTAAATTCCTGAAAGGAGCCCGCCTCGAAGGCGCCCGTGGGGCTGACCGATGCGGTTCCCATTTTTTCCGGCAGATAAGTTGAATGCGGCATTTGTTCAGGTTTCCGTTGTCATGGCATTTGCGGCTGCACTTCAAGGCGCCGGGCGTTCGGGGGAATATAGACCACTTGGTAGCTTAAGGGCGCATCATGAAAGCCGTACCCCTGGAAGTGCAGGACAAGCCCATTGCTGTCAGACGCAAGCCCAAGCGCCGCGGCGACGTCATCGGGCAATGTCTCGGCGCCGACCTGTTCGACCACGCGCAGTGTCGGCGCACTGAATGATTCGCGCAGCAAGGCGCGGATATTGACGTTGTCGACGCCGAGCGCCGGATCGGTCAGAAGATCGGCAAACCGCCCACCGGGGAGAAAAATTCGCGACAGGGCCTGAAACTCGTGATTGACGTCGATGATCCGCTCGATGCGCACATGAAAGGGCTCGTTGCCCAAAAAGTCCGTCCACGGGCCGCCGGTGCCCGTCTTCGCGACCCGGGTGACCCGGGTAAAGACCGGCAGCAGCGACTTGCCGTCGGGTGCGGGAAACCGGAAGTGCCAAAGTTCGGGCAATTGCGAAGGCCCTTCGGCGACGAACGTGCCGGTGCCGTGGCGGCGCACCACGGCGCCGCGTTCGGCCAGATGCGATAAGGCCTTTTGCACGGTGCCCAAGCTAAA
>CAZQPC010000423.1:0-3944 GCA_964595005.1 uncultured Magnetovibrio sp.
CCGGCAAACCGGACTGACCGTCTCAGTGCGTACGAAATAGCGCACGATGCTCTAAGCCTGCTTCTATTCGCCGGCTTTCACGACTTTCAGTGTCGCCCCTTCGACATCGACGACCGTGACCTGTGAGCCGCCCGGCATGTCATCGCCGGATACGCGCCAGATGGAATCCCCGACCTTCACCTTGCCGACGCCGTTGACGATGGCATCGTCCAAGGTGAATTCCCGGCCAACGTATTGGACGCCGCGTTGATTGAGGTTCGGCTGGTCCGTCTCGATGGGCCTGCGCGCGATCCACATGCGGCCGCCGACGCCCGATATGACCGAAAGGATGGCGAAGGCCACCAACTGTGTTTCCCAGCTTAAGCCCGGTTCGATGAGCACGATGAGGCCGGTGACGCCGGCGCCGATCCCCAGCCACAGAAAAATCACACCCGGTGCCAGGACCTCCAGAATCACCAGGCCGATGGCCAAAATCCACCAGTGCCAGAAGACCAGTTCTTGTAAAAATTCGATCATGGCCTAGTCCTGCTTGTCCCAGGGGCCGTCGCCGGTTGATTTGTCAGTGCCCGCGCCGCTGATGTCTCCGCCGCCGCCTGAATTCCCCGCGTTGCCAGACCCGAAGGCGTCCTTTGCAAGTTCGGTGATGCCGGCCAGGGAGCCCAAAATCCCCGTCGCTTCCATGGGCAGCAGAATTACCTTCTGATTTGGGGCCGAACCGATCGTTTCCAAGGCATCCACATATTTCTGGGCAACGAAATAATTGACCGCCTGGACGTTGCCGCCGGCAATGGCCTCGGACACGGCCGACGTCACCTTGGCTTCCGCTTCGCCTTCACGTTCGCGGGCCTCGGCATCGCGGTAGGCCGCTTCACGGCGGCCTTCGGCCTCCAGAATGGCCGATTCCTTTTCGCCCTCGGCCTTCAGGATGGCGGCCTGCCGATAGCCTTCGGCATCCAGAATGTTGGCGCGTTTGTCGCGTTCCGCCTTCATCTGGCGGGCCATGGCATCGACCAGGTCGCGGGGTGGCGTGATGTCCTTGATCTCGATCCGCGTCACCTTGACGCCCCAGGGGTCGGTGGCGTCATCGACGACGGTCAGCAGCTGGCTGTTGATGCGGTCGCGTTTTGACAGCAACTCATCCAAATCCATGGAGCCCATGACCGTTCGGATGTTGGTCATCGTCAGGTTGAGGATGGCATATTCCAGATTGTTGACCTCATAGGCTGCCATGGGGGCGTCGAGGATCTGGAAAAACACCACACCGTCGACGGTGATCATGGCATTGTCCTTGGTAATCACCTCCTGCGAGGGCACGTCGAGAACACGCTCGCGCATGTTCAAGCGGTAACTGATCCGGTCGACCATGGGGACGATCAAGTGCAGGCCGGGCTGCAGGGTTTTGATATATTTGCCGAAACGTTCGACCGTAAATTGCGTCCCTTGGGGGACGGTCTTGACGCCCATCAAAACCAGCACGATGCCCAGCAGGACAAAGAAAAAGACGAAAATGGTCGAAGCGCCCATTGTATCGAAGAAAGCCATTAATCGAACTCCTTTTGCCTAAAAGCCGGCGACAATGGCCAACCGGCATGGCTGATCCACCGCTACATTAAATTGTATTCCATACATTAGACTTATCTTAAATTTGTCCGATCGCAAGTGAAGCCAATCCCCGAACCTAATAGGAACTAAAATAAATTAAATACAAACAATAACTTACAGATACCCATGCCGCCGGTCGGATTTTCATCTTCGTTGGCAACTAGGCTTGCGATTTCGTCCTTCATGCCTCGCGGGCGACGTCCGGCACATAGGGTGTTTCCGTGAAATGTTCCTCGTTGCTGCCGTCGGCAAACCGCAATCCGGCCGCCTTGATGGCGCCGTCACCGACCTTGTCGAGGGGCACGTAATAGCGGTCATCGCCGGTCTTGTAGGTATCGTTGTCGATCCGGTTATAGCAGATGATCAATGTCCAGCGCCGGGTCTCCGACAGGTTCTGGTCGGAACGATGGAACATGTTGCAGTGGAAAAACACGGCGTCTCCCGGGTCCAGTTCGGCATGCACGTTTTCCAGCCGTTGCTCCGCCGCGGCAACCACATCGGGATCGATGCAATTTTGCTCGTCGGTCAACTTCACATGGTCGGCGCGGCCTAAAAGGTGTGAGCCCCTGAGGAATTGCAGGCAGCCGTTGTCGCGGTCGGCGCGGTCCAGCGCGATCATGCAGCTGAGCAGGCGCGGATACAGACAACCGTTGTAGTACCAGTAGCCATAATCCTGATGCCATTCCCAGGCGCCGCCGCCGCCGGCGTCCTTGGCGGTCAACTTCGACTGGAAATGATAAACCGGGCCGCCCAGCAAGGCTTCCGCCGTATCGACCATCCGCGCGCTGCGCGCCGCCAGGCCGTAGACGCTGTTGCCGGCCCGGTTCCAGAGCGCGATGCGGGTGCCGCCGCCATGGCGGTCGGCGCGGATCAGAATATGATCGCGGACCGCCGGATCCTCCTCCATGGCGCGCCGCAGCAAATCCATTTCCTCGGCATCGAACAGGCTCTTCACGGTGACGTAACCGTCGCGGTCGAACGCTTCGGATTGTGCTTCGGAGAGATGGAAACCCATGCCAAATTCCTCCGTCTAGTGACGACAATAAAGGTTACGGGGGCGGTGGAATTGCGTCAAATGAGAATCCGCGGCCGTTAGGGCGGATTTCACTGTAGAATTCAGAAGACGAACAGAGCGATCAAAAGTGGTGTGAAATGATGTCCGCTACAGTGCCGACTGCGGACAGAATTTGATCCCTTCGTCAACTTCTGAGATTAGCCAAAATCTGCCGTCAGTATAGGGCGATAGAAAGGTCCGCTTTCGGAACAAAAAGCGGACCCCAATTTGTTTTAGGCTAGTCAACGAGTGATGTCATCAACCGCAAGTGCGTGGTCGCTAGGACCGATTTAACCGCTTCGGTTACTAGCTCATCCGATTCCCTGCCCAGTTCCTCCGCCGACACATCGCGTGGTTCTACTTTGTTTTGGCGGTCATTCGTTTGACCAGTGAGTTCGCTGACGCCCCTTCGAGGGCCAGGCCGTAGCCAACTTCCCTGACGATCCGCTCTTTGAGCGGCTGCACGAAGTGGATGCGTGTATTACGGCGCGTAGTCTCCGGCTGTTTGAGATATAACGCCGCAAGTTTTCTGGCGCGCTTTACGGCTTGTCCGTCGGCGACGATTTCACTGACGACGCCCCAAGCACGAGCGGTTTCAGCGGAGATCGGTGCCGGGTTCAACAGCCAGGCTTCGGCACGGCCAGGGCCAGCGCGGTACGACCAGGTTGTATAGATCCCGTCACCCGGAACAAGGCCGCCCTGAAAATGCGGCAAGTCGGAGAAGGTCGCGGAGCCGCCCGCAACGATGATGTTGGCGGTTAACGCGTATTCGGTGTGAATGTGCGCCTTGCCTTCAATGGCGGCAATGACCGGTACTCGAATGTTGACGAGATTTTCCAGTAATTGAACACCTTCGTCGTGAATATGCGACCACGTGTCGGCGTCGCCCACATTGCCGAAGGTCCGGGCGTCAATCTTGGCCATGTAGTCGCCGGCACCCGTGAGAATGACCACCTTATTGCCGCGATCGCGTCCAATTCGGTAGAAGGCTTCGACGAAATCAGTGTGATCTCGTGCAGTGAAATTGATCGGCCCGCCGTCGGTATTCATGGTGACCGTCAAAACGCCGCTCTTGCTGCGTTCCAGCTTCAAAGATTTGTAGTCGTCGAAATAGGCTGGTTCAGCGGCATACGCTGAAAAAGCGGTTGGTGTTGCGAATGCGACCACGAGCGCGGCGACGGCAACTGGATTTCTAAAGATGTTTGTCATTGTCTTGAGCCTTTCTGTGGTAACGAGCGGCAGAGGTGCCGCTTTGAGGTTCAAGCTAATCCATTCTATGAATTTGGAT
>CAZQPC010000424.1:0-3940 GCA_964595005.1 uncultured Magnetovibrio sp.
CCCGCGACAGGTAGTGCATGGCCGTTTCCTCGGCTTCTTTCTTCGGCGTGTTGCGGACCCAGATGGGGCCCAGTGTGCAGTTCTCAAGCACCGTCAAATGGGGAAACAGATTGAAGTGCTGAAAGCACATGCCAACTTCGCGGCGGATCGCGTCGATCTGCTTCAAATCATTCGACAGTTCGATGCCTTCAACGATGATCTGCCCCTGCTGATGTTCTTCCAGCCGGTTGATGCAGCGGATCATTGTCGATTTTCCCGACCCGGAAGGCCCGCAAATGACAATCCGCTCACCGCGCTTGACGTTGAGGTTGATATCTTTCAGCACGTGAAAGTCACCGTACCATTTGTGCATGCCGTTGATGGTGATGATGTCATCACCTTCGGCGGCGGCAATCGGTGCAGTGGCTTGTGTTTCCGTTGTTTGTACGTCTGACATTATTCTGGTCCCTGTCCAGATTGATCTCAATTACCGCTCATGACCCGTGTGCAGCTTGCGCTCGAGATAGAGCGAATACCGCGACATGGAAAAGCAGCAGATGAAAAAGAAGATGGCGATGGAAAGATAGACCTCGTGGGCCAATCCATTCCATTTGGCATCCGCCAAGGCCGACTTACCAACACCCAGGATATCGAGCATGCCAATGATGATCACCAAGGTGGTGTCCTTGAACAGCCCGATGAAGGTATTGACGATGCCGGGAATGGAAATCTTCATGGCCTGGGGCAGAATAATCAGCCGCATTTCCTGCCAGTATTTCAAGCCAATGGAATCACCGGCTTCAAATTGACCTTTTGGAATGGCCTGCAGCCCGCCGCGAACCACTTCCGCCATGTAGGCGGCGGAGAACAGCGTCACCATGATCAGCACGCGTAGCAACAGATCGAAGTGGGTGCCCGGCGGCAGGAAGTAGTTGAGCATGGTCGAGGCCACGAACAACAAGGTGATCAGCGGCACGCCCCGGATGAACTCAATGAAGCAGACACAAATGGAGCGTACGATTGGCAGATGCGATTGCCGGCCCAGCGCCAGAAGAACACCGATGGGCAGAGAAAACGCGATCCCGGTGACGCCGACCAGTGTATTCAGCATCATGCCGCCGAACTTGCCGGTCTCGACGGTTGCCAGACCGAAGTTGCCCATCACCAGCCAGCTTTGGTCGACGATGCCGATCAGCGTAATCAGCGCCGTCGCACCGTACCACTGCTTCATGACCTTTTTTTCCATATCCATGAACAGCAGCGGTGTCAGCACGCCGATGGCCAAAAGCTGGCCGCCGATCAGTATCCAACCGTGGTCGAATATGATCCAGGCGACAATGATGGCCGCCAGGGTGCCGTACCATATGGCGCCGGCATTGGGTTTGGGGGCATTGGCAACCACGGGAATGATGCCCGTAATCGCCAACAGAAAAATGCCGCCGAGGAACCAGATCGGTCCGCCCAGAAGAAGCCAGGCACCGACGAACGGATAGCCCATGGAGAAGTAAAGTCCGTACTTCCTGAACGGCAGATCGTCGAACAATATGGGCATCAGCGCCATGATTAGCAGGATGAAACTCAAATTCACCCGCCAGCGCTCGGCTTCCGGATAGAACCCGTACATCAGAACCTTGAAGCGTTCGCCGATAAAGGCCCAGCACGCGCCCGGCCCGATGGACGAGCATTCCTTGCGGCTGCTTGCCTCGAGCACGGAATCGATGAATACCCAGCTGACCGCCGGCGGTATGAACTTCCAAAGCGCATAGGCGGCGATCAGCGTGATGACCGAGTTGAGCGGTGATGAGAACAGGTTCTTCTTCATCCAAAAGATGGGACCCGAAGTAAGAACCGGTGCCGGCATGTCCGGATGGGTGCCGGGTTCATAAGTCTGTGTAGCTGTCTCTGACATGACCCGCCTCCTATCTCTCTACCAGCTTGATGCGTCGATTGTACCAATTCATGACCGCCGAAATGATCAATGAAAATGCCAGATAGATGGCGATGACGATGAACATCGTTTCCATCTCTTTGCCCGTCTGCATCAGTGAGATGCCGCCGATCGTCGCGACGATATCCATGTATCCGATGGCGATGGCCAAGGAAGAGTTCTTGGTCGCATTCAGATACTGAGAGGTCAGCGGCGGCACAATCACCCGCAAGGCCTGCGGGATGACGACCAGATTGAGGGTGCGTCCGCGACGAACGCCCAAGGCGAAGGCCGCTTCCCATTGGCCCCAATTGACGGCCTGGATGCCGGCCCGGACGATTTCCGCGATGAACGCCGCCGTGTACATGGAAAGCGCCAGCCACAAGGCCAGAAATTCCGGCAACACCACCATGCCGCCCTTGAAATTGAATTTCCCCATTTCCGGCGTGCTCCATTCGATGGGCAAGCCGGTGATGACGTACATCACGATCGGCGCACCGATGATGGCGCCGAGCGATACCCAGAAAATCGGGTAAATCTTACCCGTTTCCTCCTGCTGGCGCTTGGCCCAGCGCTTGAACCAGATGGCGAAACCGATGCCGGCGACGAGCGTGATGATGGTCGCCCAGAATAGAGGTTCCATATGCGGTTTCGGCGCAAACATGCCGCGGTTGGTCAGGAAGAAGGTTTCCAGAATGCTCCAGGTTTCCATCAGATCAGGATCCCTGAGGGCCCGGGGCTGCGGCAGCGTGGTGACCACGATACCGTGGATCAACAGGATGTGCAGAAGCACGGGAACGTTCCGAACGAATTCGATATAGCAGTACGCGATGCGGTTGATCAGCCAATTCGGCGACAACCGGAAGACACCAAGAATGAACCCGAATATGGTCGATGCGATTATGGCGCAGCCGGCGACCAAGGCCGTATTCAACAGGCCGACCAGACCGGCGCGGAAATGTGTCGATTGCGATGTGTATGAAATCAGGGTCTGGTTGATGTCGTAACTGGCGGGTTGATTCAAGAAATCAAAACTGAATGTCTTGCCGACCTTTGCGAGGTTTGCGATGGCGTTATCAACGATGAAGAAGAAAAAGCCGATCAGGATGGCCATCGTCAGGATCTGCAGGATAACGGAACGCGTTTCCTGATTATTCCACATCTTGGATAGTGAGCTGCGTTGGTCGTCCTGAACTTGTTGGGTTGCTGTGTTCATCGGTCGTTCGGTCCCCTGTCTGGTGACGACCGAGCTACCAATAGCCGATGCCGGCTATTGTGAAGCCCCTGTTCCATCCCCGATTATTGTTATGATTTTAAGTGGTTCGGGAATGTCTTCGAAAATGAACGGGCGGTATCCGATTTTTCGGAATACCGCCCGCCCATCTAACGTTTAGTTCTTGGGCCTTACGGCTTAACGGAACGGCGGGGCATACTGCAGGCCGCCCTTGCTCCAAAGCTGGTTCAGGCCGCGGCTGAGGCCAATCGGCGTTTTCGCGCCAATGTGCTTCTCAAAGATCTCACCGTAGTTACCCACGGACTGGATCACGTTCTTCGCCCAGCCCTTGTCCAATCCGAGCATGCCGCCCAGGTTGCCTTCGGTACCGAGAAGACGTTTGATTTCCGGATCATTGGTGGTGTTGCCAATGGAACCGGCGTTGGCCTTCGTGATGCCTTTTTCTTCGGCCACGATGGTCGCGTTCAAAACCCAGCGGACGATGTCGCCCCACTGGTCATCACCCTGACGCACGGCCGGTCCGAGGGGCTCTTTCGAGATGATCTCGGGAAGCAGGACGTGATCGTCGGGCTTGTCGAAGGTCGAGCGCGTTGCCGCAAGACCCGACGCGTCCGTGGTGTACACGTCGCAACGCCCGGCAAGATAGTTGGTGCGGGCTTCGTCGTTGGTTTCGATGGGAACCGGCTCATACTTGATTTTGTTGGAACGGAAGTAATCCGCCAAGTTGAGCTCGGTGGTGGTGCCCGTCTGGATGCAGACCGTGGCGCCGTCCAGTTCCTTGGCGCTTTTGACGCCCAGTT
>CAZQPC010000425.1:0-3939 GCA_964595005.1 uncultured Magnetovibrio sp.
GATAAAAACAGACAAACCGTGGATTGCCCGCGGACGAAGGCCGCCAGGGTCTTGTCGATCTCCAGGAATTGGCCGCGGATTGTCCCCGCCGGCCGGCGCGGCAGCCACGAATCAACCTTCGCCGTAATCAAATCCCAGTCACGCAGCAGGTAGAAGGCCACCACCGGCGTAATCACCAACAGCGACAGCATGTTGAAGAAGGCCACGCCGCCGCTCCACAAGTTCGCCGCAACCGCGGTGATCCACTTTACCGCCTTGCCGGCAAAATCCTTGGCCGCGTTGCGGATATCATCCATGGTCTCCGCCGGCAGTTCGGCAATCAGTCCCTCCAACCACGGCAAAGCCTCGGTCCGGATCTTTTCGACAATGCCCGGCACCATATGGATCAGTTCGACGATCTGGCGCTGCAGCAGCGGAAACAGCATCGTCAGCAGGGCGCCGGCAACCAGGAAAAATGCCAGCAAAATGACGGTCGTGGCCAAGGTTCTTGAAAGCTTGCGCTCCTCCAGCCAGTCGGCGACGGGATCAAGAAAATAGGCAATCGCCATGCCGGCGACGAACGGCAACAGAATGCTGCTCAGAAGGTGCAGCAGCAGCACAAATACGATCAACCCGCAGATCCAGAAGACCGTCTGGCGTTCGCGGCTCATGAATTCCGTCCCATGGGCTGTTCCCCGTTGATCAACCGCCGCTCTCCATTTCCCCGGCCCGGCGGGTCCATCCGACCACATATGTGGCGCCGGAAGCAAATGTCGTCGCACCGACCATATAAATCATGACATCGCGAATGGCCCCCGTTTGCAGGCCAAAGGCCTCCGAGCCCAAGATGGTCACGGCCAACACCAGTTGGGCGAAGGTATTGATCTTGGAGATCATCAGGGGCGACATTTCCAGGGATTGGGTCAGGGTGTGGAAAAGCAAGGCCCCACCGACAATCAACGCGTCCCGGAACACCACCATAATCACCAACCAGGTCGGCAGAAATCCCTCATGACCCAGGGCGACGAAGACAGAGACCAAAAGCGTCTTGTCGGCAATCGGGTCCAGCAAGGCCCCCAATACCGTCTGCATATTGAAGTGTTTGGCGACGATGCCGTCAATGGCGTCGCTGGCGGCGGCCGCAAAGGCGACCCAAAACGCGGCCTCCATGCGGCGGTCCAGGATCATCCAGATAATCACCGGCACGGCGCAGATCCGTGCCAAGGTAATGAGATTGGGGAGGTTCATGGTCTCAGGACTTGCCGGGCGGTGCGATCCCGGCGGGATACAGAACCCATTCCTCGTCTTCGCGGACCAGCGCTAAATCCGCTTGGCCCAATGCCGTCTGCAATTGTTCCGGCGCGCCCACGTAGTGCAGGTTGATGCGCACTTCGTCCAAGGAAATAAGCACCAAATCCAGGCTGCGAACGACCGAGACGGCGCCCAGGCGCCGTTTGACGTCCAACCAGTCCTTCAAACTTGAAATCGGCACTGTCACGGCACTGACCCCTTGGCCGTCGTGGACCAGAAGATTTTCGATCTTCCAATCTTCCTCAAGGCGTGAGGCCACCGCATCGGCGGCCCGCACCAACAGGGCCTCCTCGCTTTCGCCGGTCTGCTGATTAAAGGAGACCAGATCCGTCATCGGGTCGTGTCGCGCGCTGAACCGGGTACTTGAAATCTCAACCCGGCGGCCGGTGGAACCGGGTGCCAGACCGAGGCGGGCGAAACTGACGATGGTGTCGCCGGCGTTGTAGCGCACGGCAAGACCGGTCAGCCGGTCGACATCGCCGCGCACCGCCTGATCCACGTTGACCGCCGAAATATCGGCCAGGTCGGCCAGCGGCAAGGCCAACGGAACCAACCCCTCACCCGCCTGGCGCAAATTCCAGGCCCGGCGCCAGGTGTTGCCATCTTCCCACAACTGGGCCCCGGAAGCCGATTGAAGAACCGGCAACACCAGCACTGGTTTGCTGGTCGTTTCGGCAAAACGAATGCCCTGCGACCGCAGCAGGTCGCGCACCGGTGCGGGTTTGAAACGCACGTTCATCTTCGCCAGGTAGCGCACCGACGAGGTCTTTTCGCCGGAAACCGAAAAATCAGAGACAAACTCAGTAACCTCCAGGCTGCCCGGTTCGGGTAGGCGCTCGGCGTCTTCATTCAGGGTCAAGCGCTCCAGGAGCCGCCGGAAGGCCTCGTCCTGGCCGCGGGCCAGGGCCTGACCACGGGCCTTGGCCGCGGTCTCCGCCGTTACATCCACCGGAACGCCCTGCACCTCGAACACGTCGGCCATGGCCGCGGTGGTGAACGGCGTCTGCAACGCCATCACCAGGAACCCAAAAATCAGGGAAGGAATCCGTCTCACCATTATTGCAAACCGCTCACGTTGGTTTATCTTCGGTCCGCCCAAAGGACACTTCATGGGACTGCTCGCGCAGGCGGGCTAATCTAACACAGGGTGGCGAAGGAGAAAGCCATTAGCGGCCCCGACGATACGGCTTCCCCCAAAAACGGCCTGAGTTACAAGGACGCCGGCGTCGACATCGATGCCGGCAACGAACTGGTCACCGACATCGGCGCCGTCGCCAAATCCACCAGCCGCCCAGGTGTGGCATCGGATTTGGGCGGTTTTGGGGCGATGTTCGATCTCAAGGCGGCCGGATACGAAGATCCGATTTTGGTCGCCGGCACGGACGGTGTCGGCACCAAGCTGATGATTGCCACGGCCGCCCGCAGACACGACACCATCGGCATAGATCTGGTCGCCATGTGCGCCAACGATTTGGTCGTGCAAGGGGCCGAACCTTTGTTTTTCCTGGATTATTTCGCCACCGGCAAATTACACGTGGACGCCGGACGGGCCATCGTCGACGGCATTGCGGAAGGCTGCCGGCAGGCCGGATGCGCATTGATCGGCGGTGAGACGGCGGAAATGCCAGGTCTTTACGCGCCGGGCGACTATGATCTGGGCGGCTTTTGCGTCGGCGCCGTGGAGCGCGCCGCAATTTTGACCGGAGACCTGGTCCGGGACGGCGATGTGATTCTCGGCCTGGCTTCCGACGGCCTGCATTCGAACGGCTTTTCCCTGGTCCGGCGGGTTGTCGAACATGCCGATACATCCTACGCCGACCCGGCCCCCTTCGACACAACTCAGAGCCTTGGCGAGGCCCTGCTGACCCCGACCCGCATGTATGTGAAACCCTGCCTGGCGGCCATTCGTGCCGGCGGTATCCATGCCCTCGCCCACATCACCGGTGGCGGCCTGATTGAGAATTTGCCGCGCGTCCTGCCCGACGGCCTGGGCGCCGTTATCGACGCCGCCGCCTGGGCGCCGCCCGGCGTTTTTCCATGGCTGAAATCGGCCGGCAATATTGCCAGCGACGAGATGCTGCGGACCTTCAATTGCGGCGTTGGCATGACCATCGTGGTCGCCGCCGAACGCGCCAGTGCCCTATCCGACCTCCTCACCGAAGCCGGCGAAACCGTCGTCAACATGGGCCGGATCGCCCCGCACGGAAGCGACGAAATCGTCCGCATCACCGACGCGGAGGCCCTGTGGCAAAACTGAAGCTGGCCGTTCTGATCTCCGGACGGGGCTCAAACCTGCAGGCCCTTGTGGACGCCTGTGCCGGGCAATCCTACCCCGCCGAGATCGTTCTGGTGATCTCCAACGTCGCCGGTGCACCAGGCATTGAACGCGCCGCCCAGGCCGGCGTGGCGACCCTGGTCATCGACCACACAAAATACGCCGATCGGGCCGAATTCGATCAGCAAATGACAATTGCCATGGAAACCGCCGGCGCCGAACTGGTCTGCCTGGCCGGGTTCATGCGGCTCTTGTCGGAGGAATTCGTCCATCATTGGCACGACCGGTTGATCAATATCCACCCGTCGCTATTGCCGGCCTTCAAGGGCCTCAGCGTGCAGGCCCGGGCCATCGCCGCCGGGGTAAAATTTTCA
>CAZQPC010000426.1:0-3913 GCA_964595005.1 uncultured Magnetovibrio sp.
CAAGGACGGCTTCACCACCAGCGCCATTACGCCTGAGATGACCGTCGGGCCGGGCGTTGTGATTGATCTGCCGGGCGAGCCGAACCGGGCGATCACCGCGGATGACATGGAGGCCTCCGGTGCCGAGGTGTATCCCGGCGATATCGTCATCCTGCGCAGCAACTGGGACCAGCAGCGCTCGGTCGAGGATTTAAGCTTTTGGACCGATGCGCCATGGCTGGAGACGGACGCCTGCAAGTGGCTATTTGAGAAACAGATCAAGGCCATCGCCTATGATTTCCCCCAGGACTACTGCATCCGCGATTACGCCACAGGGACCCGCATGCCGGCCTGGGATGAAAACACGTCGCACATCGAGTTGCTGCTGAAAGGTGTCATCATGTTCGAGTATCTCGGCAACATGGGCGAGATCGAGAGCAAGCGCCCCCTGTTCATCGGTCTGCCCATCAAGGTCAGGGACAGCGACGGCGCCCCGGCGCGGGTGATTGTTTTCGACGAGGACCAGCCCGTTCCCGCCTAAAAGCGTCCGATTTCCGGCCGGTTAATAAATGTGAACAGGTGTGACGGCCGTCACTTATTTGTTGCCCTGGGCCTGCCATAGTAATGGTGCAAGAAACGTCTGTCCCTGCGTATCCTCCCCACAGCAGCCACGTTTCTTGCAACCTCCCTGTCAAACTTGCCGGCCCAATCTGGGTCGGCTTTTTTTGTCAGGGCGGCACGATGATTTCAAACTGTTCCGGATGGCTGGCGTCGATCATAGGGCCGTTGCGCTTGCGCAGCCAGCCGCGGATGCGCAGGCGTTTGCCTTGAAAGTTCAAGGGATCGATACCGTCGCGTTGGAACAGCCGGCGCGCCCGGCTGTTCAATGTGATGGTGAAGTCACTGCGCCAATCATCGCCAAAATTCAGATAGACGCGGCTTTTGACCCGGGCAGCGTCGCGAACCGTGCCTTCGATGACTTGAAAGGTCCCGAGACGGCGCATCAGCCGGTCCGCGTCCGTGTCCCGGACCGCGTAGAAGGGATGCACCCAGATGCCGCGGTTGGCTTTTCGGGCGCCGCGCTCGCGGGCCAGCATGGCCGGCACCACGGCGCGGTTGTCGGCGAAGCTGTAGACCCGGGCCATGCCGCCGGCCAGCATGTGGCCCTGCACCCAGGTGCCGTCGTCGCGGAACAGGTGCGCCAGATGGCGGCCATGACGGTCCATGCGGGTGCCGCCGAAATACAGCGTGACGGCACGGCCGAGAACCAGTTTCTCCAAATGCGTCTTTGATCGTGAGGAAAAGGGCCAGGCTTTGAAGCCCTTGCGGCCCAACGGCAGCTTCGGCGCCTGGATGCCGACCAGGCGGATCTGCGGCGCGCCATCGGGGGCGGGATCGACAATGACCGTGTCGCCGTCGACCACGTCCGTCACCGTCGCCTTGGCGCCAATGGAAAGCTGGGCGCGGACGGCATCGTCCGCTGCCGCCGACGGGTTGAGTATCGCGCCCAATATCAAGGCCCAAACGTACCGGGTTGCTGTGGGTCCCGCGCCTCGCTGTCTGGATTCCCGCTTTCGCGGGAATGACGATTTGATACCCCCCCACGTCATTCCCGCGAAAGCGGGAATCCAGCGCCGCACGGTGAGGTCCATCCGCATGCTAGGTGGCTCCCGCCATGGCCCGCACCTCCGTCGGCGATTTGCCGGCGGCGCGCAGCGTCCGCAGGGTCAGCGACTTATCGCGTTTTGCGAAGCGTTTGCCGTCGCTGTCGGTGAGCAGGCGGTGATGATGATATTGCGGCGTTTCCAAATCCAACAGGGCCTGCAAAAGGCGGTGCACGTGGCTGGCGTCAAACAGGTCGACACCGCGGGTGACGCAGGTGATGCCTTGCAGGTGGTCGTCAACGGTGACGGCCAGATGGTAGCTGGTCGGCGTGTCCTTGCGGGCCAAGACGACGTCGCCGAAGAGTTCCGGCCGGGCCGTTTGCCGGCCGGCGTCCGCATCATGCCAGGTCAGCTCGCCGGCCTGGCGGCCCGCGTCATCGATCTTCAGGCGCAACGCGTGGGCCTCTCCGGCAGCCAGCCGCTCGGCCCGCTCGGCGGCGTCCATATGCCGGCAAAGACCGGGATAGAGCGGGCCGTCGGGGCCGTGGGGGGCATTGGCCGCGCCGTCAATCTCGGCCTGGATGTCCTTGCGGGTGCAGAAGCAGGGATACAGAAGGCCCATCCCGTCAAGGCGTGATAGCGCGCCCGCATAGTCTTCCATATGCGCCGATTGGCGGCGCACCGGCGTTTCCCAGGAAAGCCCCAGCCAGGCGAGGTCTTCCACGATGGCGGCGTCGAATTCCGGCCGGCAGCGGCCGTGATCAATATCCTCGATGCGCAGGATGAAGCGCCGGCCATGGTCGGCGGCGAACAGCGCCGAATAGGCGTGGCCCAGATGCAGAAGGCCCGTCGGGCTGGGGGCGAAGCGGGTGAGCGTTGTCATGGCCTTAGAGTGGCCCGCGCGAAACGGGGTGGCAATAGACCGGCAGTTCCGGTTACAAACGATCCGTCAGGTAACTTGGCGGTATTTTCGGAGGCGACATGAGCGACATTATCGAACTATATGGGCCGACCCAAGAGCCGGCGTCCGGCGGCCCGGCCAAGCAACTGGTCATTTTCTGCCATGGCGTCGGCGCCGACGGCAATGACCTGATCGGTCTGGCGCCCTATTTCGCCCGCGTCCTGCCGGATGCCAAGTTCACCTCGCCCAATGCGCCGGAACAGTTCGACATGGCGCCTTTCGGTTACCAATGGTTTTCCCTGGCCGATGCCAACGCCGACCGCCTGCCCGGCGTTCAGGCCGCGGCTCCGACCCTCGACAATTACATTAACCAGCAAATGGAGGCCCATGGCCTCAGCGAAGCGGAAACCGCCCTGGTGGGATTTTCCCAGGGTACCATGATGTCGCTGCACGTCGGTCTTCGGCGTGAAAAGCCGCTGGCCGGGATCGCCGGGTATTCGGGACGCCTGGTCGGTGCCGACATCTTGGCCGGTGAGATCAAGTCCAGGCCGCCGGTGCTTTTGGTGCACGGCGACGCCGATGAGGTGGTGCCGTCAAGCTCATTGAAGGATGCGGTCAGCGGGCTGGCCGGTGTCGGCATCGACGCGCGCTTTGAGATGCGGCCCGATCTGGGCCACGGCCTGGACGACCGGGGCATCATGCTGGGCATGGAATTCCTGGCCGAATGCTTCGGCGTGGCGTTGCCGGAGGGGTGACGGGATTCGCGGCATCCCCAGACCTTACTCAGATTAACGCCGATCGCCACGTCGCGTCCTCACGTCGCGCCGTTTGCCAGCGAATCACTACATGTTGTATCGTGGGAGTCGTGATGATGGAGGATCATTGTGTCGACCGCTGAAGGCACCCATCCGGCCCTGGTTCTGAACGCCGATTTCCGGCCGTTGAGCTACTTCCCCTTGTCGCTGTGGTCCTGGCAAGACACGGTCAAAGCCGTCTTCATGGACCGGGTCAACGTGGTCCACGAATACGACCACCAGGTCCATTCGCCAAGCCTCGCCATGCGCCTGCCCAGCGTCATCGCGCTGAAGGACTACGTGCCCCTGCACCGGCGCCCGGCGTTCACGCGCTTCAACGTGTTTCTGCGCGACAGTTTTTCGTGCCAGTACTGCGCCGGCGGTTTCCGCGCCGAAGACCTGACCTTCGACCATGTCGTGCCGCGCTCGCGCGGCGGCCGCACCACCTGGGACAACGTGGTCACGGCCTGCGCGCCGTGCAACCTGCGCAAGGGCCACCGGTTGCCGAAGGCGGTCCGCATGTACCCGATCCGCAAACCGGTGCGGCCATCCAACCACCTGTTGCAGGAACGCGGCCGCGCCTTCCCGCCCAACTTCCTGCACGAAAGCTGGCGCGATTTCCTCTATTGGGATGC
>CAZQPC010000427.1:0-3911 GCA_964595005.1 uncultured Magnetovibrio sp.
AACTAAGCGTGGCTGCGACCTCGACCGAGGACGATGGCGATACGGCGACCGTGACATCGACCATTGCCATCGGCGATCCCGATCAGGATTCCGACGGCGTTGATCTGGACGTCAACAACGTCGCGGCCGGCATGGAAGATACGGCGATCGCCCTGAACATTGATGCCGGCTTGATCGATACGGACGGCTCCGAGAGCTTGTCCCTCACCATTGGCGGTGTGCCCTCGGGCGCCAGCTTGAGCGCCGGCACCGACAACGGTGACGGCACCTGGACTTTGGCGCCGGGTGATGTGGACGGCCTGACGATTACGCCGGCCGAAGATTCCAATGAAAACTTCCAGTTGAGCGTCACCGCCACGGCGACCGAATCCAGCTCCGGCGATACCTCCGAAGTGACGGAAACCCTGGATGTCATGGTGTTCGGCGATGCCGACGCGCCGACCCTCGACGTGAGCGAATCGGAAGGCGCCGAAGGCGAGGCCATTCCACTGAACATCGAAACCGGCCTCACCGATACGGACGGTTCGGAAACGCTTTCCGTGACGGTCAGCAATATTCCGGATGGCGCGGTTCTTTCCAGCGGCGGCGAAACGCTGACGATTGAGAACGGCGCCGTGTCCCTGAGCGCCGAACAACTGGATGACCTGAGTATCGTGCCGCCGGACGGCAGCGACGGCGATTTCTCCTTGCTGGTGTCGGCGACGGCGACCGAAGACGATGGCGATACCAATACGGTCAGTGGCATTCTTGAAGTGACCGTCATCGATTCCGGTGCCGATGCGCCGACGCTGGATTTGGCGGACGCGGCGGGCACCGAAGATTTCGGCATTGGTCTGAATATCGATGCCGCGTTGACCGACGATACGGAAACGCTGAGTGTGTCCATTTCCGGCATACCCGACGGCGCCATCCTCAGTTCCGGCGGCGTTGCGATCTCCGTCGATGAGAACGGCGTCGCGGATGTGGACCCGGCCCTGCTTGACGGCCTGACAATCATTCCGCCCGCCAACAGTGACGATGATTTCTCCCTGAGCGTCAGTGCGACCAGTTCCGATGGCAGCGAAACGGCGACAACGTCCGGCACCTTGAACGTCAGCGTCGATCCCGATGCCGACGCGCCGACCCTGTCCGTCAGCGACGCCAGCGGCACGGAAGACCAGGCCATCAGCCTGGATATCGCGTCCGGCCTGACCGATACGGACGGTTCCGAAACTCTGTCGGTGACCGTCTCCGGCGTGCCCAGCGGCGCCGAGCTTTCCGCCGGCACGGATAACGGCGACGGCACCTGGACCCTTGATAGCGGCGATCTTGACGGCTTGACGGTGACGCCGCCTGAAAATTCCAATGAGGATTTCCAGCTTTCCGTAACGGCGACCTCAACGGACGGTGACGACACGGCGACCACGACCGGCACCATCGACGTCAGCGTTGCCGGCGATGCGGATGCCGCGACCCTGTCGGTGGACGTCGGCGACACGACCACGGACGGCACCACCACCACCGTTGACGTTGACCTGGATATTTCCGCCGGCCTGACGGATACGGACGGCTCGGAAACCCTGTCGATCACCGTCGAGGGCATGCCCAGCGGCGCCGAACTTTCCGCCGGGACGGATAACGGTGACGGCACCTGGACATTGGCGCCGGACGATCTTGAAGGCCTGCAATTGACCGTGCCGAACGATCTTGGTGACGGTTTCGACCTGACGGTCAATGCCATTACCACGGAAGACGACGGCGATTCGGAAACGGTGTCGCAGACCTTGTCCGTCGCCAACCCGGACACCCTGTCCGATGGCGCGACCTTGAGTGTTAACGATGCGTCCGGTACGGAAGACGGCGCCATCAGCCTGGATATCGGCGCCGGCTTGGTCGATACGGACGGGTCCGAAACCTTGTCCGTGACGGTCTCCGGCGTGCCCAGCGGTGCGGAACTTTCCGCCGGCACGGACAATGGCGACGGCACCTGGACCCTGGACAGCGGCGATTTGGACGGCCTCACCGTGACCCCGCCCGCGGACAGCGACGGCGATTTCCAGTTGGGCGTCAGCGCGACGGCGACGGAAACGTCGACGGGTGACACCTCAACCACATCGGGCACCATCGACGTCAGTGTCGCGGCGGACGCCGATGCGCCGACGCTGACTTTGGATGACACGGCGTCCGGCACGGAAGACGGCGCCATCGATCTCGATATTGCCTCGGGCCTCACCGACACGGATGGTTCCGAAACGCTGAGCGTGACGGTTTCCGGCGTGCCCAGCGGCGCCGAGCTTTCCGCGGGCACGGATAACGGTGACGGCACCTGGACGCTCGACGCGGGCGATTTGGATGGCCTGCAAGTCACGCCGCCGGATGACTTCTCCGGCTCCTTCGATCTCTCAGTCACCGCGACGTCCACGGAAGGCGACGGCGGCGACACGGCGACGACAACGGGTACGATTACGGTTGATGTTGCAGCGGAAGCGGATGATCCGACCCTAACGGTCGATTCGACGGCCGGCGGCAACGAAGACACGGCCATTGCCTTGGATATCGATGCCGGCGTGACGGATTCCAGCGAATCCCTGTCGGTGACCATCTCTGGCGTGCCCAGCGGCGCCGAGCTTTCCGCCGGCACCGACAATGGCGACGGCACCTGGACCCTGGACGGCGGCGATCTGGACGGCTTGACCGTGACCCCGCCGGCCGACAGCGATGGCGACTTCCAGCTTTCCGTGACGGCGACCTCCACGGACGGCGACGACACGGCGACCACCACCGGCACCATCGATGTGGATGTGACCGGCGTTGCCGATACGCCGACACTGGATCTGAGCGCCGCCAGCGGCCTGGAAGATACGGCCGTTGCCTTGGACATTTCCGCCGGCCTGACCGACACGGACGGCTCCGAAACATTGTCGATCACCATCGCCGATGTGCCGTCGGGGGCGTCGCTTTCCGCCGGCACGGACAACGGTGATGGCACCTGGACACTGGACGGCGGCGATCTGGACGGATTGACCGTGACGCCGCCGGAAGACTTCAACGGCACCTTCGATTTGACCGTGACCTCGACGGCGACCGAGGCCAGTGGTGATACGGCCACCAACACGTCAACATTGAGCGTCGATATCGGCGCCGTCGATGATGAAGTGGCTGGCTCGACCTTGGACGTCAGTGATGCCGCGGGCACGGAAGATTCCGCCATTGGCCTCAACATTGACGTCACCCAGTTGGATACGGACGGTTCGGAATCGGTTTCCGTGACCATCTCTGACGTGCCGTCGGGCGCTTCCTTGTCCGCCGGTACGGACAATGGCGACGGTACCTGGACCCTGGATGCCGGTGATTTGGACGGCTTGTCCATTACCCCGCCGGCGGATTCGAACGATGACTTCCAGTTGGGCGTTTCCGTGACGACGACGGAAAGTGATGGCGGTGATACCGCCATCACATCGGCGACCCTGGATGTCGACGTGACCGGCGATGCCGACGCACCGACATTGACCATGACGGCGGCCGATGGCGACGAAGACGCCGCGATCTCTCTCGATATTTCCTCGGGCCTGACGGACACGGACGGCTCGGAATCGCTTTCCGTGACCATCTCTGACGTCCCCGACGGTGCCGTTCTTTCCGCCGGTACGGACAATGGCGACGGCACCTGGACCTTGGACGCGGGTGATTTGGACGGCCTGTCGATCACCCCGCCGGACGATTTCTCCGGCTCCTTCGATCTTTCCGTGACGGCGACGTCCACGGAAGACGACGGCGATACGGCAACGACGTCCGGCACATTGACCGTTGACGTTGACGGCGTGGCTGATGATCCGACCCTGACGGTTGACAACACGGCGGGTGGCACGGAAGACACGGCCATTGCCCTGGATATTGATGCCGGCGTGACGGATTCCTCAGAATCTCTGTCG
>CAZQPC010000428.1:0-3910 GCA_964595005.1 uncultured Magnetovibrio sp.
TCACCCAACGCCAGGATGCCGATGGAGGCGGGATGGGCCATACGGCTGGTGCCGACGTTGAGCTTGCGCTTTTTGCCTTCGGCGACAATATCGTCGATGGACATGAACTTGCTTTTGTTGCCGACGAAGACGCAGCCCGGGTCCGTGTCGACGCGGCCGAAATACAGGTAATCGTTGACATTGAAGCTCGGCGCCTTGACCACCCAGTTCAGCACTTCCGGGCCCATATTGCCGAAGATCAGGTTGTAGCAGTCGGCGTCGCGCTTGCCCATGAACACTTCATAGCCGACCCGGCCGGAGGCGCCTGGAAAAAAGCCCGGCTCGAACTTGGTCTTCAACACTTTCGACCAGACGCCGGTGAAGGCCCGGAAATTGCGGTCCGCTCCGCCGCCTTCCCGGGTCGGGATGATGACGTTGATGTTGCGCGACGGATAGCCGGCGCCGAAGGCGGTTGAAAAAGGTGCGGCCACGGCGGCCGTACCGGCGGCGGCGGCGCCCTGCAGGAAACGGCGCCGTGTCGGCGCCACGAACTTGGTCATGTTTTCCTCCCATTGATGGGGACTGGCGCGGCGCGCCGGCCCATTTCCGGTGATTTTCCGGTTATTCTGGCCATCATCGTAGTCAAATCCCGGCTTTCACGTCAATTTTCCCTCGATCAATTTTTGGTGTTGGCCGCCGGCCGTGCAGCAAAATCCGGGCCTGGCGATTGAAATGTGAGCCCATTGCCGCCGCCGGCAAATCCATGAACAATGACGAACCGAACCGGGAGACCCGCCGTGGCGCTGAGTATTACACCCTTGACCGCGAATTTCGGCGCCGAGATCGCCGGCACCGACGTCAATGCGTTGACGGATGAAGCCTTTGCCGGGATTCGCCGGGCCTTCGAGGAAAACGGCATCGTGTTATTTCGCGACGCGCCCATGGATGACGATCAACAGGTCGTCTTCTCCGAACGCTTCGGCCCCCTGGAAACGACAGTCAGCGTTAACCCCGCCGTCGGCACGCCGTTCGCCCGGCAATCGAACATCGACATGGCGACAGGCGAGGCCTTGGACCCGGACGACCAGCGCATCTTCTACCAGAAGGGCAACATGCACTGGCATGCCGACAGCACATTCAAAAAGACGCCGTCGCTGTGTTCGGTGCTGACCGCCCGCGAGGTGCCGCCGGAAGGCGGAGCCACGGAATTCTGCTCAACCCAGGTGCTCTACGAAACCCTGGACGCGGGCACCCGGGATAAACTGGACGGCTGCATCGTCGAACACGACTTCGCCTGGTCGCGCGCCCGGTTCGGGTTCGTTTTCTCGGACGCGCAGCGCGCTGAAAACCCGCCGGCGCGTCACCCCTTGGTTCAAGTCAATCCGGTCACCGGCAAAAAATCGCTGATGATCGGCGCCCACGCCAAGTGCATTGTCGGCTGGCCGGAAACCGAAAGCCGGGCGCTTCTGGATGACATGCTGGAACGCGCCACGGATCCGGCCAAGGTCTACGTGCACCATTGGCGCACCGGCGACGCCGTCGTCTGGGACAACCGCGCAACTTTGCACAGGGCGACACCCTTCGACGTATCGAAACATCGCCGCCTGATGCAGCGGACGACGATTTCCAACCCATCGGCGCTTGCGGAGTACGGACAATACGCGGACATTGGCGCCGCCCACTAATTTCATTCGTTATTCACACCAGGGGAAGTTTCATGACTGCAGTACTCGACGGCATCCGCGTGCTCGATTTCGGCCGCTTCATCGCGGGGCCCTGGTGCGGGGCATTGCTGGCCGATCTGGGCGCCGAGGTGATCCGTGTTGAAAAGGTCGATGGCGGCGAAGACCGCGACATGTATCCGCTCAGCGAAGACGACAATACGGGCGCCATGTTCATGCAATGCAACCGCAACAAAAGATGCCTGACCCTGAACCCGACGAAGCCCGAGGGCCGGGCCATCCAGGACAAGCTGATCGCCACCGCCGACATCGTCATCGCCAACATGCCGCCGCGCGCGTTGAAACAGTTGGGATTGGACTATGACACCCTGAAGGCCATCAAGGCCGACATCATCCTGGTCACCGCGACGGCCTTTGGCACCACCGGTCCCTACGCCGCGAAAGTCGGCCTGGACGCCGTGGCGCAGGCCATGTGCGGCAACATGTACATCAGCGGCAGCCCCGGGAACCCGGTCAAATCCTTCTCCCCCTGGGTCGATTACAACACCGCCGCCCTGGCGGCCTTCGGCACCATGGCGGCGCTGCGCCACCGTGACGCCACCGGCGAGGGCCAGGAAGTGCAAGGGGCCTTGCTGGCCACCGCGCTGACCGTCACCAATTCCCTGTTGATCGAACAACGCGTCACCGCCCCGGACCGCACGGCAACACAAAACCGCGGCCAGATATCGGCGCCGTCGGATGACTTCAAAACCAAGGACGGGCATATTTTCGCCACCTCGGCCGGCCAACCCATGTTCGAACGCTGGGTCGATGCGATGCGCGCCGACGGCGGCGACGAGGACCATTGGCTCACCGATCCGCGCTTCACCGACGACGCGGCGCGCGGCGTCCACAGCGCCGAAATCAGCGCGCGCATGCAGGCCTGGTGCGATGAGCGGACCACGGAACAAGCCCTGGCGGCGCTGGCCGAGGCCCGCATTCCGGCCTCGCCGGTGCTGTCGCCGCGCCAGGTCCTGGACAACGAACACGTCCAGGAAAGCGGCATGCTGAACGCCACCGATTATCCCGGTGTCGCCGGCGACGTGCCCGTGGTCTCAACGCCGGTACGCCTGACCCGGACGCCTGGGACGGTGCGCGAACGGCCGCCGCAGCTGGGCGAACACACGGACGAGGTGCTCGGCGCCCTGGGCTACGGCGCCGGCGACATAGCCGCGCTCAAGGACAAGCGCGTGATTTGACACGGGACACCGGAGCGACACGGATTGGCAACATGACCGAGAAAGAGAATATAAATGTGTTCCGTTACGACGGCGACTTCGCTGATCAGAGGATCGTCCGCGCCCGTGGGTCCTATATCTACGACAGCGATGGGCACGAAATTCTGGATTTCACGTCGGGGCAGATGAGCGGCATTCTCGGCCACAGCCATCCTGAGATCAGCGCTGTGATCAAGGACATGGCCGACACGCTCGATCATATTCATAGCGGATTTATTTCCGACCCGGTGGTCGATTTCACCGCCGCGCTCGCCGGCATGCTTCCCGACGGCCTCGACAAAGTTCTACCGCTTTCGACCGGCGGTGAATCCAATGAAGCCGCACTTCGGATCGCCAAGACCTACACCGGCGGCTTCGAAATCGTTGCCTTTGACCGGTCCTGGCACGGCGTCACGGGCGGCGCCGCCGCAACGACCTATTCCGGTGGACGGCGCGGCCACGGCCCGACAATGCCGGGCGTTCTGACGCTGCCGTCACCGCATGCCTATCGCTCGCCGTTCAACCGCGACGGTGAATATCATTGGCGCGATGAGTTTGAATTCGGCTGGCAGATGATCGACCGGCAAAGCACGGGCCAATTGGCGGCGGTGCTCATTGAACCGATCCTCAGTTCCGGCGGTATTATAGAATTACCCGAGGGCTATCTCAGCGCCTTGCGCGACAAGGCCCACGAACGGGGCATGCTGTTAATCCTCGACGAGGCGCAAACCGGCATGGGCCGCACGGGCGACAATTTCGCTTTCGAACACGATGGCGTCGTGCCGGATATCCTCAACCTGTCGAAAACGCTGGGCGCCGGATTGCCCTTGTCGGCGACCATCACGTCTGCGGAGATTGAACAGGACTGCTACGAAAAAGGCTACTTGTTCTACACAACCCATGCCGCCGACCCCTTGCCGGCCGCCGTCGGACGCAAGGTTGTCGAGATCGTTACCCGGGACATGTTAGCTGATAAGGCGCGTGAGTTAGGTG
>CAZQPC010000429.1:0-3907 GCA_964595005.1 uncultured Magnetovibrio sp.
CTTTCACCGGCCTGGGGGCACCGCACTGGGACCCGGACGCGCGCGCCGCCGTCGTCGGCCTGACCCGCGACAGCGGGGTTTCGGAAATTGTCCGCGCGGCGTTGGAATCGGTGGCCTATCAAACCCGTGACCTGTTCGAAGCCATGGCCGCCGACGGCGTCAAACCCGACGCCGTGCGTGTCGACGGCGGCATGGCGGCCAACGATTGGGTCATGCAGTTCCTGGCCGACATGGCGGATGTGACGGTTGAGCGGCCCGTCAACACGGAAACCACCGTGCTGGGCGCCGCCTATCTGGCCGCGCTGGGCGCCGGCATCTTTGGCTCCCTGGACGACATTGCCGCGAAGTGGCAGATGGCGACCCGTTTCACCCCGGAGATGACGGCGGCGGCCCGCGCCCCCCTCTATGCCGGGTGGCAGCGCGCCGTTGACCGCATCCGCGGCGCCTGAGGTGCTCAGCCGCCGTCGGGGAAATGCATCCACCCGGTGATGATGTATTTGCGGCCCTTGGTGACCAGACCGCCGGCATGGGCGTGGGTCCATTCAGCCGGCCAGATGATGGTCTTGCCGCGCGCCGGCTTGACCTTCAAACCGTAGTGGGGAAATTCCGTCTCGCCGCCTTCGTCGACGTGGTTCAGGTAGGTCATCCAGACCAGCATGCGGTGAATGCTATCCAACGACACGCGCTCCGAATGGACCCCCTGGTAATGACCGCCTTCATCGTAGCGCTGAATATTGAACGACCCCACATGGGCGTTCGGCAGGATGGATTTCAAAAACTCCCATTGCATCAGATAATCTTTGAAACACGCCGACAGGACCTCCATGTAGCGCGCCACGGGGGCGAACCTTTCGTCCTCCAGGTCGCGCGGATCAATGGTCATGTCCATGGATTTCTTGATCGTGTCGGTGACATTGCCGTCGCCCGCGATACCCGGCGATTGCGACCCGTCATTATCTTCGAAAAAGGTGATCAGATTGTCACAGACCGTGGCGTCGGGCATCGTCCAGGCGCTGATGAAGTTGGGGTGCTCGCTACCGTCCACGTTCTGGCGTTCGATCATCTCATCCGTCCCCTTCGTCGTCCTTGGTGTCAATACTGAATGGAGAAACCGCCCGGCTCGTCCAGGCCCAGTTGGATCACCCCGTTGCCCCGGCGCGCCGCCGCAAGGCCTTCGCGGTGGCGCCCGGCGCGCAACAGGGCATCGCCCAGGTTGCCGCGCGCGCCGTGGAATTCCGGGTCGATGGCCAGCGCCTTCTCGTAATGATCGATGGCCTCGCCGAAACGCTTCAGGCTCTGCAGAACATTGGCCAGATTGTAGTGTGCCAGGGCGAAGTCCGCGTTGACGGCAATGGCCTGGCGGAAATGCGGCTCCGCCTCGCCGGGCCTGCCGAGATCGGCCAGCGCCTTGCCCAGGTTACCATGGGCCTCGGCCAATCCAGGCTGCAATTCAGCGGTCCGGCGGAAATGCCCTACGGCGTCCGCCGTGCGTCCCGTCTCCGAAAGCGCGACGCCCAGGTTGTAGTGCGCCAAAGCCATGTCCGGATTGACCGCAAGGGCCGCCCGGCACTGTTCGGCGGCTTCGTCAAATCGTTTCAACTCCATGCACACGGAGGCCAGGTTGACCCGCGCATCGACCAAGTCGGGCATCTGCGCCACGGCCTTGGCGAAATGATCCGCCGCCGCGGTCTTGTCACCGCGTGCATACTTGACGTTGCCCATGTGCAGGTGCGCCAGCGGGAACGGCGTTTTGACGCTCAAGGCTTCCGCGATCAGCCCTTCCGCGTCGTCCAGCGCGCCGGCCTGCGATGCCAACAGGCCAAGCAGATGCAGCGCGTCGGGCTGTTTCGGATCGGCGTTCAAAACTTGCCGGTAGAGACCTTCGGCGCGGCCGAGATCACCGGCGCCGTGGGCCTGGGTCGCCTGTTGCAGCAACGCCGCCAGATTGGCGCCGCCGCTCACGGCAATGGCCTCCGAATGCTTGTCCCCATGGTCATGGCCGAGGCGTAACACAGCCGCCGCCCGGCGACAACGCCGCGCGCCGATCGGGGCGGTTGCCGGTCGATCCTTTCACCGCATGAAATCGGCCGCGAAATTTCCCCTGTTCCGTTTGACCTGGTTCGGCTTTGGCGTAACGTGACGCTTCGCATCCGCCAACGGGATTGCTCGGGGAAGGAGCCCAACGTGACCACGTTCAACACCATCAAAGGATCGTCGGCCTTTCTGGCTTTGCTGAAGGAAAACGGCATCACCCATATGTTCGGCAACCCGGGCACCACGGAACTGCCGATCATGGATGCCATGAAGGACCACCCGGACCTGACCTACGTGCTGGGCCTGCAAGAGGCGCTGGTCGTCGCCATGGCCGACGGCTATTCCCGCGCGTCGGGCAAGCTGGCGGCCTGTAACGTCCACGTGGCGCCGGGGCTGGGTAACGCCATCGGGTCGATCTACAACGCCAAGTTCACGGGCACGCCGATCATCGTCACGGCGGGCCAGCAGGAACAGGGCCACGGCCTGACCGAGCCCTTGCTCTATGATCCTCTGGTCCCCATGGCCGAGCCGGTGGTCAAATGGGCGACGGAAGTAACCCGCCTGGAGGATCTTCCGCGCATCGTGCACCGCGCCGCGAAGATCGCCATGACGCCGCCGACGGGGCCGGTGTTCCTGTCCCTGCCCGGCGATATCCTGAACGCCGAGGCCGGCATCGATTTGGGCAAGGCGACCCGCGTCGATACCCGCAACCGGCCGTCCGACGAGGTGCTGGCCGAGCTGGCCGACAGACTGCTCGCCGCCAACAACCCGATGATCATCTGCGGCGACGAAGTGGTCAAAAGCGACGCGTTGGCCGAAGCCGCCGAATTCGCCGAGACGCTCGGCGCGGCAGCCTACCAGCAATCCGTAGCCTACGGGGCGCATTTCCTGTCGAAGCATCCGTGCTACATGGGCGGCCTGACCCGCGACCAGAAGGATGTGCGCGGCGTGCTCTCGGCCTACGACCTAATGGTGTCCGTCGGCGCCGACCCGCTGCGCATGTCGGTCTATTCGGAAATTGAGCCGCTGCCCGAAGGCATGCCGGTGATCATGATGGGCCTGTTGGATTGGGAGATGGGCAAGAACTTCGCCGCCGACATGGCGGTGCGAGGTGACGTGCGGGAGACCATGCGGGCCCTGATTCCCATCCTCAAGGACAAGGGCGGCGACGCCCTGGCGAAGAAAGCCGCCGCGGCCATCGACGACTTGCAAGGCCGCAACTGGACGGCGACCCGCAAGGCCATGGGCGAAAGCATCCTGGCCGCCGCCGATCAAACCCCCATCGATCCCAACTGGATGACCTGGCAGATGGTCGAGGCGCTGCCCGAGAACGCCGTCCTGGTGCACGAGGGCCTGACGACGACCTGGCAGATGCACAAGATGCTCGCCTACAACGACCGCTACTCCTACCACGGGTTCGGTTCGGGCGGCATCGGCTGGGCCGTGCCGGCGGCCATCGGCGTGCAACTGGCCGATCTCACGCGCCCCGTCTGCGCGGTGATCGGCGACGGCTCTTCCATGTATTCCATCCAGGCCTTGTGGACGGCGGCGCATAAGAAACTGCCGATGACTTATGTGATCTGCAACAACATGAGCTACCGCATCATCAAGCAGCGCCTGAAGGCCTTCCACGGCAACGACCACTTCGTCGGCATGGATTTCGACGACCCGCACATCGACTTCGTTGGGCTGGCCAATTCCATGGGGGTGGCGGCGGAGCGCATCGAGGACCCGGCGAAGGTCAAGCCGGCGATCGCCGCGGCGATGGCCAATCCTGGGCCGAATTTGCTGGATATTGTGGTGGATGGGTCGATTTGATCACTCTCGGCATACGCTAAGCGCGGGCGGGATGGCGCCGGGTCGGCGCCCGCGC
>CAZQPC010000430.1:0-3884 GCA_964595005.1 uncultured Magnetovibrio sp.
TGACGCCGACCACCGCGCCGATGGCGCCGGCCAAGGGCCCCGCCGCCGTCAGCCGGGCGATGTCGACACCGGCGGCAGCAATTTTCAGCACCGTTTCGGCAATCTCCCGCCGGCTCATATTGGCGGCGGCCCATTCGGTCAGATAGTCGCTGAGCGCCTTGGCGTTTGGCATTGAAGCCCCACAATGCGGGCCGGCGATGAAACCGGCGACAGGTGAGGAGCTACCGTAGAGTCCGGCCTGCGTTCCCGGAACATCCGTCAGGAGGGTGGGAAAAGATCATTAGAGTAGGTAAAAAAACACCCTAACTGATAGGTTTGTCATGATTTCAGATAGAGCGCCACGGCCTGCGCGCGGTTATGAACACCTAGCTTTGCGTACAAGTTCTTAATATGAAATTTTACCGTATTTAGAGAGACTTCCTGTTCATTCGCGATTTGCTTATTCGACCGTCCGTTGGCCAAGGCGGAAAGCACTTCCAGCTCACGCCGGGTCAAACCGGTCAGTGGATTGTCGTGGATGCGGCGCACATCCAGGTAGGGAAAGATCATCTGACCTTCGCCGACGGCGGCGACCGCGTCCAAAAGCCGGGCCGGCGGTTCGCTCTTTGAAATGTAGCCGGCGCCGCCATGGGCCATGACCTGGGCGGCGACGGCTTCGCCTTCGGCGCCCGTATAAACAACGATCCGGGGCACGCCGTCGCGGCCGACCAAATGATCCAGGATATACTTGCCGCCGCCGCCGGGCATGACCCAGCCGGTGATCGCCACATCCATGATGGTTTTGTCGATGGCATCAAGAAACGATTCGCTGTCGGCGCAGCTAAACACCGGTTCGAACCGCGGATCCTCGCCCAACAGCTGGCGCAGCCCGGCTTGAATCAACGGGTTCTTATCGGCCACGCCGACGCGAATGATATGGTGATTGTTGTCCATGGTCCCTACCCTTAGCGGTACAGGAACGTTGAAAACCGGTCAAAACAATTCTGCGACGGCCCTACCCGCACATCACAAATCTGCCAGCGTCCACCGGCTCGTGGCCAGCTCCAAACGGGCACATTCCGGCGCGTCATCGCACTTTGCAGATCATCAGCAGTTGCCCCCGGCAACGAAAATGTTATCTTTTGGTCAATTGCATTATCGGGCCCATCGCATGTCTCTGATCGTTGTCATTGTTTGCCTTGCCGTCGTTGTCGCCTTCGGTGCCCTGTGGCTGAGCAGTGTGGCGCTGAAAAAGACGGAGACACAGCTGACCGCATTCGCCGACATCGTGCGCCGCGATTTCGGCGGCCTGAAGACTGACGTGGACGCCAAGCTGGCGGCCATCGAGGTGAAGATGGCGAAAGTCGAGCAGAAGGTTGAACAATCCAAGGACGTTGAGGCGACGGCCCGCCAGTTGATCAACGACGTGAACCGGGACGTGGCGGTGCTTCGCGATACGGTGACGGAACTGGAAACCTCCATTCCGCCGCAATTCCGCCGGCGGCGCCACATGTCCCAACAAGATCAAGTCCAGAACTGATCGGACGGTCGCCGACGGGATCGATTGAATTTCGCCGGTTTCGGGATTATTTATAGTCCTCGTCAATTGTTGGAACCGGGAGAAACCCCTCGTGAGCGTGCAAACAGACATCGAGCGAAAAATTCAGGCCGCCTTGAGCCCCGAATTCCTGGACGTGGCCAACGAAAGCCACATGCACAATGTGCCGCCGGGATCGGAATCCCATTTCAAGGTGGTGATCGTATCGCCGGAATTCGAAGCGCTGGGCCGTGTTCAACGCCATCAGCGGGTCAACGCCGTCCTGGCCGATGAATTGGCTGGCCCCGTGCATGCGCTCTCCATGGAAACCCACACGGCGCCGGAATGGGAAGCCCGCGGCGGCAAGCGCCTGGAATCGCCGGCCTGCCACGGCGGCTCAAAAGCGGACGCCTGATATCCGGCCGGCCGCGGATCAAGGATAGGCTGCCATGTTATCTTGGGTACTTGGCAAAAAGCGGAGCTCCGGCAAGCGCAAAGCGCCGGTCTACGACAAGGCGAAAAAAATCGCCGAGAGCGGCAGCGTCAAGGAACGTACCAAGCTTGCCGCCTACGATGACCTGGACCCGGAATTTCTCTATTACTTCGCCAAGGATGACGCCCCGGAAGTACGCCGGGCCGTGGCCAAGAACGACGGCACGCCGCTGCAGGCGGATGTCGTCCTGGCCGAGGATTCGGATACCCAGGTGCGCGTCGATTTGGCTCACAAGATCGGCCGCATCATCCCGACCTTGACCGAAGAGGAAAACGAACGCCTGACCGAGATGGCCATGCAGGTCCTGGAGATTCTGGCCCGCGACAACGAGGCCACCGTGCGCGCCGTGATCGCCGACGAAATCAAGCTTCTGACAAATGTGCCGAAGCGGCTGATCAAACAGCTGGCCCGCGACGTCGAAGATGTCGTCGCCATGCCGATCCTCGAATATTCACCGCTGTTGAGCCAACAAGAGCTGACCCAGATCATCGCCAGCGGCGTCACCGGCAGCGCGCTGGCGGCGATCGCGTGCCGCAACGGGCTGACCGGCGAGGTCGCCGAGGCCCTGGCCGGCACCGGCGACAAGGCGGCGGTTCTGGCGCTGCTGGAAAACGAGACCGCGTCGATCAATGAGAAGGCCTATGACATGATCGGCGCCGAAGCGCCCGATATCCCTGAATGGCATCGGCCTTTGGTTGATCGGTCGAACCTTACCGAGCACACGATCCGCCGCATCGCCACCTTCGTCAGCGCCGCCCTGTTCGAGCGCCTGATCGACAGGAGCGGCCTGGATGAAGACGCCGAGACGGAACTGCGCCGCAGCGTCCGCAAGCGCATCGAAGCCGGCGACCTGCCCGATCCGGACAATCCGCGCAAACCCGCCGACGAACGCGCCAAGAAGCTGTTCAAGAAGGGCGCCCTGACCGAGGATGTGGTTCAAACGGCCATCGAGGACGGCGACGTGGCGCTCGTCCCTCACGCCCTGGTGCTGTTGAGCGGCATTCCCCTCGACAAGGTCAAGGCCCTGCTGGGCGCCAACAACGGCAAGGCGGTGACGGCGCTCGCCTGGAAGGCCGGGCTCGGCATGCATTCTTCGGTGATGATCCAGCGCCGCGTCGCCAAGGTACAGCCGAAAAACATGCTGCAAGCCGTGAAGGACGGCCAGTTCCCCATCGCCGAGGATGAGATGGATGGGTTCTTGGAGTACTTCGTATGAGGCCGGGCGGCCCATCTTGATGTCCCTGGAACCTCGCGCCCTGCACCGCCGCCGGTGAAGCGGCCATATGCAGGATATACCTATCTCGAAAATATTTTCTTACGATAGGTTGACATTCTTAGATCATCATCCCATCTCAGTCTCATGCGCTGCGGAAGAGCGGCAGTTGCACGCTATTTGACCTTGTGAAGATGGCGCCGATGGCCCCCGGTCGGGCCGGCGGCGCGCCTCCGGCACCGATCCCCGCCGACGCGCGGACGGTTGGCACCGGGGTGGGAAAAAACGTTCCTCGGGCGCACCCCGGCAGCTGCGCGCATGAGATCGGGAAACGCGACGAAGATATGGACATTTGCCGACATTTGCGACCAATGTCGCAGATTCGGTCGCAAATGTACGTACGCCAAGGTTTTGATATCAAAAGCGTTTTTATGGAAATCGTGGAAAATGCGTACACTTGCGGACAAAGGCGGACACGCGGGTACAAACGAAACTGGCCGGCGGGCGGGATTTTAGCCGGCGATCACCGGAAACAGATCGCTATCCAAGGGCTCGCCCGGGTTCAGGCGGCATTCATCGGATTGGTGAAACGGCGGCGACATGACGCCATCGCGCAAGGCGAAGGTGACGTCGTCACCGGTCCAGCGAAAGGCGATGGCGCG
>CAZQPC010000431.1:0-3874 GCA_964595005.1 uncultured Magnetovibrio sp.
ACCCCCGATGAAGCAAGCCCCCAGGCCCTTCCCGATCACAATAATTTGAGCGAACGTGCATGGTGTGATGTCCACATCGCCGACATGATCGACGGGTAGGAAAGCCCACTACGGTTCAAATTGGAAAGGGACAGCGTCGTCACGATGAACGACAGGCAGATGGATCACGCCAGCAAATTGTTGAAGGCCATGGGCAACCGCCGGCGGCTTCACATTCTCCATCTCCTGGAACTGGGGGAACGCCGGGTTGGCGAATTGGAAGAATTGATCGGCTTGAGCCAATCTGCACTGTCTCAACATTTAGCCAGATTGCGCCGCGATGGACTGGTCACGACAAGGCGCCAGGCACAGACCATCTTCTATTCCCTGGCCGGCCAGGATGTGCGGGCCGTGCTGACGGCCTTGGCCGACGTTCGCGAAGACGTGAATATCATCACCACATCCGTCCATCCGCCGCCGCCGCCCGTTAATCTTAAAATTGGCCTAACCTAAAATTGGCGTCTCTTTCATATTCCGGGTACGCTGACGGTTATGATCTTTCGACAACTTTTCGACAGCGAGTCCTTCACCTACAGTTATTTGCTGGCCAGCCGTCCCGGCGGCGAGGCGCTGATCATCGATCCGGTGCTCGGCCGGTGCGACCGGTATCTGCAATTGCTTGAAGAGTTGGACCTGAAATTGGTCAAGGCCGTCGACACCCATTGCCACGCCGACCACATTACCGGCCTTGGAAAATTGCGCGACGCGACCCGCTGCATCACCGTTATGGGGCAAAATACCCAGGTTGACGTGGTTTCCATGCGGGTCGACGACGGTGACACCATCGATATTGAAAACGTCTCCATGCGGGTCATCTACACACCGGGACACACGGACGATTCCTATTCCTATGCCATGGACGATTGCGTTTTCACCGGCGATACACTGTTGATCCGTGGCACCGGGCGCACGGATTTCCAGAACGGCAGCGCCCACGACGCCTATGCGTCCCTGTTCGGCAAGCTTTTGAAACTGCCCGACGACACCCGCGTGTTCCCAGGTCACGACTACAAGGGTGATACGGTCTCGACCATCGGTGAAGAGCGTGCTTTTAACCCCCGCCTGCAAGTTTCGTCAGCGGATGAATACGCCGACATCATGGCCGGCCTTAACTTGTCGAACCCAAAAATGATGGACGTGGCCGTACCGGCCAATCTCACCATCGGACAAAGCCTTGCCGACGATCCGGCCGTCGCCACTGCAACCTTGAGCGTCGGCGATGCGCGCCGCTGCCTGGACGATGACAGTATCCTTTTCATTGATTTGCGCGAGACTTCGGAACGCGAACGCGACGGCGTCATTCCAGGCTCGCTTCACGCGCCCTACGCATCGTTGGACGGGGCCATCGGCGAAGGCGGGCTGTTGCACGCCATGGCGGCGGAAACGGGTAAGAGCCTTTTGCTCTATTGCGCCTTCGGCGAGCGTTCGGCGCTGGCCCTGATCGCCCTCAAGGAGGCTGGGTTCACCGGCGTCAGCCATCTCGGCGGTGGCATTGGCGCGTGGAAGGATGAAGGTGGGCCTATTCAATAGGGGCCTGCGACATTCTTCTTAATCCGCGATCCGTAGCGTCGGTGAATGACATCTGACGATGATCCCGTGAAGATGCCCGCCGTGCAGGGTGGATAAGTGCGATTATCGCAGGCATCGAAATAATATGAACAATGTGCCGTCCCAGAACAGTATCGAATTCCGGAGAATCATCTTGAGCAGCCGTCGACTGATTATTTCAATTGTTGAAACATAATTTCAAAAATGTTTGTCAGCCCGTAAAAGCCAACGCAATATCCAGATTGATCATCAAAGCTGGCCTGTGAGGAGACACAATCATGGCAGACGGTGGCGCCTTTCCCGCCCAGGAAAAACCTGCAAATCCCCTGGACCCACGCTTAGGCGGCGACTGCCGCGGCATGAACTTCTTCCGCGCCGACCCGGCTTTTCGGCAACTGCTTGACCTCTATCTCGCTTCCGACATCCGCGCCCATTTGGAGCCCCATTACGACCGCATGGGCGAGGTGGCCGGCGGGCGCTTGGACGAATTGGCCGACCTGGGAGACAAACACGGGCCCGTGCTGCACCTCCGCGACCGCTTCGGCCGCGATGAGGAATGGATCGAATACCACCCGGCCTACAAGGAAATGGAGAAGATCGCCGTCCAGGATTTCGGCTTCCATGCCATGACCAACCGGGGCGGCGTGCTTGGGTGGGCCGGGAAATTTCCTTACCTCGCCAAATACGCCTTCACCTATCTGTTCGTACAGGGTGAATTTTCGATCATGTGTCCGGTCAGTGTCAGCGACACGTCAAACTTTCTGTTTCTGCGCTACGCCGACGACGAACTGAAGGCTCGATACGGCGAGCGCATGATGAGCCAGGACATGGACGAGGTCATGCTTGGTGGTCAGTTCATGACCGAAAAAGCCGGCGGATCGGATGTGGGCGTGTTGGAAAGCACCGCCCAATTCGACCCGGACGCCGATGACGGCACAGGCAAAAGGGGCCATTGGCGACTGACCGGCGAGAAATGGTTCTGCTCCCACGCCGACGCTGCCATCACCATGGTCCTGGCACGGCCCGAGGGCGCGCCCTCGGGCACCAAGGGGTTGGCCCTGTTCATGATGCCGCGCTTTTTGGAGGACGGCACCAAGAACGGCTACAAGATCCTCCGTCTCAAGGACAAGATGGGCACCAGGTCCATGGCGTCCGGCGAGATCCGCATGGACGGCGCCATCGCCTATCTGCTGGGCGACAAGGACAAAGGCTTCAAGCAGATGATGGATCAGGTCAATCTGTCGCGCCTCAGTCACGGTGTGCGTGCCGCGGCCATGATGCGCCGGTGTTTGAACGAATCCCTGGTCATGGCGCAAACCCGGGGAGCCTTCGGACAGAAACTTATCGACATGCCGCTGGTCCGCCGTCAGTTACTGAAGATCATGGTGCCCACGGAGCAGGCCTTGAGCGTCTTCATGGCCACGGCCCAGGCCATGGATCAAGCCGATGCCGGTGATGAAGCGGCGGCGAAACGCCTCCGCCTGATGACCCCGCTGGTCAAATTCCGGGCCTGCCGCGACAACATTCCTGTCGCCCATTACGCCATGGATATGCGCGGCGGTCTTGGCTACATCGAAGAATGGGTCAACCCACGCCTGGTCCGCGAAGCCCATATCGGCACGCTCTGGGAAGGCACGTCGAACATCATCGCCCTGGACACCATCACCCGGGCCGTCGCCAGGTTCGGTGCCGATGCGGATCTGGCGGAAATGCTAAATGATAGGCTCGACGCCGCCGACGGCGTGCCGGGTCAATTCAAGGGCGAGCTTGCCGGCCTCATCGGCCGGGCCACGGCCTTCGCCCGCGCCGCCGCCGAGAAACCCGGCGCCCCGGAAGCCCGCCATGCCACTGGCGCTCTCTACCACGCCACTTCGGCGGCGCTGATGGCCTGGGAAGCCGCCCAGACCGGCGACGGCAAACGCCTGATCCTGTCGCGCCTCGTCACCGATCATCGGCTGCGCGCCAACGACCCCATGGCGCCGGCCGACGAAAGCGGCTTCAATGCGGTTGCCGAGGAACTGTTGTTGGACCGCGAAACCGTCAGCGTCGAGGAAGCGGCCGAGGCCCTGTCAGCCTGACCAATACCAGACAATTGATACGCTGATCGGCGATCATGAACAAATAGAGGCTGTTTGCCGACCCAGTTTCCTGCGGCCCAGCCTAGGGGGCTTGGGGATAATCGCTTCAATGCCCCTTCTCGAAAAAAAGATGCTCCACTTGGAAACCCACCTGCCCGCATTCCCGGCCGAGGGCGGCGCCGAATTAACGGGCAATCTCATCACCTAGG
>CAZQPC010000432.1:0-3865 GCA_964595005.1 uncultured Magnetovibrio sp.
GGAGGCACCGCAACAGTGATCTCAGTGCGTACGAAATAGCGCACGATGCTCTAGCGGCTCTTCGCCAACTGACGGACTTCGTCGGGATTGACCCCGTCGCGGGTCATCAGGCGTTCGATGATCGGATCGGAGAGAACTTCTTCCAGACCGGGTTCACCACGCAGCGCCTGGCGCCATTCATTTTGTTTTTTGTCGGGCATGCCCGCCTCCTGTCCGTGGTCACGGTGTTACGGTGCGCGCGTTATTGGCGCACGCTTAGGGCTGAAATATGTCCGCCGTCGAAAGATTTCAAGAAATCAGCCGGCACAAGTCCTTGGAAGACTTTTCCCAAGACCCCTTAACTAAGAACCATCAAGGGCGATCTGTACCGCGCCGATGATGCGCCGGGTCTTTGTTTCCTGCAAGATGACGGCGCAAAGATCGCCGCTGATCTCACTCATGGTCACGGCGATCTTTGCCGCCTTGCCGTGCCAGATGCCAATGGACCGCATGTCACGGACGACATTGTAATAGGACAGGGTCCGGCCGCCGTTCTCGCCCTCCTTGATCTTGGTATCGTGGCGCCGGTCGGCGAATATGGAAATTACCTCGACCTCGCCGTTGACGGCACCGTCGGGCAAGGCGACCTGCAGATGGCCGCCGCTGCGGATCAGTTTCATGGCCACATGGGGTTCGGCCTTGGCCTGCTCAATAAACGAATAAACGTCGCTGCGCTTGGCGCCCGATGACTGAAAGGCGCCATTGATAACCATCTGCGGCGTGTAGACGTAACGAAGATTAAAGCGGCGGCTATAGGCGCGCTGGCGCTCCGTATGTTCGGCCCGCGCGAAGGGATCTTTCCAGCCGATGTAATCCCAATAATCGACATGCAGCGACAACGGCAAAACGTCGGCGTGTTTCGTCAATTCGCCGGCCAGGGCGTCGGCGGGCGGGCACGATGAACAGCCTTGCGAGGTGTACAATTCGACCACCGTCAACGGCCGGTCGGCGGCGCCGGCATCGGTCTGGACTGCCAACACAAGCACCGACAATATCGTGAAAATCCATTTCATGGCACTCAATGGGTACGGGAATTCACCGCTCCTGGCCAATCACATGGCAGTGAAAGGATTTTGAATTGCTCATATAAACGACGCAAAAAAAGAACCCCCGCCGATGGCGGGGGTTCACAACTTCATGGCACAGTCTCGTTAGGCCGCTTCGTTCAGATTTAACAAAACATACTGCAAGATGCCGCCGGCCATGTAGTAGTCGACCTCATCCAGGGTATCGATGCGGCACAGCAGCGTCGTCTGTTCCGACGACCCATCGGCGCGGTGCACCGTCAGGTTGACGTCCATGCGCGGCGACAGACCGCCCGCCAGGCCGGTCAGGTCGAAGGTTTCCGTGCCGTCCAGCTTCAGCGTGTCGCGGGTAACGCCATCGGTGAACTGCAACGGCAAGACCCCCATGCCGACCAGGTTGGAGCGGTGGATGCGCTCAAATGTTTCGACGATCACCGCCTTGATGCCCAAAAGCTGGGTGCCCTTGGCGGCCCAATCGCGGCTTGACCCGGTGCCGTATTCGGCCCCGCCGATAACCACCAAGGGCGTCTCTTCTTCCTTGTAGCGCATGGCCGCCTCATAAATGGACATGCGTTCGCCGGTCGGCTGATATGTCGTCCAGTTGCCTTCCGTGCCCGGCGCCATTTCGTTCTTGATGCGGATATTGGCAAAGGTGCCGCGCATCATCACTTCGTGGTTGCCACGCCTGGATCCATAGGAATTGAACTCCTGGGGCCGCACCTGATGCTCCAGCAGAAATTCTCCGGCCGGGCTTTCCTTCATGATCGAACCGGCCGGCGAAATGTGATCCGTGGTGATGGAATTGCCAAGAATCGCCAATGGCCGCGCGCCGGTGACATCTTCCGCTTCGCGGCCGTCCGGATCGACGTCTTCGAAAAACGGCGGATGCTGAACGTAGGTGGACCCCGGCGACCAGTTGTAGGTCAGGCTCGGCGTGGTGGTGATCTTCTGCCAGTTCTCTTCACCGTCCAAAACGTTGGCATAGCGCTTGCGGAACATCTCCGGTGTCAGCACCGAATTGATGTAGTCCTGGACCTCTTTGTTGGAAGGCCAGATGTCTTTCAGATAGACCGGGTTGCCATCCTGGTCGTCGCCCAATGAATCGTTCAAAAGATCGACGTTCAGGTTGCCGGCGATGGAGTACGCCACCACCAGCGGCGGCGAGGCCAGATAGTTGGCCTTCGTCCAGGGGCTGACCCGGCCTTCGAAGTTGCGGTTCGACGAGGTCACCGCGGTGACCGCCATGCCGTGTTCGCCGATGGCGTCGATCAGCCCTTCGTCAATGAGGCCGGAATTGCCGATGCACGTGGTGCAGCCATAGCCGATGACGTGATAGCCCAGCGCATCCAGATGCTCTTGCAGACCGCCGGCGGTCAAATAGTCGGAGACCACCTGGGAGCCCGGCGCCAGGGAGGTCTTCACCCAGGGTTTCGCATTGAGGCCTTTCTCATTGGCCTTTTGGGCGACCAGACCGGCGGCCACCAACACGGCCGGGTTCGACGTATTGGTACAGCTGGTAATGGCGGCGATCATCACGTCGCCGTCGGCCAGTTCATAGTCCATGCCGGCAACAGGCACGCTCGTTTGCGCATCACGGCCCGAAATGTCCTTGAATTGCGACTTGAAGGTATCGGCGGCGGCGGACAGCGCTATGCGGTCCTGCGGCCGTTTCGGCCCGGCGATGCAGGCCGTGACGTCGCCCAGATCCAATTCCAAGGTGTCCGTGAACACCGGATCGGGGCTATTGGCGTCGCGCCACATGCCCTGGGCTTTTGCGTAGGCTTCGACAAGGGCGACCCGATCCGGGTCGCGGCCGGAGAAGGTCATATAGTCCAGCGTCGCCTGGGTGACCGGGAAGAACCCGCAGGTGGCGCCGTATTCCGGTGCCATGTTGCCGATCGTTGCCTGGTCGGCCAGCGTCAGGTTGTCGAGGCCGGAGCCGTAAAACTCAACGAATTTGCCAACCACGCCCTTGTTGCGCAGCATTTCGACGACGGTCAGCACCAGGTCCGTAGCCGTCGTGCCTTCGGTCATCGCGCCGGTCAATTTGAAACCGACCACCTCCGGCACCAGCATGGAGATCGGTTGGCCCAGCATCACGGCTTCCGCCTCGATGCCGCCGACGCCCCAACCCAGAACCGACAGGCCGTTGACCATGGTGGTGTGGCTGTCCGTGCCGACCAGGGTGTCGGGATAAGCAATCGATTTGCCGTCAGCGTCTTCCGTAAACACGACCTGTGAGAGGTACTCCAGATTGACCTGGTGGCAGATGCCCGTGCCCGGCGGCACGACGCGCATGTTCTGAAACGCGCCCTGGCCCCATTTCAGAAACTCATAGCGTTCCTGATTGCGCTCAAACTCCATCTGCACGTTCTTGGCAAAGGCATCATCGGACCCGGCGAAGTCGGCCATCAGGGAATGGTCGATGACCAGGTCGACGGGCGACAGGGGATTGATCTTCTGCGGATCGCCGCCCATGGAGACCATGGCATCGCGCATCGACGCCAGATCGACGACGGCCGGCACGCCGGTGA
Source organism: uncultured Magnetovibrio sp. (assembly GCA_964595005.1). Taxonomy (GTDB): domain Bacteria; phylum Pseudomonadota; class Alphaproteobacteria; order Rhodospirillales; family Casp-alpha2; genus UBA3470. The sequence goes on from CAZQPC010000432.1 coordinate 3,599, forward strand.
AATCCTGCAACAGGACGCGGGCGGGCCGGTAGGCGATTTCGTGGTCAGACTTGCGGGTTTCACCCCAGGCGGCAATGGCTTTGACGTCGTCGACGGTGACCGTGCGGCCGTCCTCGCGGCGCAGCATGTTTTCCAACAGCACCTTCAGGGAAACAGGCAGGCGCGCGATATCGCCGAGGCCGGCCGCTTCGGCGGCCTCCAGACTGAAATACTCATAGTCCTTGCCGCCGGCACTTAAGGTGCGGCGGGTATTGAGGGTATCTTGAC
>CAZQPC010000433.1:0-3838 GCA_964595005.1 uncultured Magnetovibrio sp.
CACCTCAAACCGGGCGGCAGGCTTGTCTATAATTTCTATGAAGAGGGTCTGTGGCGGCGCCTGCAAGTGATCAAATATTTTCTGCGTCTGTTCACGCCGTTTCTTTCGGTTGGCGCGAATCTCAATCTATCAAGGTTTCTGGTGGCTATTTTTTATCCACTCACCCGGCTGCTTGCCGGTATTCCAAAAGTCCGCATCCTCAATCATTTCATCCCCATCGCCGCCGTCCACGATCAGCAGTTGACTGCCGATCAGCAACGCACCTGGACCTTGCTGGATACATTGGATTGGTACGGCGCAAGCTATGAAAAGCGCCAACGCCACGGCGACGTTGCAGTACTTCTGTCAAAAGCCGGATTGCAAGAAGTTGAAAGCCGGCCGGGCCTCGTTTGGGCACAAAAGCCGGCGGTGGACTGAGGCCGACAGGACGATCTGCGCTGCCGATTGCTTACAAATTTTCCTCCAAGAGGTAACTTTCGCCCCATACCTGATGCCATGCTTCGTCAAGATATTGGGAAAAAGCGATTTCCGAAAATCCGCTTACCGCGGTATCTCGGCAAACTTCAACCATTTGCCCTCGGCGTTCGCGATTTCCGATGACCCGGGCAAGTTTGTCGGCGAAATCGGACGCATCGAAGCCGGCAAAAAATCCGGTTTCGCCGTCCCGAACGTAGTCATCGGGGCCACCGCAGCGCGTCGCCACCACGGGCACACCGCAGGCCATGGCCTCCAAAGCCGAAAGTCCCAAACCCTCCCGTAATGACGAAAAGACCAAGACATCAAGGTGTTGGTAAAAGGACCGCAAGTCCTCCCGGGACAGGACGCCAAGAAATTCAATATTCTCGGCGATTTTCATGTTCTCGACGCGTTGTTCCATCGCCGTATCACGCGGTCCGGCGATATGCAGCGTTGCCTCAACGCCGCGTTGGCGAAGGATCGTCATGGCCTCAAACAATAACCCGGCGTTCTTGCGCGGATCGCCGATACGCCCGGCAAAACCGATCCGGCCGGCGGCTCCGCCGTTCGCCGACGGTACAAAAAAATCGACATCAATGGGAATGGGCATTCGGTCGATCTTACTGTCATCGGTCAGGCCGTGGGCACGCAGCCGGGAGACCGTGAAATTGCTGATGCCGCGGATCAATGTTGATCCGGCTAACACCACTGATTGCTGCCTCTTCAGGACCGGCTCGATGACGAGACTGCTAATGGCACGCCTGACAATCGGCATGGCCTCATGGCGGGCCTTGCGGTCACCGTCCAAATCATCGGCGCACCAAAGAAAATGGGGCAGGCCCGCATCGACGAGAGGATTGGCGATGACCGGGCTACCGCCGACCGCAATGTGGCGGTCATGATCGGCGAATACGCCGCGCCAATTTTCCGATGCCTTTGAATAGGAATATTCCAGTTCGGAGAACCGGCATCCAACGACATAGTTTTCATACCCGTCGCCATCGACAAATTGTTCGACCGTTCCGTGCCCGCCAAATACTGAACTGAATAACGAGGCGTTAACGTGCGACTTCAAAGACCGCGCCGCGTAGTAGGCAAGTGACACAGAATGACCGGTGTCGCGTAGATGACCGGCCAGTGTCATGGCCTGGCTTCCAACGCCACCGAGGATTTGCGGTGGCAGCGTTACCAAAAGAACCCGTCGCGGCGCGTCAGCCATGATCAATCCGCTGCACTTCCGGTATTACCACGGATCACATCGATGGTTCGTCGCTTGGTTTCTTCCCAAGAGTAATTACTCGCCCGTGTCTTGGCCATCTGACTGAGTTTTCGGCATTTATCCGGAGAATTCAGAAGATTCGCAATGACCGCACACATATCTTCGACGCTGTTCGGGTCAAAAAATTCCGCCGCATCGCCAAGGACTTCCGGCATGGCCGCAGAATTTGAGCTTGCGATGGGCGCCCCGCAGGCCATGGCCTCGACCAGCGGGTTGCCGAACGTCTCAACGGTTGATGGAAACACGAAAACACGGCACCGTTCATACAGCGTTTTCAGTTCAACCGGCGCAACATGACCTAAAAACTCAACGTGATTTTCCAGGTTTTTCGCCCGTATCAGGGTCATCAGGGTGGCGAAATATTCTTGATCAACCGGGCTTCCGGCGACCTTCAGTCGGATGTCCGGAAATTCTTTACGGAGAAGTGCTATTGCCTTGATCAACCCGACGAAATTCTTTTGGACGTAGATATCTGACACGGACAGCAAGTAATCTTCTCTGTCGCCGGATTTATCACCGTCTGCATACGTCCGGTCAACACCATGCGGAACGACGACAAGCCGGCGCGACAGAAATTGCCAAAATGCACCTTCGATACCCCGTTTCGCATAATTCGAAACCGCAATCGCCTGGCGGCAGGTGACAAGAGACGTCAAAGTGGCCAAGTACAAGAGTGCCCAATAGGCAAGTTTCACCGGGCGGCGCTCAACAAACCCGACGGACACGGCATTGCGTATGAGGACGATGTGATTTTTTGAGAAAAACGGCCCGTAGTTTGCCGGTGAAAATGTTGCATCCGAATTGAGCCGGCGCGCCAGTCTGGGAATATCGATCTGTTCACGAAATAGTACCCGCCAAAATCCACGAGTATATTTCTGATAATGATATCGGATGTTTTCGACCGCCGTCGGCAAGACATTTCGTTGGTCCTCATGAAGGCAAACATGCACGTCCAACTTATCGTCACTGGCAAGCAGCGGCAGCATGTTATGCAAATAGGTAACACCACCGCCGGAGCGAGCATGCAGCGCATTGACCAGTATACGATAACGGCTTCGATTTGAGATTTCATGAAATGTCCCGATTAGGCCATCAACATGATTGGCCCATGTAAATTGGTTCTCGGCCCGTTCTCGACCCGCCTTCACCAACCGATTGCGAAGGCCGGGGTCACTATCCAGAAGAAGTATCTTGGCGGCTAGGTCGTCGGGATTGCCAAGTTCGAAATAGATGGCCGCTTCTCCGCATATCTCGCGATGAACCGGGATGTCGGAAACGACAAGGGGCACCCCGGCACGCATGGCTTCAACCATGGGAAAGCCGAAGGTTTCCGCCATGGACGGAAAAACGAAGGCGTCGTAAGTCGCCAAGACCTCACTCAAGGCATCATGCTCAATGCGGCCCATTTCGAGGCATTCCGAAAATTGGGGGTCCTGGAGGTGTTTCAATTCAGGAGCGGCCCTGTCCCAGGCATCGAAATCATTGACCTCCATGGTGATACGGGTCTTCACCGATATCCCGTGTCCGCGAAGACGCAAAGTCGCGTCCGCGAGGGTGGTCGGATCCTTGTGCGGATAGTAAACGGAAACATAGAGCAGTTGGATTGTCCCATCCTCTTTCCATCGGCGGCGGCGATCCGGCTCGGAAAACCGGGAATTGACGCCCAAATAGTTAACCTCCGAATTTTCGGAAAGGTGTGGATCAAAATCCATGGCCGCTTCAAGTGCGACTTGCGACGGAAAGATCGTCGTCAGGGAATGGCGCGCTGAAATCAGCATCAAATTCCGCCGTAGCACCGCGGACAAGCGTTCGCGCCAGCTCAAATTGGGCAGCACGCGCTCACGATAAACGGGGTTCAAATAGATTTCCCCCTGAACAAGAAGTATCTGCGGTATCGGCGGAAAGAGGACGCCATAATTGGCGGACGAGAAGACAACATCCGCTGCGGCGTCCTTGATGATTTTCCGCCAGTTGAATTGTTCCCATAGAAACCGGTGCACCGGACCGAAAAACCGGGTATTCACCGTCCGCACATCAACCTTCAGATTGTCGAACTGCGTGGTTTCGAACCACTTCGGCACATAGACAATCACTTCCACGTCG
>CAZQPC010000434.1:0-3815 GCA_964595005.1 uncultured Magnetovibrio sp.
GTCGATCTCGGCGATCTCTTCGCCCGACAGGTGGTGGACCCAACCCGGCGAGTCCTGGATGTCGGCGCCCAGCCAGGCGGAGGGTTCGCGGATTTTCTGCATGGGCGGCAGTATAGACCGGCGGCGGCGGGGTGAGAACAGGCGGCAATTGAGGTTCCGTCATCTCTGGCGCTTCGACCAATGCGGCCTCAGCCTATAAGGACCCATCCGCGTCGTGCACCTCATCACCCGTCAGCGCCGGGTAAAACGTGCAGACGATCCGCATCCGCGTCGTTGCGCGGATGCGGTGGCGGTCGTGGTTGTCCATGGCGTACAAGGTGCCCGGCCCGATCTCATGCACCGTGCCGGTCTCCAGTTCCTCGACCGTGCCCCGGCCTTCCAGGCAGTAGCAGGCCTCGACATGGTTCTTTTGCCAGAGATCCATCTGAAACCCGGCGTCGAGAATGCTGTCGGTCAGCGTCACGCCCATGCCGTCTTCTTGGTGCAACAGGCGCAGGCTGTACCATTTGTCGCCGCGCGCCTCGCCCTTGGTGCCGATCACGTCGCCTTTCGTTTTCACGATCATCCGCCTGCCTTTCTTCAGAATATGGCCGTCCGGTGTTTATAACGCGCGACGCTGGCGATGTCCGTTCGGGACGTCTGAAAATTATTTCCATAAATAGGTTGATTTTCATATCAATTTAGTATATATGAAGAACATGCGCTGCGGACGAGCGGCAGTTGCACGCTATTTTATATTGTGAAGAGGACTCTGTTGCGGTTTTGGCCCATGCCAAACGGTTGGCAATGCCGGGACGGAGAACCGCCGGGACCGATGCGCCAGGGGACGTTTGGGTATTGGGGCCGGGGGAGCAGATGATCGCTGTGGGCAGCATACCTTCTGCCGCGCGAAAATCGGTTTGTGCCCCTCTCTCGTCATTCCCGCGCAAGCGGGAATCCAGGGATTAGGGCACCACGGTTGCGGCTCTGGATTCCCGCTTTCGCGGGAATGACAATTGAAGATGTGGCGACGCAAAACATGAGTTTTGGAGACGGTTGCCGCTTCGAAAACGTGTACTTCCGTGTACTTCCGCGAAAAAGTACACTGTTTCGGTCGCAAAAGTACACGGGCTAAGTTATTGGTTTTTTTGATGTGCCATCGAGAAATTTAAGGGAAATGTGTACTTTTGTGTACGAATGCTGACAACCGTGTACAAACAGTACGGTGTTACAGGGTGTGAACATCGCATGGTGGCCCCAAAACACGGTGATTGTCTCCGGTGAAGAATTTTTGACACGGATGGACTCGGATGAATGGGATAAGAGGACGATGCCAAACTCGCCCATCCGTGTTGATCCGAGTTCATCCGTGTCAAACTTCATCGGCCTGGATGTTCTTGAACGGACGTCCAGTGGGGCGGCGTAAGCACGATGTGATCCCCCGGCGGGAGGGAGGCGACGATTTCCAACCGTTGTACGACACATCGGTCCCGCCAAGGGCCGTGCATCGGAGATGCACAACCTTCTCCCGGGGCCATCCCGGGACCTCACACTTTTATGTGTGGCTGAGGCACGTCAACGGGGCCACCTATTATGCAGCCACAGCCATTGTTCCGGGGTGTCGCGGATCCAGGCTTCGATGATCGCGTTGACTTGGGTCATGTAGGCCTGCACGTCGGCGGTGCGCTCGCCGGTCGGGGTGAAGTCAATGGGCGCGGACGCGATCACCTGGAAGCGCGCGCCCTGCAAGCGCTTCACCCGCACCGGCACCACCGGGCAATCCATGCGCAGCGCCAGTTGCGCGATCGCCGGCGCCGTCATGGCGTCGCGGCCGAAGAACGGCACGGCGATGCCGTCGTTCATTTTCTGATCGACCAGCAGGGCCAGATGGTTGCCGTCGTGAAGGGATTTCAACAACTGCTTGGCGCCGGCCGGGCCCTTCGGGATCAGGGCGCCGTCGACGCTGGCGCGGCCCTGGCGGAAAAGCCATTCGGTCAGCGGGTTGTTGGCCTGGCGGTAGACCCGGTCGACGCTGAGGTTTCTTTGCGCCGAGGCCAGGCCGGCGAACTCCCAGTTGCCCAGGTGCGCCATCAGGAAAATGCCCGGCTTACCGTCGTCGCGTAAAAGATCGATATGTTCGGCGCCGATGATCTCCAGCCGCCCGCCGGCGCCGCCGGCGCGCAGCCGGCCGAGGTGCGGGTATTCGCCGGCGACCCGGCCCAGGTTCTCCCACATGGCGGCGATGATGGTGGCGATCTCTCGCGGGTTCTTGCCGGGGAAGGCGCGCTCCAGGTTGCCCTCGGCGCGGCGCGACACGCCAAGCCGGGGACCGACGGCGCGCGCCAGCCGGCCGGCCAGGCCCGACGCCCAGTCCAGCGGCAGGGCCCGGCACAGCCAATAGAAGACAAAGGCGCCGGCCGCCTCGGCGGGATGGCGGACGAAACGGGTGAGCATGCTAGGGCGCTGCGCCATGGCCGAGATGGGACTCCAACAAGCCGTCCAGGGCCGCTTCGTCCTCCCATTGCAGGGTGATTGTCAAGGCCGTGATGCCGGTGCGGGCCGCCGGGGCCAGGCGCATCAGGTCTTTTTCGGTGGTGATCAGGCCGGCATCGTGGGCGTCGGCGCGGGCGTGCAGGGCCGCCAGGTCGGCGTCGCCGAAGGGGTGGTGATCGGCAAAGGAGACGGTCTCGGCGATCTCATGGCCGGCGGCCCCGAGGGTTTCGAAAAACTTCTCCGGGCGGCCGATGCCGGCGAAGGCGACGACCGGGCGGTCCGGCGCCGTCGCCTCGGTGGGCACGATGCGGGCCTTCAGCACCGGCAGGCGGTCGGGGACGGCGGCCAACATGCCGGTCCGGTCGTCGCCGATGCAGACCACGGCGTCGGCGCGGCCCAAGGCGGCGGCCAGCGGCTCACGCAACGGCCCGGCCGGGATCAGGTTGCCATTGCCCAGGCCGAAGCCGCCGTCGATGACCAGCACGGCCAGGTCCTTGGCGATGCCGGGGTTCTGAAAGCCGTCGTCCATGATGATGATTCCGGCGCCGCTTGCGGCCGCTTCGCGGGCGCCGGCGGTGCGCTCGGCAGCCACCCAGGTCGGCGCGACGGCGGCCAGCAAAAGCGGTTCATCACCGACCGCGGCGGCGCCATGCCGGTCGGGGTCGACTTGCACCGGCCCAGCCACGGTGCCGCCGTAACCGCGCGACAGGAAATGAACCCGGCGTCCGCGCGCCGCCAGCCGCCGGCCCAGATCCAAGGCGAGAGGGGTCTTGCCGGCGCCGCCGGCGGTGACGTTGCCGACACAGATTACCGGCACCGGCGCTGTCCAGGCCGTGGTGACGGCGTTGCGGAGCCCGGCGCCGCATCGATAAATCCAGGCGGCGGGGGTCAGCAGGCGGGCCCGCCAGCCGCCCTTGCCCTGGGACCAGAATGCCGGCTGCCTCATGGCGCGTCCCGCTGATCCGCGATGGCGGCGACGTAGGGCCGAAGCTCATCGGCGACACGGTCCAGGACCTGGGCTTGCGAACGGGCCACGGCGCGGCCGCGCTCACCGACGTCGGCGCACTGCCCCGGATCGGCAAGCAGCCGGCCGAGCGCCGCCGTCAAAGCGTCCGCATCGCCGACGATTTCCGCGGCGCCCGCCGCGATCAGTCCGTCAAGGATGTCGGGAAAGTTCCACATGTGCGGCCCGCACAGGATGGCACTGCCCAGGCGCGCCGGCTCCAGGGGGTTCTGGCCGCCCAGATCGACCAGCGACTTGCCCATGAAACTGATCGGGCAGAGGCGGAAGAACAGGCCCAGTTCGCCCAGCGTGTCGGCGACATAGATATCCGTCGCCGCGG
>CAZQPC010000435.1:0-3803 GCA_964595005.1 uncultured Magnetovibrio sp.
ACCTGGTCGACCTTACGGGCGGCGGCGCCGACCACAGTTTCGAATGCATCGGCAATGTCGACGTCATGCGCGACGCCCTGGAATGCTGCCACAAGGGCTGGGGCGAAAGCACCATCATCGGCGTCGCCGGCGCCGGCCAGGAGATTGCCACGCGGCCCTTCCAACTGGTCACCGGGCGGGTCTGGCGCGGCACGGCGTTTGGCGGTGCGAAGGGCCGCACGGACGTGCCGAAAATTGTCGATTGGTACATGGACGGCAAAATCCAGATCGACCCGCTGATCACCCACAAGATGCCGCTGGACGACATCAACAATGCCTTTGATTTGATGCACGCGGGGGAAAGCATCCGGAGCGTGGTGGAGTATTGACGGTCAGCGCGCCATGTTCAGCGTGAAGACCAGTCGTTGAGCGCCGATTGACCGCCGCGTGCGCATTTCCCAAACCACTTTCTCCGTCCTCTATTTTCTGACGGCGATCGGCCTGATCGCCCTGGTCGACACGGCCTGCAAGTTCTACACGGACGAACTGCATGCGGTGATGCTGGTCTGGGGCTATTTCGTCGGCATCACGATTTTTGTCGTCGGCTATTTCGGTGCCCGGGGGCAGCTCGGTCTGCTACGCACCGGCCGGCCGGTGGTGCAGGTCGTGCGCCCGGGCTTCCTGGTGCTGTCGATCGTCGGCCTGTTTGTCGGCCTGACCTATCTGCCGATGGCCGAAACCACTGCCATCGGTTTCACCGGACCCTTGTTCATCACCGCTTTGTCCGCCCCCTTCCTGGGTGAACGCGTGGGCTGGCACCGGTGGCTTGCCGTCATCGTCGGTTTTGCCGGCGTGCTGATAATTGTCCGCCCCGGCGGCGCTGTCTGGCACTGGTCGGCGTCCATGGCGCTCATGGGCACGGTATGCTTCGCGTTCTTCCAACTGATCACGCGGCGCCTCGCGGGACAGGAGCGCCAACAGACGACGCTGCTGTACACCAGCATCGCCGGCACCTTCTGGGTCAGCCTGTTGGTGCCGTTTTTCTGGACCACGCCGAACGGCGCCCATTGGGCGATGTTCGTGATCATCGGCGCCATGGGCGCCGGCGCGCATTTTTGCCTGATCGAAGCGTTTTCGAAGGCCCAGGCCTCGTTGCTCGCACCCTTCAACTACTCAAAGCTGATCTGGGTCACGATCCTGGGGTATCTTGTGTTCGATGACCTGCCGGGCCTCGACACGGTGATCGGCAGCACTGTCATCGCGACGGCCGGTCTTTACGTTCTGTACCGCGAAGGCCGGCGGATTGCCGAAGATTCCGTGGGCAACGGATGACCGTTGCCCGGTCCGGTCCATCGCCGTTAAGTCTATTTGTCCGCCGGCACCCAAGCGGCAAGGGGCGTGCCGCCGCAGTAATGGTTTTCCGCCGGGTTTTCGCGGAATTCCACGTACAGGTCGACCGGGTCCGAATTCAGCTCCACCTGTAGTATATGGGCGATCGCATCGACCAGGGCTTTCTTGCGCGCAACCTCGCGTCCAGGGCGGAGATCGACGGCGACGAACGGCACCCCGTCACCCATTTCCGCGAAGGCTTCGCGGACAGCCACATAGTCATACTTGGTTTCCTTCGGCGCCAATGTATCCAGCACCGCCTGCTTGACCCCGTCGCGAATGCGCTTCTTGGTTTCTCGTTGCGTGCCCTCGGGCACGTCAATGCGGATAACGGGCATCGGTCCCTCCTCGAATGTCCGGTTCTACGTCCGTTGGTTGGCGTTCAGGTCTTAAAATTAGGTGTGGAGGCGCGGCTAGATAAGGGGCCTCGGACGCAAGGCCAAAGTCAAGCCGCCCGGATACGCCGGACGGCGATGCGACGCCGATGTAGGGTTTGCCCCTACCCCTTGACCGCGCCTTCATACCACTTGACCAAAAGCCGGCGCTCATCGGAGCTCAGTTCGATCCCCTCCCGGGCAACGGCGGGCGGCGGCATGGCGCGCGAGCGGCCGGCCTGCAGGTAAATTTCCCGGGCCAAGCGGGCGATCTGGGCGTCGGTTTCGAATTTGACGTTCTTCGGTGCGACGATGAAGCCTTCAAACCCCGGCTCTTGCGCGTGGCACATGATGCAACGGCCTTGAACCAATTCCTTGACCTCCGCGAAGTGCGGGGCCGAGGCAAACTGTTGTTCGTGCGGGGTCAGGGTGGACTTCTCCAGCTCTTCGGCCGCCTTCGGCCCCAGCGTCGAGAGCCACATGACGGCGATGAACAAAAACGTCGTGGCGATCCAGGTCCAGGTCGGGTCGCCGGCGCGCGCGTGTTTGGTGTTGAAATAGTGGCGGATGGTGACGCCCATGAGAAACACCAGGGACGCAATCACCCAGTTGTATTGGGTGGCGAAGGCCAGGGGATAATGGTTGGCCAGCATCAGGAAGATGATTGGCAGGGTCAGGTAGTTGTTGTGCGTCGAGCGCTGCTTCGCCACCGCGCCGTACTTCGGATCGGGGGTCCGTCCGGCGGCCAGATCATCGACGACAACCTTCTGGTTCGGGATGATAATGAAGAACACGTTGGCCGACATGATGGTCGCCGTGAAGGCGCCGAGATGGACGAAGGCGGCGCGGCCGGTGAACACCTGTGTATACCCCCAGGCCATGGCGACCAGGACGAAGTAGAGGAAGATCATCAGGCGTGTGTTGTCTTCGCCGAAGGTCGATTTGCACAACAGGTCGTAGATCACCCAACCAACACCGATGGAGGCCAGCGAGATCAGCACCGCCTGGCCCGGCGTCAGATCGGCGACGGTGGGATCGACCAAGAAGATATCGGCGCCGGCGTAATAGACGATGGCCAACAGCGCGAACCCCGACAGCCAGGTCGCATAACTCTCGTATTTGAACCAGATCAGGTGGTCCGGCATTTTCTCGGGTGCCACCATGTATTTCTGGATGCGGTAGAAACCGCCGCCGTGAACCTGCCATTCTTCCCCATGCACGCCGTCCGGCAGGCCTTCGACCTTCCTGAGCCCCAGGTCGAGAGCGATAAAGTAGAACGACGAGCCGATCCAGGCGATGGCCGTGATGATGTGGACCCATCGGACCGCAAAGCCCAGCCAGTCCCAGATAACTGCAAATTCATACATGGCTCGTCCCTACCTTCCTGCACGCCTCAATGCCCTGAAAGATTGGCAAATTTCGCCGCTCATATGAAGACCCGGAATGCTCAAAGACTTTCAAAAATATACTGAGAATGATACCTATTTTATCATGTCTTACGTAAATAACATTAAGACCTTCGTGCGGGTTTTTGAGCTCGGCTCCATGTCCGCGGCGGGCCGCGACCTGCGCATTTCGGCGGCCGTCGTCTCCAGCCGCATCTCGGAACTGGAAAAGCACTTCGCCGTGCGCCTGTTCAACCGCACGACGCGCTCCATGACCCCGACCTCCCACGGTGAGCTTCTGTACACGGGTGCCACCAAGGTTCTGGAAACCATCGCCGATGTGGAAAGCGGCATGGCGGAAATTACCGCGCAACCGAAAGGCACGATCTTCGTCTCGGCGCCCTTGGGGTTGGGCAAGAAGCTGATCGCGCCGCTGATCCCGCCCTTCAAGGAACAGTACCCGGACATCAACATCCGCCTCAGGCTTTCCGACCGCAAGGTGGATATCACCAACGAGGGTTTGGATGCGGCCTTCGTGCTGGGTCAATTGACGGATTCGGAAATGCGGGTGCGGGCGATCTTCGAATTTGAACGCGCACTTTGTGCGGCGCCGGGCTATGTGGCACGCTACGGCAATCCCGGCTCCGGCGACGATTTGGTCTCCGACGATCACAAG
>CAZQPC010000436.1:0-3770 GCA_964595005.1 uncultured Magnetovibrio sp.
TCGATGATGCGGGGCTGGCAGAGCCGACTGAGCTCGCGGGCCAGGCCGTCGAGGCTTGAAAAGTTCCCGGTGAAGGCGCGGCCGTCGGAAATGTCCACATAATGAACGCCCGCCTTGAGACAGGTCTCCGCGATCCCGTAGTCCTGACCTTGAAACGGCCCGACCGTGTGGATGACCAGATCGACGTCTCCAAGCGCCATTGCCAGACCCCCCGGCAGCACCACGCCACGGCCCGCCGCCGCGCCGATCTCGGCCGCCGTGTCGCCGGCCCGGTCCGCCGAGCGGCTGGCGATGATGATACGCAGGTTTCCATGGCCCCCCAGGCGTTGGCCGATGCGCCGCCCGAAAACGCCTGTGCCGCCCAGGATCATCACGGTGAAGACGCTGGCCATGGCCTAAATATTCGGTTTGAAGATCATCAGATAAAAGACCCCCAGCAGGGCCGCGAAGGCCGGCCAGCCCAAGATGAACCAGCGCCGGTAGCAGGTGAAATATAGCGCTGGCAGAGTGCTTTCCGTTTTTGCCGCTTCGGCACTCAAGCCGGCCATGCGGATCTGCAGGTAAACAACCGGCAGCCAGCACAGTCCGGCAATGACGAACAGCACCGCGGACCAGATGACCCAGCCTTCCGACCAATCGTATCCGCTCTCATGGATCAGCCACAGGCCGCTCAACGGCTGGGCGACAACCGCCGGCGCCGTGAACAGCCAATCGGCCCAGACCACCTGGCGGCTCACCCGGGCCAGGACGCGGACATCGGGCGCGCGGTGCGCGGCCCACATCTGAAAGGCCGTGCCGAGCCCCGTGCCGAACAGCACCACGGCGCCGAGAATGTGGACATACTTGATCCAGAGGGGGTCCATGGGCGGAATTGGGGCGACCGGGGCGGCCTACAGGAGACCGTTCCCGCCGCTGTCGAAATCCGCCTCGTCCTCGCCGAACAGGCCCTCCACGTAGGACAGTTCCTTACGCAGGCCGCGCCGTTCGCGCAACTTCTGTTGGGCGCCTTCGGGGAAATCGGTGAACAGGATCAGTTTCTTTTCCATCAGTACTTCGATCAAATCCTCAAGCACGCGGGCCAGGGCCAAATCCGACTGGACCCATTCGTCGGACAGCACATTGCCGGCGTGGGGCAGGTTGCGTTTGATGAAATCCACCAGGCCCGGGTCGGCGGGGTCGACCTCCTCCGTGCCTTCCAGAAAATCCTCATAGACGGCCTGAATGACGCCGTTGGCATCGCGGTGGACAAATGGCATGGACCGGCTCCCTTCGTGCTACCCAGTGCCGTGAGTTTAAACCACCGCCCCCGGCCCGGGCCATGTAAACCTCACGGCCCTTAGCTTTTCCTTCATTTTTGCCGGCTAGCGTCGGTTGTATCATTATTCGGGAGTTCCTTGTCATGAGACCTCTAATTGCCGTGGCCCTGGTCCTTCTGGCGGCACCGGCGCTTGCCGGCCCGCCGGCGCCGGACTGGTTCCGGGCCATCGACCGGGACACGGACGGCGTGATCACCTTGGATGAGTTGCACAACGCCCGCTACCAGCGGTTTGCCCGCGTCGATGCGGACCGCGACGGCCGCTTGAGCCCGCGTGAATTGCGCGCCGATCAGGCTTGGCTGTCGCGTTTTGCCTGGTTTGACACGGACCGTGACGGCCGGATTTCCATTGCTGAGTTCGAAACCAAGGGCATGGCGCGGTTCGCCGTTCTCGACATTGACGGTGACGGCAAGATTTCCCTGGCGGAAGCCCTGAACGTCGCCAAGGCGGCTCGCCAACGGCGCAACCAAACGGCCGGTTAGATTTCCCGCCCGGCCCGGTCCGCATTGGCTGGATTTTGCTGTTCGCGCCGACCAAATGAGACATGGTGCGCCACCGGGCGACCTGATAAAACCCGCCCATGATTATCGTCAGCTACAATATCCAATACGGCACCGGCAAGGACGGCCGCATCGACTTGCAGCGCATCGCCGATGAGATCGGCGACGCCGACATCATCGCCCTGCAGGAAGTGGAACGCTATTTCTCGTCCACCGGCCTGGCCGATCAGGCGGCGGAAATAGGCGCCTTGTTCCCTCACCACTTCTGGGTCTACGGCGGCGGCGTCAACCTGGATGCCAGTGTTGTCGCCGATGACGGCCGGGTCACCAATCGGCGCCGCCAGTTCGGCAATATGCTGTTATCCAAGTGGCCGATCCTGTCCAGCCGCAATCATTTGTTGCCGAAATTCGGCATGGTCGACCAACTGGCCCTGCAGCGTTCCGCCCTGGAAGGCGTCATCAACACGCCCAAGTTGGGCGCCGTTCGGGTTCATTCCGTGCACCTGGGTCACGCCGCGGCAACCGAACGCCGTGTCCAGATCGGCACCTTGAACCGCATATTGCGCGAGACCCCGGGCCAGGGCGGCGTCGTCACCGGGCGCAAGGCCGGCGAACACTGGACCGCCGACGGCCCGCTCATCGACATGCCCAGATCGGCCATGTTCCTGGGCGATTTCAACATGAAACCGACGGACCCGGAATACGAGCTGCTGGCCGGTCCCGACGACCCCAAATACGGCCGCATCAGCCGCCTCGACGGTCTGGTGGATGTCTGGACTTCCATCGGCAACGACGCCGAAACCGGTCCGACCTGTGGCAGCGCCAACGGCATGGTGCGCATCGACTACGCCTTCATGACCCCGGACCTGGCCGATCAGGTCAGCAAAATGTGGGTCGACGCGGACGCCCAGGGATCGGATCATCAGCCCATATTCGTGGCGTTCTAGCCGGCGCCCGCTGCAGCTGAAAACTCGGCGCCCCCGGCGCAGAGCCTGCCGGTTCATAGATGCATCTTGGATGGTATCGAAGCCGCTCCGAAGCCCCGGTGCCAGCCCCCCGCGCACAACGACGCGACGCCCTCAAGTCGAGCGATCGCCGGCCTCATCCCTGTCATACGGCGGCAGCGGAAATTTTAACGAATAATGTTCTCTAATTGCGGCCTCTCGTACAAGGGCAGGTTTTATGTGTCTCACCGGGCTCATGGTTCTCTCCGGGGTCGGCTCCGCTTCGCGGGTCGCCCCATGATGGCGTCGGGGACTGGATGTCTCTGAAGGTCCGCTGCGAGGTCCGTGCTCGATTAAGCCTGGCCTCGACATTCCACGCGAGATCATCCCGCCTCCGTCCCGGTGGGACAGCGCTCCGTTCTCGTGGAACGGGATCAGGTGAACCTAATCAATCATGCCGGCATCTCCTCTTTGCTCCAGGCGAATGTCGTTCCGTCGCGCCACAGGCGCAGCATCACCACGGCGATCTTTCGGGCCGCTGCAACGCAGGCCTTCTTGAACCCCTTGCGCGCGGCGAGCCGCACCGCCCAAGCCTTGAGCGGCGAGAACCGGCGCACCCTGGTAATCAACACGTTAGCCGCTTCAAATAGCAACGTGCGCATAGCGCCGTCGCCTCGCTTCGAGATGCGGCCCGAATAGTCAATCTCACCGGACTGGTATCGTCGCGGCGTGAGCCCTAGATAGGCACCAACATTCTTGGCCTTGGCAAACCGGCCGGCATCATCGACGGTGGCGATGAAGTTGAGGGCGACGATGGGTCCGACGCCGGGGACGGTCATCAACCGACGCGCCAAGTCGCTGTCGCGGGCAATGGCCAGGAGTTCGTCTTCGATGGCGGTGGCCTCGGCACAAGCGACGGCGTGAACCGCGATCAGAGACGCAGCGACGGCCTCAAGAATGGGATCGCCCGATGTAGCGGCCCGAAGTTGGTCGCGGAAGCTAACCCGGTC
>CAZQPC010000437.1:0-3763 GCA_964595005.1 uncultured Magnetovibrio sp.
AGCGGGCTGTACGGACGATCTCTATGGGTCATTATTAATGCAATTTGGTATTAGTGGATAGAATCTAACATATGGTACCCATACGACGGCTTCCCAAGTTCATCCGGACAGGCGCGCGGTGCGCTGTGATGCCATCGCGTCACGAGCATCGTGCAACGCATCCGGTGAGCTTGTGAAGCCGCCCTGCGGGTCCCTGATCCCGGCTTCTCAGGGCGTCGGAAACTCTTGACGATGCGATGGCATCGCCGGCGAATTCCCTCCTGCCGAGAAGTCGGGATCAGGGATCGTATGGGTACCATATGTTAGATTTTATCCATTAGGCGGATCGAAATGGAAGAACGACCGGAACCCTTCGGCGACTTTCTTGCCGAAGTCTCTTTCCGCCTGCCGGGCGATCGAATCGGGGACGGAAACGTCATCGCTGCCGTCTTCGATGCCGGTAATCACCGTCAGCTGAACCGCATCCGCATCGCCGATATTCTTGAATCCCCGATAAACTTTCGGCGGACACGACAAGACGTCCCATTTGTTGAGCACCACCGTGTGTTCGATGGGCTCACCGATGTAATATTCAATCGTTCCTTCCAGCACCATGAACGTCTCAAAGGTGCCATTGTGGGAATGCAGGCAGGGCCCCTGGCCCGGCGGCATGATCGATACGAACATCGTCGATCCGGCCGCGCCGGTAATCGGCGACGCGTCGCCAAACGCGCTGTCGGCGTCATTCAAGATGACCGGCATCAGTTTGCGGGCATAAAACAAGTCCATCGCGTCCTGGCCGACCCAGTCCAATTCTCCGGCGACCGACATGGGTTTCAACTCGGAAAACCGGCTGACCCGGGCCTCGATTTCCGCTTTGGTGGGTGTATGGATTTCGTTCGACATCGGTGATCTCCCCAAATTCGCAAATTGGTCATGTAATGGTACGTCCATGGGGAATTAGAATCGACTCCGGTGTTTGAACGCTAAGCTGGGGTGACTCAAATTGAAGATTGTTCTTGACTTTTTTCCTAGGATACTATACCTTGTCATGTTGTTGAAGGCTTTGAAAACCAAAGCCGTGAACCGAGGTTGAGGATATGTTGTTTCCACCGCGCGGGCCGCGCCCCAGCAGCCCCCCCGAAAACGGATCGGCGGCGCTTTCGCGGCCGGGCTACACCCGGCGGCGGCGGCCAAAATGGACACCTTTGGATACCCTTATGCCCGAAATCACAAACACATTGCAAAGGTATCCATCTCTGAAACCCAGGGCCGGCGCGGCGTTGCGGCCGGTGGGGTACGGCGGCGGCGGCGCAAATGGATACCTTTGTCCACCCATGGACACCTTTGGACACGAAACCTATGAGACGGGCAGCGGAATTGCGTGAACCGGCCGGCGGGCAGGTATAGGCTGGCCGGAAATGGGTAACAGAACATGCGCAAACACCTCATGACTTCCGCGCCGTCAGAAACCATCGGCATCGGCCACAACCAAGGCCCGGCCTTACATGCGGGGTCGTGGACCGGCTATTGCTGGAACAAGGCGCGCCGCGAGGTTTGGGGCAATCCGCCCGTCGAAGTGATCCGGATGCGCAAACGCCGGGCCGATGAGCTGGGTCTGAGCTACCGGCAATACGCCTCGATCCTGCTGGACCGGGGCGTCCGCACGGAGGCCCTGGTGTTTGATCTGACGGCCTTGCCCGCAAACGCCCCGACGGCGCCCCTCGACGGCATGGCGGCCAAACTCCGCACGCTGCGCAATTGCAAGATTTTCGCCGCCATCGACGGCACCGATGCCCTGGTCCGCGACCTGAATGCGCGGGCCGGCAATATTATCGCCGATTGGACATCCTACCCGCCCCAGCGCACGGCCCCGCGCACGGCCCAGCGCGGCGGCCGAGCCGTTGCGCTCCTGCAGCCGGTGCTCGACATGCTGGCGCGCCATTTGGTCGCGCCGTCGGCGGCGGTGATGATCGCGGACGGCATGCGGGCCGGGCGAATTGCCCAGACGGCGCGCCTGGCCCGGGTCTTCCCGGCCCTAGCCTATTTCCCCGGGGCCTATTTCCGATGAGGGTGCCACTGATAAAGGTAGTTAAGAGGCGAATTTATGTCTGATAACGGCGAAAAATCGGACTTGGCTTCCTTCGACGGGCGCCTCAAGCAGGCCCGAGAGCAGGCCCTGGATCCGCTCAACAAACCAGGCCACAAAAAGAATGCCCAGATGTCCGGGATTGGACTTGCTTTCCGGGTCAGCATAGAGTTAATTTCCGCCGTCGCCGTGGGTGGCGGTTTCGGTTGGCTGCTAGACGGCTGGCTCGGGACTAGGCCTTGGCTGATGCTGGTCTTCATCCTGCTCGGGGGAGCGGCTGGCATGTTGAACGTCTACAGGATTTCCAGCGGCAATGGATACGCCGCCGGTTACGTCAAAGAGGAGCCGGACGCCGAAGACCGCGCCGGTGGGGACCAGGGGAACCAGTGAATTGGCTGAGAAACACTCGCCGCTCGAACAGTTCATCATAAAACCCTTGATCCCACTCAAGGCCGGTGGGCTCGACCTGTCGTTCACCAATTCAGCCGCCTTTATGGCCATCGCCGTCGTCGTGATCACCTTAGTCATGATCGTCGGCATGCGCCGCCCGGCCTTGGTGCCGAGCCGCATGCAGTCCATCGCCGAGCTCGGATATCTGTTCGTCGCCAATATGTTGCGCGATACCGTGGGCTCGGAGGGCCGCCGCTATTTTCCGTTCATTTTTACCCTGTTCATGTTCGTGTTGGGCGGTAATATGCTGGGCATGATCCCGTATGGGTTCACTTACACCAGCCATATCATCGTCACCTTCACCATGGCCGCCATCATTTTCATCGGCGTGACATTGATCGGGCTCGTCAAACACGGACTGCGCTTCTTCGCTTTCTTCCTGCCGCCGGGGACGCCGCTTTGGATGGCGCCGCTGGCCGTGGTCATCGAGATCATCTCGTATTTCTCCCGCCCGATCAGCCTGTCCGTGCGCTTGTTCGCCAACATGCTCGCCGGACACTCGCTGATGAAGGTATTCGCGGGCTTCATAATTTCACTGGGGGTCTTCGGTTTTGTGCCGTTCCTGGCGGTCTTCGCGCTGACCGGACTGGAACTCCTGATCGCCTTCCTTCAGGCCTACGTGTTCACGGTCCTGACCTGTCTCTATCTCAATGATGCGCTGCATTTGCACTAGCGCACCGCGTCCCGACATTCACCACTAACGAGGAAACAGAAAAATGGAACTCGCAGCCGCTAAAATGATTGGTGCCGGCCTTGCTGCCATCGGCGTGATCGGCGCCGGTATCGGGATTGGCTCCATCTTCGCGTCCTTCATTCAGGCCGTCGGCCGTAACCCGGCCGCCGCCGGCGCAGTCACCCAAATGACCTGGATCGGCTTCGCCCTGGTCGAAGCCATCGCACTCTACGCGCTGGTCATCGCGTTCATGATCCTGTTCCTCTAGGCACTCTCCCCGCCGGTCCAGTGACCGGCGGGGACGCCCTGATGACGAGGCAACGTATCCATGCCGCAGCTTGATATCAGCACCTACCCTAGTCAGGTCTTCTGGCTGGTCATTATGTTCGGAGCCCTGTTCCTGGTCATGTGGCGCGTCGCCGGCCCACGCATTTCCGGTGCCCTGGAAGCCCGCCAGAAACGCATCGACGACAATCTGGGGCGCGCCGAGGAATTGAAAAAAGAGGCGGAGACCGCGTTGGCGGCCTACGAAGCCTCCCTGGCCGAAGCCCGCAGCGAGGCCCAAGGCGCGA
>CAZQPC010000438.1:0-3760 GCA_964595005.1 uncultured Magnetovibrio sp.
GGGAATTCGGGATGCCAATTGTTTCACGAAAGCTGGATCATGGGCGCGTTCGACACCGGCTGGAGAGATCGAATTGACTCGCACACCATGTGCCGCCCACAGCGTCGCCAGGTGCTTGGTCAGATGGATGACGCCGGCTTTCGACGCCGAATAAAACGCCGGCGCGTTGAAATCAACGCCTTCGTAACCGTGCTCATCGGGGGCATAGATGCGCTGGTCGGGGCTGATCAGGCCGATATCGGAGCCGATGTTGATGATCGCGCCACGGCCCTGTTCGACCATGGGTGGGCCAAACACCTGACAGCACAGCATGACGCCGGTCAGGTTGATCCTCAGGCCGGCATCCCAAACCTCGCGGTCCGTATCTTCGAAGGTCGCGAAAAACCGTTCAGGGTCGGCCTCGCAACCGTGCTTGGTCAGCCCAGCGGAATTAACCAGAACGTCAATGCTGCCCATTTCGGCCATAACCTTATCGCGAACGGCGCTCAACGATTCCTTATTCGTGACATCGGCATCATACGCCGGATAGCCAAGCTGTTCGGCGGCTTCGCGAAGCGAGTTCGGCTCAAAGTCTATGAGCACCGGGCGGCCGTTCATCTCGGCCAAGGCGTCTGCGAACTGACGGCCCAGATACCCGGCGCCGCCGGTAATCAGGCAAACCCGGCCATTGAGGTCGAATTGCTCACGGACGGAGGTTGAAATTACTTTTCCGGAATCAGTCATAGGACCTACATCTGCTAGGGGTGTTGGAAATAATTTTCATCATCTCGAAGTCGTTTCACCGAATGGTCAACCGCGGTGCGGAGATCGAACATGGCAATGGGATAATCATGCAAGTACGTTTGTGAGCATGCACCAACCGACATCAAGTGGGGTTGCAGTTTTGTGAAGTAATCGGACGTCCCTGGATATCGGGCGAGGCGAACAAACTTGCGAGTACCATCTTCGTCGGCGACAAGGACATTCCTCACGTTATCCTTCAAATACGAACAGTCGACAATGTACTCGGCAACATGAGGGGCCGTACAGCCGCCCATATCGACGCCGAACAGCAGTACTTTTCCCCCTCGTTCGTATAATCGATAGCAGGGACTGCCGACACCTTCGCTCGCGTGTAGCGGATGACTTTCCGTATAGGCCTTTGCATTGCCCCCGATGGCGAGAACAGAAACCAGGGGATGGTTGCTTCTTGCCACCTCAGGATGCCGGAAAACTGCTTCGGCCACGCCACCGCGATTTCGGACTGGCGTCCGTTTCCGATCAAACGGTTTCATGTTGGCGCGGATCAGTTCAATTGCCGTTTCCGGTGCCGCAGGCGCCGTCCAATCTTTCGGGTCACAAAGCTGGCCTGAGTGGCCAGGTGCCAACAACGTTCCCGCTGGGCCGATACAGTCCAAAATCCCATCGACAATATCGTCTGGGCCGTTGACCAAATATCCGATACCCCTTAATGCGGCATGCACCATCACGTCGGTACCCGGCTCAAGACCAAGCCCCGACAGTAAGTGATGAATATTGGTCCGAGTCAGGATTCTTTGGTTCACTATTGATGCGTTCTTTCTATGGCAAATTATCGAACGCGCCGCCGCTGCGGATCATGGTGAAACCTTTGACGAGTTCCTCGATGCCGCTCTGCAAGGAATGGTCGGGCCGCCATCCCAACGCTTCGATCTTTTCGTTGCTGACGAGGTAGTCGCGCTTGTCGGGGTCCTGGCCAATGTTCGATTCCAGAATATGAAACTCGGGCAAAATCTTTTGAATTTCCTCACATAACTGGCGTTTCGTCAAATTCGCTTCCGACAGG
Source organism: uncultured Magnetovibrio sp. (assembly GCA_964595005.1). GTDB lineage: Bacteria > Pseudomonadota > Alphaproteobacteria > Rhodospirillales > Casp-alpha2 > UBA3470. The sequence continues at coordinate 1,805 of CAZQPC010000438.1, forward strand.
CCGACGTTATAGGTCTCGCCTTTCATGATGCCGTAGTTGTCGAGGCCGAACAGAAACGCCTTGGCGACATCGCGGATGTGAATGTAATTGCGCCGGAAGTGCGATTCGAACAACACGACGAACCGGTCATAAACCGCGCGGTAGGTAAAATCGTTGACCAGCAAATCGACCCGCATGCGTGGCGCCATGCCGAACACGGTGGCCAGGCGAAAGGTCACGGCATTGCCGGTCTCCAAGATGATTCGCTCGGCCTCGACTTTCTCAATGCCGTATTGAGAGATTGGGCGTAGCGGGCTTTCTTCGGTACACATGGCATCCGTGTCGCCGATACCGTAACCGCTGTTGGTTACCGGATAGAGCAACCTTTGGTCCGGCGAGATGTTTTCGGTCACATGGCGGACCGCGTTCAGATTGATGGCGGTGGCCTCATCGGGGCGCATCTTGCAGGCCGGCGCGCCGACGATGGCGGCCAGGGGAATGACGATATCGTGTTTGGCATATTCGCCTTCCATCAGGGACTGGTCGCGGACATCGGCTTTCACGACCCGGAAACCTGGATTGGCGCAGCACGGTGCCAGACTGTTTTGCCGGTACATGAAATTGTCGATAACCGTGACCTGATGGCCGCGGTCGAGAAGGGCCGGCACCATGATCGAACCAAGATATCCGGCGCCGCCGGTGATAAGTACGCTTTCCAATTTCTACGGCCTAATTTTCCAGAGGGTGGACGGTGGAGGTGAGGTTACTCAACCGAGGGCGTCATCGGTGAGGGGTTCATCGGCTTCCAAAGTAGCCTTGAGGGTGCTGCCGACAACATCATCGAAGCGGGTCGGGGCGATCCCGACGCCGCCGGTCCGTTTGGTCAACAGATCATCCTCTGTCAGTACCGTGCCGGCGCTCAAGGCCCGGGCGGCGACGATACTTTTCTGTAGGATCGGCTTGTTCTTTGCTTCACACGGCATGATCCGCTTATCGCCGTCGCCGAGCATTTGTTCGGTCTGGCGCATTTTGACGATCAGCGCCTTCAATTCGTCGGGCTCCATGGAGGCCCGGTGATCGGGTCCAGCCGCCGTCTTGTCCAAGGTGAAATGTTTTTCGTAGACACAAGCGCCCATGGCAACGGCGGCAATGGCGGCCGCTTCGCCTTCCGTGTGATCGGAATAGCCGACGGCGACATCGAAGGTATCGCCGATGGTGTTCATGGCCTTGAGGTTGATCTGGTCCGTTGGCGCCGGATATTCGGCCGTGCACTGCATGACCGCCAGGTCCGTGCAGCCAGCACCGCGGATCGCGGCAATGCTCTGGGTCAGCTCAGTCATGTCGGTCATGCCAGTGGATAGCAATAGCGGCAACCCGGTTTTCGCCATGTAGCGCAACAGCGGGATATTATTGGTATCCGTCGAGGCGATTTTAATGGCCGGCGCGCCAATGCTCTTCAAAGTATCGACGCTGGGCATGTCGTAGGGCGTCGACAGGAACAGAATGCCTTTCTCGTCGCAGCGGGCCTTGATCTTGGCAAAGTCATTCAGCGGCAGTTCTTCGCGTTTGATCAGCTCGAACCAACTTTCCACATCATCGTCGCCAGTCGTCTCAATATGGTAATTGGCCTTCGGTGTGCGACGGGTAATGACCAATTCCGTCACGAAGGTCTGAAACTTAACGGCGTCGGCTCCGGTCGTCGCTGCCGCATCGACCAGTTCCATGGCAACGTCCAGGTCGCCCTCATGGTTGATACCGGCTTCGGCGATGATGAAAACCGGATGGCCCGGGCCAATTTTCAAATCCGCGCGGTCGATGCCAAGATTACTCGCCATTCTGAGGTCTCCCTAAATTGTCGGAACCGGCGGCTCGCCGGACCAGGTCGATGGAGCGCTCGATATCACCACGCGCCGCGTTGCGAAATTCGAGGATCACAGGTGTATCCCCGAAACGATCCAGCCAATCAAGTACATATGA
>CAZQPC010000439.1:0-3753 GCA_964595005.1 uncultured Magnetovibrio sp.
CCGAACGGGTCTTGCCGATAAACGCGTCGAGGCCGAACCCGGTCACCAGTTCGTTACGCGGCGAGAAATAGGTGAAGCGCAGGTGCTCATCCATCTCCCAGAACCAGTCCGATGCCGCTTCGGCGAAATCCGTGAACCGCTGTTCATGACGCTTAATCATCGCGTCTGCGTATCTGACAATGAGGAAAAGCATGACGTACAAGGCGCCGAACCCGAGAGCCAGCCAGGCCAGAAGCCGTCTTTTGGCCGTATCGATTTCGGTGATCACCGCCGATACGTCCGTATAAATCTCCGAGATCAAGCTGCCGCCGGATTGCCTTAAGTGGTCGGGCAACCGCACCGGGACATAGGTTTCAACGATGTTGCGATCGGTAACCTCACCCTCAAACGCGTTAAAGGTCCCCTCGAAGACAAGCTTGCTGACGGCTTTACGCTCGGTCCGCACATTCCGAAAACCGGCGGTTTTCTTGACCGTGCCAATGAGCTCCTTTTGCGACGCGTAGATGATCAAATCATTCCAATAGAAATTGACCGCCAGAATGGGCGAGCCTTCGACCAACCGTCGCAGCTTGCCGTCAATTTCGGAGATATGATGGCGGTGATGATTTTCTTTCAGCGTGCCGGTTGTGTGCGGGACGTCGAAATGCGCCGGAAAGGTCGCAATGAGGTCATTGGCGATGGCGGTCGCCAGGACGATATTGTCGTGCTCGACGGTCGACACCAGTTGGTCTTCGGCGCTGCGGCCGTAGAAAATCAACAAGGTCGCGGCCAAGGTCAAAATAGCCGCCGCGCTGGCGGCGGAAAAATATCGAAGTAGTTTGAACTGCACTTGCGATTCCAACCTGGTACGGGCCGCACCTGGGCCTATTCCGGCCACCGCACGACCCAAGCTTACGAAATTGCAACGGACAACAAACCGCACGTCGGCATCGTCGCACCGAATTCACCGCCAAACTATAGCGAACAGCGCCCAGGAACGGTGTATCGTGACATTTCAACATATTTCGGGGGCCGACGCGCGCCGTGATGCCGTATCTTCAGAAATTTTGAACCGGGCGCCACAACTCCGCGGATACAATCGGCGTTGCCCGCCATTCCGTCATTGTCCGCCACACGTCATTTGATCAATCAGCGCGGTCATCAGCATTTCAACCGGATCCTTCAACGCCGACAGGCTCCGGCCGGGAAACCCGCCAGGCCCAATAGATGAAGACCAACTGGAACGGCAGCCGGGCCCACAGGAGTACGGCCGGAATGTGGAAACCGGCCGGCTGGATGTCGTACACCGCCATGTTGAGGTTGGCGGGCAGCACGGCGACATAAAGTGCGATCAGGCCCATGCCGGCGGCGCCTCGGGTTTTCCTATGGAGAAGTCCCAGGCCGAACAGAATTTCAAGCACACCGCTGAGATAGACCAGTTCCGGGTGCCAGGGCAGGTAATCGGGCATGATCGCCACGTAGGCTTCGGTCGCGGCAAAATGCAGGCTGCCGGCGACGACCATCACCAGCGCCAGGGCGGCCCGGAAAAATGTCAGGACAGAAAACGTCAGGAAAGACGAAGGCCGGGTCAAGACGAAATGGTTCAGGTCTCGTCAATGAACGCGTTGACGGCGTTGAAGACCTCGGCTTCGGTAATCGCCCACGCTTTCAGGCGCTCGGCGTCGGCGTCCGAGAAACCGAAGGCCTCTTTGACTTCGACCAGGACGGTCGATTCATCGATGTGCAAATGTTCGTCGACGTGGGCGACGAAGTACATGGCCATCATCGTCAACGCGCGCGATGACCGGTTGTCGAAGGGTGCGGTGTTGATGCCGCCATAAACTTCTTCCGCCGGCACATCCAATTCGTGGCCGAAGGTAACGGCCAGTTCCTGCAGGATGGCGACTTCCTGCACGGCGACGCGCCCGTCGGCCAAGGCCATTTTGGTGGCCAGCGCCAAAAACGACTTCCTTTGGTCGTTGTTCAGTGAGTTTAAAAACATGGCTTCCCCCGTCCGTTATGTCCCGGACACGTTTAATTCAGCCTCACCCTAGCGAAATTTACCGAATTTGGGAACCGTCTGGCGCCCGGACGGAAACACTCGATCCGCCGGAAATTATCGGTAGGCTACATCCATGATGCTTATTTCTCAGCCCGCGCAGCCGAACCGATGACGACGCTTCGGCACATGCGTTCGCTTGTCGCGGTCTACGAGGAACGCTCGTTTACCCGCGCCGCGGCGCGGGAGGGCTCGACCCAGTCGGGCATTTCCCAGCATATTGCACAGTTGGAAACCGAACTGGGCATTCGGTTGTTCACGCGCGGCGCCAAACAGACCGAACCGACGGCCCAGTGCCGGCGCTTTTACCGCGACTGTGTCGATATCCTGCACCGCCTGGAAACCGCCGAGCGCGGGGCCCGTGATAGCGCCGAAACACTTAGCGGCAAGCTCGACGTCGGCGTCATCCCGGCGCTGTCCATGGGTGCCCTGGCGCCGGCGCTGAAGCGGTTCACGGTTGAGCACCCCAATATCGAAATCCACGTGCTTGAATCCTACTCAGACACCCTGACCGACATGGTCCGCGCCGGTGAACTGGATTTCGCCATCGTGCCGGGTTCGGAAGGGGCGCTGGGGCTTCGGGTGACGCCTTTGGTGCGCGACCGCGAGGTTCTGATCGCCAAAAGGGACGGCCCGCACCGCCATCTGCAGCCGGTGCGCCTGGCCGAGTTGGCGCCCATGAAAATCGTCATGCCGAGCCCGCCGAATTTCCGGCGCAAACATCTGAGCGCCTATTGCGAGACGGCGGGTGCGAAGATCGAAAGCATCATGGAACTGAGCGCCATGACCGGCAATTTGGATTTCATTGCCCAATCCGACTGGCTGTCGGTGGTGCCGACGGTCCTGTTGGCTCAGGAATTCGACCGCACCCGGCTTGCCGTGCGGCCGCTGGTCGATCCGCCGCTGCATGTCGATCTGGCCGTCGTCGAGACGACGCGCGCGCCGCTGACCCCCCAGGCGACGATCTTCCGTGATCTGTTGCGCGGCGAAATTCAGCGGATATTGGATGCCTGGGCCGGATTGTTGGATCGTGGTGCCGGTTGAATGATTAAAATTGATAATCAAAATCATTATTTATTATAATTTCTTATAATGATGAGGATTGTCTATGCTTGATCGTGCGGCCATCGGCGGCCGTGACGCGCCATCATCAAATCCGAATACCGGCGCCTTAAATCGATAGGGAAACTCTCATGTCTCAACGCATTACAGGCCTTTCGCACGACGATGCCGGCGGGGTCGCTAAAGAGGTTTTCGCGGCCTCCGATCAGTTTCTCGGGCGGACCTCGAACCTGGTCCGCATCCTGGGTAATCACAGCCCCTATATCGCGCGCTGGTTTCTGGGTCTCGTCGCCACCGTGCGCCAGCCCGGCCTCGGCCCGACCACGGATGCGCGGCTGCGCAATCTGGCCAACATCAAGACCTCGATGACCAACGCCTGCCAATACTGCACGGCGCACACCTCGATTTACGGCAAGGGCCTGGGCATCGGTGCCGACGAATGCGAGGCCCTGGACAGTGACGCCTATAAAATGAGCCCGCTGTTCACGGACAAGGAAAAGGCAGTGATCGCCTGGGCCGAGGCCATGACCCGCAACACGGCGCACAAGGAAAAGCCCGTCTGGGAAGAACTGCGGCGCCACTGCACGGACGCGGAAATTGTCGAGGTGTCCATGGCGTGTGCCATGTTCAACATGATCAACCGGCTCAATGAT
>CAZQPC010000440.1:0-3740 GCA_964595005.1 uncultured Magnetovibrio sp.
GTCGTTTTCGAGACCGGTGGCATTTCGGTGATTGGGACCGGCGGCGCCAATTTGGCAACCGAAGGCATGAAGCTGAAGGTTGATCCGCGCTCCAAGAAGGCCAATCTGGCCAGCGCGGTGATGGTGCCGGTGACCATCAAGGGCACCTTCGCCAAGCCCGACTGGGAGATCGATGCCGCCGCGGCAGCTGGCAACGTTGCCGCCGGCGCGGCGCGCACCGGTGCCGCCATCGCCACCATGGGCCTTTCGCTGTTGGTTGAGAAAGTCGCCAAATCCGCCGTGCCATCGACCGACAGCAACGACTATTGCACCCCGGCCCTGGCCGGCAAGAAGGTGGTGCCTGGCAAGATGGCGGAAGCCAAACCGGCGAAGGCGAAAAGCCCGTCCGGAAGCACTGGAGGCTCGGCACCTGCGCCGAAGAAGGAAGCCCTGCCGGCCAATCCGGTGGAAGGCATCTCCAAGGGCCTGAAGAGCCTGTTCGGTAACTAGAGTCCAGCGAACGATGAGCGGACAAGCGGCGCGCCGCTTCTACAAGGAAGCGGCCGCCGTTCCTGAGGCCGGCGGTGGGTTCCGGGTGGAACTGGACGGCCGACCGGTAAAAACGCCAATGGGTGCCGATCTGACACTGCCGAGCGGCGCTTTGGCCGATGCCGTGACCGCTGAATGGCAGGCTCAGTCCGAGACCATAAATCCCGCATCCATGCCGATGATGCAGTTGGCCTGTACGGCCTTGGACCGGGTCGCGCCGAACCGCGAGACCGTCATCGCTGAAACTGCCGGATATGGTGCTCATGATCTCCTGTGCTACCGAGCTGATGCGCCGCCCGACCTCGTTGAACGGCAAGACGCTCATTGGCAGCCTGTCCTCGATTGGTTGGCGTCAGAATTAGGTGCTGCTCTGGTGGTGACAACGGGCATCATTCACCGGGATCAGCCCGAAGATTCACTTGATGCGCTCAATGATGCCGTTGGCGCCTATGAAACCTTCGCGCTGACCGCCGTTGTGCGCATGACACAGGTGTATGGTTCTCTTGGTTTGGGGTTGGCCGTCGCCGGCGGGCGCTTGTCGTGGGAGGAGGGCTTGAACGCCGCCCTGCTGGATGAAATTTTTCAGGCCGAACGGTGGGGCGAGGACCGCGAGGCCATCGATCGGCGACGGAATATGACGGCCGAAGTCGAGCAAGCCGCACGGTTTCTGAGGTTGGTGGCCGGTTGAGGCCTAATCTTGTGATAGTCCCTCAGGAATGATCGTTTAGGCAAGTATCCCTGCACCCGCGCACGATGGCCAACCCGGCCATCCCCATCGTGCTTGAGTACGCCGAACCTATTGTTTTGCCGGGTAACTCACCCCCATCCCCATGGCCGGGTCCATTTGCGTGCCGTAAGCCGGGATCGGGTAGCGGAGACCGACCTTGCCGATGCCGGCCAGGCCTTCCATGCCGCGCACGAACTCGTCCGGCGGCATGGCCAGCAGCATTTCATCGTCGGCGACGCCACCGTAGCGGCGTTCGGCGTAGCACGGGATCGAGATCGACGTTTCGCCCGTCGCCAGGGCCCGGCCCCAGGAATCGGAACACGCGCTTTCGCCGGTGATGGTCATATCGTAGCGCCTGTATCTCTTCCATTGCAGGCCGTTGACGAACAGGATGGTCTGCGCCGGGTTGGCGTAGAACAGTACGATATCGGGCGGGTCCAACCGGCCAGAGCGCAGCGGCGTCGCGCAAAGCCCAGCATATTTCGGCTCGACACGGGTCATTTGGGCCTGATGTTGGAATGAGGCTTCCCGGTTTTCAAACCACACACCGTCCATGTTCTCACCGGTCAGATACGATTCTCCCGGTGCGTTCAGGCCGACGATGCCGCCGCAGTTGGAATTCATGCGGGTGTTTTCGTGGACGATGCCCAGGGTAAAACCGGCGGATCGCACCTGGCCGACCAGTTGGCACATGGTGAAATGGAACGCCGCTGTCGGCGTCCTCAGACCGGGGACCTGCTGCATCTCTTCGGCGTCTTCGAAAAGTTTCATGCCGATGGGGATTGAGCGGATGCGCAAGGTGAGGATCAACTGCTCGGCCAGCGCCTTCAGGTTTTCGGCGCTGGTGTCGTAGCCGTCTTGGTTTTCTGCCGGGGCGTTCATGACGTTGATCTCCTTTTTCGGCCGTCCATCATAAGCCCACAGCCTAGCCGTCCCTTGAGGCAGGTCAACCGGCCCGGCGGCACCATTGTCGCGCCCCTTGAGATGCCATAGGTTTTCCGGGCGGACCCAGAGTTGGTCGATATTCAGAAAGGTGGAATGATGGCGAATGCGCCCGAAGACGTGCCGGCCTACGGTTTCAGCGATGACCAACTCATGGATATGGAGACGGTCTACCGGCCCGATTTGTTCGCCTCGAAGACGATCATCGTCACCGGTGCCGGCAGCGGGTTGGGCAAGGCCATCGCCACCCTGTTCGCCAGGCTGGGCGCTAATTTGGTCATCTGCGGACGCAATCAAGAAAAACTGGCCGCCGCCACGGCGTTTTTCGAAAGCCTTGGGGGCGAGGTGTCGTCGCACGTCATGTCAATCCGCGACCCTGATGCGGTCGATGATTTCGTCGCCAAGGCCTGGACCGATTTCGGCGGCGTCGATGTCCTGGTCAACAACGCCGGTGGCCAGTTTCCGCAGGCTGCCATCGATTTCAAGCCGAAGGGCTGGAACGCGGTGATCGATACCAACCTCAACGGCACCTGGTACATGACCCAGGCGGTGGCCCGGCGCTGGATCGATACCGGAAAGGCCGGCAACGTTGTCAACATCGTCGCCGATATCTGGCGCGGCCTGCCGGGCATCGCCCACACGGCGGCGGCCCGCGCCGGGGTAATCTACCTCTCGAAGTCCATCGCCGTGGAGTGGGCACCGCATAACATCCGGGTCAATTGCGTGGCGCCCGGGTGTTGCGAAACAACGGCCTTCGGCCTCTATCCACCGGAAGGGGCCGCCAGTTACAAAGAATCAAACCCCATGCTGAAAGCTGGGGACGCCTGGGATATCGCCGAGGCCTGCGTCTATGTGGCCGGGCCGTCGGGCAAGTTTATCACCGGTGAAGTCCTCACCGTCGACGGCGGCCAGCAAATGTGGGGTGATCCCTGGCCGACGGGGCGGCCCGATTATTTCAAGCTGAAGGGGTGAGGGCGCTGATCTCACGTTTCTTCGCCGACCGGCACGGGCGGCGATACGCCGGTTGTCATCCATGATCCCGCCGTTTCGCCGGCGGCGCTTTTTGCCACCTCCCAGCGGTACAGAACGACCGGACCATCGGTGCTGACGACGGTAACGGCATAGACCGCGTAGTCGGCGTTCTCCACAAGCGGTTTGATCCGATGGCTGCGGTGGTTGATCAAGAAGCGAAACCCCGGGCCCCTGATCATTGCCGCGAAACGGCCGATGGGGCCGGTCAGGCGTTTGTTTTCGGGATGCGCGAAGGCCCAGGTCTGGAGGATGCCGGCATCCGGTAGGGGATCGTCGTTGCGCTGCAGGGCGCTCAATTGAATTTCGACCACGCGTGCCGGCGTAAGATTGGGGTTCGGCAAAAAACCCTCTTGTGCACCGGCCCATCGCGGCGTTAGGCAAGTGCACATGATAACCAACGCAACAAGCTGCAAAGCTCGGCAATGCTGTATTTGAGATAGAAGCATCGGTTTTGTGTTTGCTCCCGACCAGCAACGGCTCGCCGAGGTTAGCACATTTTCGATGCCCCCTA
>CAZQPC010000441.1:0-3727 GCA_964595005.1 uncultured Magnetovibrio sp.
ATGCCCTGGCGCCGCGCCGTCGGATCTACATACATGCGCCGCAGTTCGGCTTCCGTCTCGGAAACGCGCTCGATGCCGACCATGCCGACAAGATCAGCACGACGCACGGCAACCCAGAAGCCGCTGCCCGCCTGCGCCTGAAAACATGCCGGAATATGGCCCATTTCATCGGCGATGGCACTTTCAACGTAATTGGCGAAGGCGGCTTCCATGCCAGCCGGGGCCAATTCGGCATTGACCTTGCGGAACAGCGCCAGCACGGCGTCTTGGTCCCCGTCGCGGTAGTCGCGAATGGTAAGATCGTCGGCCATGTCCCCGGCGCAATCAGCCCTTCAACTTATCGCGCAGCATCTGATTGACGGCCTGCGGATTGGCCTTGCCGCCGGTTGTCTTCATGATCTGGCCGACGAACCAGCCGATGGCCTTGTCGTTGCCGCCGCGCACATCATCAGCCTGGCCCGGGTTGGCGGCGATCACCTCGTCGACGGCGGCTTCAATGGCGCCGGTGTCGGTGATCTGCTTGAGGCCCTTTTCCTCGACGATATCGGCCGGGTCCCTGGAGGTCTCGAACATGTCTTCGAAAACATCCTTGGCGATGCGCGACGAAATCGTGCCGTCGGCCAGCAGATCCAGAAGGCCACCCAGTTGCGCGGCGCTGATGGGACTTTCGGTGATGCCCTTGCCGACCGCGTTGAGCGCCCCGAACAGGTTGGTGGTCAGCCAGTTCACCGCCTGTTTGGCATCGCGGCCTTCGGCGGCCTGCTCAAAGAACACCGCCGTCTCCCGCTCCGCCACCAGCACGCCGGCGTCGTAGGCCGACAGTCCGTAATCGGCCATGAAGCGGACTTTCTTGGCATCGGGCAGTTCCGGCAAGTCGGCGGCAAGGGCGTCAACGAAGTCCTGCTTCAAGTCCACGGGCAGCAAATCGGGATCGGGGAAATAGCGGTAATCGTGAGCGAACTCCTTGGCCCGCATGGACCGTGTCTCGCCACGGTTCGCGTCGAACAGGCGGGTTTCCTGGACAACTTCGCCGCCGGTTTCCCAAACTTCGACCTGGCGGGTTGCCTCGATCTTGGCGGCCTGCATGATGAATTTGACCGAATTGACGTTCTTGATCTCGGCCCGGGTGCGGTAATCGGTCTCTCCAACGGGGCGCACGGAAACATTGACGTCGGCGCGCATGGAACCCTGCTCCATGTTGCCGTCGCAGGTGCCCAGATAGCGCAGGATGGAGCGCAATTTGCGCACATAGATGCCGGCCTCTTCGGGCGAGCGCAGATCCGGCTTGGAGACGATTTCCATCAAACACACACCAGCCCGGTTGAGATCGATGAACGATCGCTTTGGGTCCTGGTCGTGCATGGATTTTCCGGCGTCCTGTTCCATGTGCAGGCGTTCGATGCCGATCTCGCGCGCCGTACCATCGGGCATGTCGAGGACCACCGTGCCCTCGCCGACGATGGGGTGAAGGTACTGGCTGATCTGATAGCCCTGGGGCAAATCGGCATAGAAATAGTTTTTCCGTTCGAACACGGAATGCAAATTGATCTGGGCCTGCAGGCCGAGGCCCGTGCGCACCGCCTGTTCGACGCAGATTTCGTTGATCACCGGCAGCATGCCCGGCATGGCGGCGTCAACCAAAGAGACCTGGGTATTGGGTTCGGCGCCGAATTCTGTCGGCGAGCCGGAAAACAGCTTCGCCTGGGACATCACCTGGGCATGCACCTCAAGGCCGATGACCACTTCCCAGGTGCCGCCTTCGCTCTCAATCAGGTAGGTCATCTCACTGCCCTCCCAAGTATTTGGGCTTGGCCGTGAACGCCGCGGCGCGTTCGATGGCGTCGGCGGCACGGAACATGGTTGCTTCGTCGAAAGGCTTGGCAACGATCTGCAGGCCCAGCGGCAGGCCGTCCTTATCGAGCCCCGCGGGCACGCTGATGCCCGGCAGGCCGGCCATATTGGCCGGCACGGTGAACACGTCGTTCAGATACATGGCGACCGGATCGTCCATCTTCGCGCCGATCGGGAAGGCCGCGTTCGGCGCCGTCGGCGTCAACAGCACGTCGACATCGCGAAACACCGCCTTGAATTCATCGAGAATGATCGTCCGCACCTGTTGGGCCTTCACATAGTAGGCATCGTAATAACCCGCCGACAAAACGTAGGTGCCGATCATCACGCGGCGGCGGACCTCGGCGCCGAAGCCTTCGCCGCGGGTGTTCTCGTACATCTCATCCAAGGTCCCGCCATCCACCCGAAGGCCGTAGCGGACCCCATCATAGCGCGCCAAATTCGATGACGCCTCCGCCGGCGCGACGATGTAGTAGGCCGGCAGGGCGTATTTCGTGTGCGGCAGAGAGACGGGGACGACGTCGGCGCCGGCGTCCTTCATCCACGCCGCGCCCTGGTCCCAGAGCGCCTGGATCTCGCCCGGCATGCCGTCCAGGGTGTATTCCTCGGGAATGCCGACCTTGAGGCCGCGAATATCGCCGGTGATGGCGGCTTCGAAGTTCGGTACCGGTTCGGGCGCCGAGGTCGAATCCTTGGGATCATGCCCGGCCATGGCTTCCAGCATAATGGCGTTGTCGCGGACCGTGCGGGCGAGGGGCCCGGCCTGATCGAGGCTGGAGGCAAAGGCCACCGTGCCCCAGCGCGAACAGCGCCCGTAGGTGGGTTTCATGCCGACAACACCGCACAGGCTGGCCGGCTGGCGGATCGAGCCGCCCGTGTCGGTGCCGATGGAGCCCGGGCAGATATTGGCCGCCACGGCGACCACGGAGCCCCCCGATGAGCCGCCGGGCACCAGGTCTTCGCCGTTCGGCCCGACCCAGGGGTTTTTGACGTTGCCGTGGTAGCTGGTGATGTTCGCCGACCCCATGGCAAACTCGTCCAGGTTGGTCTTGCCGATCATCACCGCGCCGGCGTCCTTCAGGTTCTGTGACACAGTCGATTCGTATCTCGGGGTGAAGCCGTCCAGGATGTGGGACGCCGCTGTCGTCAGGGTACCGTCCGTGCAGAATAGATCCTTGACCGCGATGGGGATGCCGTCCAAGGCGCCCAGGACCTGACCACGGCCTCGGCGCGCGTCCGATTGGGCGGCGCGGTCGCGGGCGATCTCCGGCGTTTCCGTGATAAAAGCGTTTAAATCGCGCGCCGCCTCCATGGCGCCGATGCAGGCTTCCGTCAGTTCCACGGACGAGAAATCTGCGGCGGCCAGACCGTCGCGGGCCTCGGCAATGGTCAGGTCGTTGAGCGCGGCCATCAGTCGACCACCTTCGGCACGGCGTAGAAATCCTTGACCCGGTCCGGCGCATTGGCCAGCACCTTTTCGGTGACCCCGCCGTCGGTGATCACATCGGCGCGCCGTGGCATGATCATATCGGTGACCGACGTCATCGGCGCGACGCCATCCGTATCGACCTCCGACAACTGCTCGACCCAGCCGATGATGCCGTTCAATTCTTCGGCCAGCGGATCAAGCTCCACCTCATTGATCTTGATGCGCGCCAAAAAAGCGATCTTTCGGACGTCGTCGCGGTCGAGGGACATGGAAAATTTCCTGTTCGGGCCTCAATAAAACCAGCGCATTTCAGCGGCGCGGAACCTATCACCGGGGTACGGGATGGGCAAGGTTGGGCATCACCTAACGGCCGTCGGCCCGGCCTTGACTTCTGTACCAATCCGCTAGGCTGGACGGGAAGTTACGGGAGACCAATATGGCCCGCAT
>CAZQPC010000442.1:0-3725 GCA_964595005.1 uncultured Magnetovibrio sp.
CTTACGCTTGATGCCGACCCCGTCATCGAGATTAATCTCAGCGAAGCCGATGGTCGCGCAACTTGGATTGACGACGTCGTCCTCTCGGAGCGCGGACTGCATCGTTTGCCGCTTCATCACAGTGGTGCTGAAGTCGCCGTCAGTAATCCAATCATCGTCAGCGACACGGCCGACGAGACGATCTGCTGGGGTGACACGCAGGCGCAGACGGCGTCAACCGTCGGCGTCGGCAGCCCCGATGAATACTTCGCCTATGCCCGCGATTGTGCCGCCATCGATTTCACCACCCATCAAGGCAACGACTTTATTTTGTCCGACAAGGATCTGGAAGAGGTCCGCCAAGCCGCCATCAAGCACAATGAGCCGGGCCGTTTCGCCGCGTTCTTCGGCTGGGAGTGGTCGGGGCCGACGGGCACGGGCGGCGATCGCAATGTTATGTTTCTCGATGACGAAGGTCCCATTTACCGCAGCAGTCATTGGCAGCTTTGGAGCGAGGAAATCGCCGGGGACGCCGCCGTGACGGAAGCCGTGCACGCCCGCGACCTGCAAGCCAAGATGCGCGATTACATCGCCGAGACGGGGCGCAAGGTCATCATGGTCCCGCACATCGGCGGCCGGCGTTCCGATTTCGAAGCGCAGGACCCGGAATTGGAGCCGGTGTTTGAGATATGCTCGAACCATGGCGTGTTTGAGTGGCGCCTGCATGAGTTCCTGGCGGCCGGCGTCAAGGTTGGCGTCGTCGGCGCCAGCGACGACCACACCTGCCGGCCGGGTCTTGCCTACCCGTCAACGCCGGAGATGACTATTTTGGGCGGCCTTGGCGCGATCTACACCGACGAGCATAGCCGTCAGGGTATCTACGATGGCATGATGGCACGGCATTGTTATGGCACCACGGGTGCGCGCCTCTATCTGGACCTCACCGCCAACGGCCACCGCATGGGCGATATCGCCGAAACGTCGGGTCCGGTTGCCATCAGCGGACAGATCCATGGCACGGCACCCATCGAGTATATTGCCTTGTTTAACCGAAGCCGCGAACTGAAACGATTTACACCGAACCCGCAAATTCATGATCCGAACCGGATCAAGATCATTTGGTCCGGGGCAACCCATCAGGACCGCGGCCGATTCATGAACTGGGATGGCGGATTGCAAATGACGCATGGCCGTATAACGGGCGCTCAACCGCTGAATATTTATACGGCCAAATACGGCATTGATGAATGGTCTCACACCCACGCGCACTGGCGCTCAGTGACCTCGGGCCAGGAGGAAGGCATTTTGTTGGAGGTCGAAGCCTCGGATGACGCAATGATCACGTTCAAAGCCGGTCCGGCGGATTTGAGTTTCACGCTGGGCGATGTCCGGGCCGGTGATCTCCGATGGGATTTGGGCGGGCTTGAACAATACGTGACGGCGACGGCCTTGCATACGGATGGCGGCACGCCGGACGTGGAGTTCGAGTATGTGGATGAAACGCCCGGCACGGGTGAACAGGCCTATTGGGTGCGCGTCATTCAAACGGATTTCCACCGCGCCTGGAGTAGCCCGGTTTATTTGGCGGTGACATAAGACAAGAGACCCCATGCAACAAAAACAGCCTAATCTTCTTTTTGTCTTCGCTGATCAATTGCGGAGTTCGTCTGTCGGTTATGCCGGCCAAGAAGCGGTGCTGACGCCGCACATCGATGCCTTCGCCAAAACCGGCGCGGTTTATAAGAATGCCGTCTCCATGCTGCCCGTCTGCGGGCCATTCCGCGGTTCACTGATCACCGGCCGCACGCCGACGACGACCGGCCTAGTCATCAATGATATTCCCTTACGCACCGACGAGGTCAGTATCGCGCATTGTTTCAAAGATGCCGGCTATGACACGGCCTACATCGGCAAATGGCATCTGGACGGTCCGAACCGCCCGGCACCCGTGCCGCCGGGACCGCGCCGGCAAGGCTTTGATTACTGGATGGGCGCCAATTTCGAACACAACTACGACCGGTCCTATTTCACCGACAATGACGGCAACGTCCAGATGTGGGAAGGCTGGGACGCGGAAGCGCAAACCCGTCATGCCATCGATTATCTGAAAACCCGTGACGACGACAACCCGTTTTGTTTGTTTCTATCCTGGGGACCGCCGCACCACCCCTACCGGTTGGTGCCCCAGGAATACCTGGACATGTACGACGCCAAGGCCATTGAGGGCCGGCCCAATTGCCCCGACGTGCCGCGCGAAGATTTGCGGGGTTATTATGCCCAGACGACATTTCTCGATGACCAGTTCCAACGTCTGCTCGATGCTGCCAATGAGATGGGGGTCGCCGACGATACGATCATCGTGTTCACGTCGGATCACGGCGACATGCATGGCTCTCACGGACTTTACAAAAAACAATGGCCATGGAACGAGGCGATCAAGATTCCTTTCGTCATCCGCTACCCCGGCCATGTGCCGGCCGGCCGCGAGATCGAGGCGCCGATCAATGTCGTCGACGTCATGCCGACGCTTCTGGGTTTGGCCGGATTGCCGGTGCCGGAAACCGTCGAAGGGGTTGATCTATCCCCCTATTTAACCGGCGCTCGCAACGATCCGCCGGAATCCGTGCTGATCATGAACCCGTGTCCGTTCTCCATTGGCGACACCCGGGGCCATGACCAATATCCGGACTACAAAGGGGAACGTCTTGAATACCGGGGCGTCATCACCGATCGCTACACCTATGTGCGGACCATCGACCGGCCCTGGTTGCTATATGACAATTTGGACGATCCCTATCAGATGGCGAACCTCATCGACGATCCCGGCCACGCCGTTGTCCGCGTTCATTTGGAAACCCTGATGGTAAGGCACATGAATGCCATCGGCGATGAATTAATGCCCCGCGATCACTTTTATGAGCGCTTCAATGTCAACTTCGACCATCGGGGCAAAGTCGTCGATTTGGTCGAGAACATGTATGACCGCAAGGGATAAATATCTGGCACTTGGCGTGTGGAGAGATAGATCATGATGGCATTGTCACGTTAACGACACGAGACCCAGATTTGAACAAGGTCTGCATCGCCCGTCAAGAGGCGCCAACCGCGGACCAAGAATTCGTCTGCTCGACTCGAAATCTCCACATCGCCCTTCAGGGGATGAGACGGCGCTGAAAAATGAAGTGGTTATGGAAGGCGGTGAAGGTTGAGAGAAAGCGCCGCGCGGATTTGACGGACTTGAGGCGCTGCTGCTTTCGTTCCCGCATTTGCGTCGGCTGATGGGAGTTTTCGGTGCGATTGTTCGATTTCTTCCGGCGAGGCGAATTGCGCTCGGCAAAATATCGCGGACTGCAGCCATTGATGGCCGCCACTTTTTCGTCACGACGACGTCTGGTGTCATCTGATTTCGATGGACAATTCGCCGAAGACACTTGGCTGCAACCCCTTTGCTCCGGCGGGCCTGGAGAAAAATATCCAGCACCTAACTTTCATCATCAACAGCCAGCCAGAGATACAACTGCTTTCCGCCGATCTTCAAATACACTTCGATGATGTGCCATGTCGAATCTATGTTGGGTCGGATACGCCGTAACCGTCACGCAAATGAACTACCGAACTCTCCCGCCCAGCGGCAGATAGGTTCATATGATACGACAATTTCGCGATCAGCCAATAGGTCCTCGGCATCTCGTTAGCTCAAAGAAAATCGATATTAGAGCGTGTCGCCTTTAATCAGATTCATGATT
>CAZQPC010000443.1:0-3716 GCA_964595005.1 uncultured Magnetovibrio sp.
TACGGCGAAGAAGCCGCATTGGGTTCAGCGGACACAGCACCGGCGGACATCGTTTCCCCCGTCCATCCGCGCCTCAACCGGTTCGCCGATTTCGGTTTCGACATGCGCCAGAATTGGATGGAGATCGTCGAAATTCCGCCGACCGGCGGCTTGGATGAGTTCGACCGCAAGGAAGTCCGCAACGACTATCCCCTGATGGCGCTGTGGGAAATGGGGGTGAGAAAAATCCGCGTCCCCATGCGCGATCTGTTGGTGCCCGGCAACATTGAACGCATGCGCATGCTGAAGGCGCACGGCCATCAGTTTACGCTCTTCACCTTCGGTGATCCGGCGCCGCACCACCGCGATCTGATTACCGCCAACCAGGATATTTTTTCGGCCTGGGAAATCGGTCTCAACTGGGAAGTGCTGGAACGCGTCATCGGCGGCATTGGCGAGATGGCTGGCCGCGTCGGCATGCCGGTCTATCTGTCGCGCCTGCGCTCCATCGATGAGACCCGGGCCGAAGCCGGCAAGTATTACCATGCCATCAACCAGGGGTTCCTGGCCGGTGACAAGGACGAAATGGCCGGGTTGTTGGCGCGTCCGGAATTGAAAGACGCCCTGGCCGGCTTCGTCTTTCGCCTGACCCTGGACAAGGCGCCCTGGGCGGTCGCCGCCACGGCCAATGACATCGCCGCCGAATTGGGCGTCTGCGCGTCGGTGCACTTGCGCATGTCCGGCGCCAATCCGGCCATTGAGACCGCCGACGACCAGTTGACGGTCAACCGCATCGGCGAAGCCATGGCCGCCGCGGCGGCCTTTCAGCGGGTCACCGTCTACGCCGACACCTTCGCCGACAACGACCGCGGCTATTTTCCCAGAAGCGGTGTCTTGGATCGCATGTTCAACCCGCGTCCCGGTTTTCACGTCGTCGCGCACATGAACGCGGCCTTGAACCGGATTGAAGGCCCGTTGAGCGCCGGCGAGGCCGCTGAATGCCCCGGCGGGCGCTACCTGCAACTTCTCTCCGAAAGCGGGCCCGTGACCGTGGCGTTCCCCGATGCCGACGCCCAGCAGATGTCGGTTCCCGCGGCCGCGAACGGCGGCCAGCAAGTGGATTTGGCGACGGGCGAACTATTGGCCGTCACCGGGCAGCCCGGGACCACCGTGGATATTTCAACCGCCATGTCCGAAGGGATCCGGTTTCCCCTATTGATCCTGCCGGCCTAAAACGCGTTTCCATTTCAGGCCGGGCGCATCATTGTCGCGGTCCGGGGAATGGACTTTTCGCCGTGTTTCATTGTATCACCGCCGTAGCCGGCCGGCTTTATCGGCGCGGCGCGTCACCGCCGGCACAGCCAATCCGAAAGCTTTCGTCACCGCCATGCGCAATTTCGACCGAAACACAAAGATCGCCGTCGCATTTATCGTCTGGTCAATGTTCGTTTCCGTAAGCTTCGTCGTGTCGAACGTCGATCATTTCGTTTTGAAACTGGCCGAATACGGAATACTTCCTTGATCGCCGTGTTGAAATTCTGTGTTCCGGTGTTGATGTTCTTTGCCGCCTATGGGCCGGGGACCGTCTTGGTTTCACGGCTCGGCCTCCGCGACCAGTTGTCGCCGCCGGAACATGTGGCGATGGCCTTGTTGTCGGGCTCATTCGTGTTGGCTATGGGCGTGTGGGCCGTCGGCACCGTTCGCTATGACGTGATTTCCATGACCGGGTTGGTGGTTATTGCCGCCGGCCTCAGCCTCTGGCAGATCAAAAGCCGCGTGTCGCTGGGGGAGATAATCCGCGGCTGTCCACGAATTTCACTGACCCCTTCTTGGGTTTTTGCCGCGGCGTGCCTTGTCCTTGTGGTGATCGCCGTTGTCGGAAGTTACGCGCCGCCGTCGGACCACGACACGCTTCGGTACCATTTGACCCTGAGCAAACGCGATTTGGCCTGGGGCAGGATCACCACCCTTTTCGGCTGGAGCGTCTACGAATACCTGCCGCCCTTGGGCACCATGTTGAACCGGCTGGCCTATGCATTGGGCGGCGCCGAAAGCAGCCAAATCCTGAATGTCTTGTGGCAACTTTTCGGCGCCCTGATGACGGCCCTTCTTGCCAGGCGCCTGGGCGTCAACACCGGCTTCGCCTGGGCCGCGTGCCTGCTTGTGCTGGGCCAACGGGTCAGCATCAATCTTTCCAGCGTTGCCAGCATCGATTTCATGCTGATGGCTTACGCCGCCGGCGCGACGCTGGCCGCTTTCGTCTTTGCCAGGTCTGCAAATGTCCCGACAGCCCTGTTGTTTGGACTTGTCGGCGGCGCCCTGGCCAACGTCAAACATCACGGCTTGCTCTATTTGGCCTGTATTGCCTTGGTATTATTGCCCGTTGCGCTCCGCCGCGCGGATTTTCGGCGCGCGTACCTGATGGTCGGCGCCGTTGTCGTTTTGGCCCTTCTGCCGTGGACAGTGCGGAATCTTATGGAGACGGGAAATCCGGTGTTTCCCGCATTGCATCCGCTTTTCGGCCCGGAAAACGTCAATATTTTTTCCTCATTTTTCGCCGTCAACCCGCCGCTGAGGGATGTGGAAAGTCTTCTTCGATTGCCGTGGGACATGTTTGTCAATCAACAGCGCTTTGACGGACTGCAATTTGGTGTACCGTTTTTTTTAATTCTGGCGCCGTTTGGATTTATGCTTTTGGACCGGCGCCTCGGCTTGGCGATCGGCTCCATCATTGTCCTGTACGTGATCGGATGGGTGCTGGCGATGCCGCCGCTGCTGCGGTTTTTTATTCCGCTTTTCCCTATTTTGAGCGCCGTTTCAGCGCGCGGCGCGCAAGACGTTTTTGGCGCCGCCAGTCAATCGAACCGGCCCGTCCGGATCATCCTTTTCACAGTCGTACTGAGCCTTGTGTCGATGCAATCGATGTTCCTCGGCGCCACGGCGAAGCGCCGCCTGCCGGCCGCGCTCGGCTATGTCTCGACCGTCGCGTACCTGGAATCCCGGCCTTTCAAATGGCAGAATCATGTCCGCGCATGTTCGTGGATGATGGAAAGATTGCAGCCCGGCGAGCGGTATTTGGCGCTGTTCAATGACCCCAACTATTACTGCCACCCGGCGAAGGCGTTCCCGCAACTGCTGCCCGGCGATTCAGCCGTGCTTTACACCCGTTCGCCCAGACCGCCCGTGCCGGCAACGTGGCTTGCCGGGCGGCTGCGGTCTTGTCACGTGAAGTACGTGATCAAATCCATAAATCTTGGTGCTGACGCCGAAATACTGACTTTTGCCAAGCATCGATATGACGCACTTCTCACGCCCATATTGGAAAATATCGAACCCCTGTATTCATCGCCGGCATCCCATGTTTATGATGCCCGCGTGGTTGGCGCCGCGCTTCGGCGCATTGCGGTACCGGCGAAGCCGCCCGAAATATTCAAGCATGCCAGAATGCAGATCTGCGATGATCCGTCCAGCAATTGACGGCGTGCATGCGGCGCGCATTATCAAGCATTCGCATTCTTCGATACGCGGCGACGAGAACGGCAACCGTCGACGGCTTGATTATGTCAAAACCCGCTATTTGCTTGCACTGGGGGCCTGAAACCGCGATACATGCGGCTCATGTTGGATCGCATTTTGAGACATTTCTGAGGTGCGGTCACATTTGACGCAAGGTGTGCTCAAATTGCACATTAAAGGGAGCACCCGTAGCTCAGCTGGATAGAGCGCTGCCCTCCGAA
>CAZQPC010000444.1:0-3704 GCA_964595005.1 uncultured Magnetovibrio sp.
GTGGAATATCCAACATGGTGGTTAGGTCCGGTTGAAAGTCGTCCAACAGCAAACGATGAATTTCTCCGATCAGCGAAATTTCCAAGCCATGCCCGTAGCCCTGATAGGCCAAGGTGGAATCGTGAAAACGGTCGCAAATGACCCATTTTCCGGCCGCCAGGGCCGGTCGCACGACATGGGTGACATGTTCAAGCCGGGCCGCATAATGCAGCAGCATCTCGGTCCTGGGCTGCCAACGGTCAACGGCGCCAGACACCAACAACTGGCGGATTTCCTCGGCACCGGGAGATCCGCCGGGCTCACGGGTCCGGACAACTTCGTGGCCCGCGTCCTGAAAAAGTGCTGAAAGCCGGGCCAGTTGGGTTGATTTACCGGCCCCCTCACCGCCTTCGAAGGTAATGAACCGGCCAGGGCTCTCCGTCATCGCCAGGTCTCCGTCAACCTGCCTCACCCAACAAGATGGTCGTCACCGCCGACCAAAGACGCCCAAAAAGCCCCAATTGCTCAATGTCGGCGCCCGCCACCAACGGAACTGATAAATCCGCCTCCCCCGGCACCTTGACCACAACACGGCCGAGGACGCTGCCTTTCTTCACCGGTGCCGGTACCGGCCCGTCGTAGACCACGGTAACTTTCATTTTGCGGCGCATTTTCCGCGGGAACGTGCGAACCACGGCTTTTTCGATGACCAGTGGCACCCGTGGGGCCGTGCCCAGCCAGACGGACGCCTCGTCGACCAGCTCACCGGCCTTGAACAACTGGTAGTTATTGAACTCCCGGAATGCCCACTCCATCAGGCGTTCGGGTTCCTGGCTGCGGGCTTTCTTCGACGCCAATCCGTTGACCACCAGAATAATCCGCCTGCTGCCGCGCACCGCAGACGCCGTCAGGCCAAAACCGGACTCATTGGTATGCCCCGTCTTTAGGCCATCTGCACCCATCTCCTTGTAGAGCAGCGGATTGCGGTTCATTTGGCGAATGCCGCCGTAGGTAAACTCCAACTCTTTGAAATAATGATAATATTCCGGAAAATTTTCGATCATGACCCGGGCCAGCGTGGCCAGATCGCGAGGCGTCATGCGATGTTCAGGATGCGGCCAACCGGTGGCGTTGCGGAAGGTCGAATTGGTCAAGCCTATTTCGCGCGCGCGCTCGGTCATTTCCGCCGCGAAGGCCTCTTCGCTGCCCGATAACCCCTCGGCGACAACGATGCACGCGTCGTTGCCCGACTGAACGATGATACCGCGGATAAGGTCCTCGATACGGACCCTCTCGCGTGGCGGCAGAAACATCGTCGAACTGCCGCTTTTTGCGCCGCCCTTGCGCCAGGCGTTGTCGCTGATCCGGAAGGTATCATCCAAGGACAAAGATCCATCCTTGAGGCGCTCAAACAGCATGAAAAGGGTCATCAACTTGCTCATGGATGCCGGCGCCATGGAGACATCGGCATCTTTGTCGAGCAAGGTTTTGCCGGTCGCCACTTCGATGACAATCGCCGACTTGGCCGGCGTGTCGACGGCCGATAGGGGACCGGCGAAAAGCATGCAGGCAATTAAAGTGATAACTAAGCTTCGTGACACAAACATTTGTTTAAATGTCATTATTATTAAAACTCCTACGAACCGGATAAACCCCACGAGGCTATTCGACAATGATCCGGGCCGTCGCATACCCGGCCTTGGCGACAGTTTCCAACATGCGGTCGGCGGCCGCAACATTGGTTAAAGGACCGACCCGTACCCGATACAAATCGCGGCCGTTGACGAGCACATTGGATATCTTGACCGGCCCCACGGACGCCAAACGCGCCTTGACCCTATTGGCGTTGGCGTACTGCCCAAAGGCGCCGGCCTGGACAAAAATGTTCGAAGCGCCAACGGGTTTTTGTGAGATATTGCCGTTTACAGGTTGCGGCGCGACGCGTGAAATGGACTTTGGCCGTTGCACGGTCGTTGGCGGCGGCGGCGAACCCCGATTGACGGGCGGCGGCGCGGCCTCCACCGTTCCCGACGATGCACTGGCGCCGGGCGGCGGCGGCAGGGACTGCGCATTCACCTTGGCCTTCGGCAACCGTTTAACCGTGATCGGTGAGCCAACCTTCGCCAGTTCGGTCTGATTTTTCATGCGCACCGCCAGGGCGCGGCTCTTGTCAGCAAGGATTTGCACCCGGACCTTCGCCGTGCCCTTCTTCTGAAATCCCAAAAGCTGTGACCCGCGGCGCGAAATATCGATGATTCGGCCCTTGGCGAAGGGACCACGGTCGTTGACCTTGAGGACAAGACTGCGGCCGTTTTCCAAATTCGTCACCCGCACATAACTGGGCATGGGCAGCGTGCGGTGCGCCGCCGTCAGGGTATTCATGTCGTAAATTTCGTCGTTCGCCGTGCGCCGGCCATGAAACTTCGCCCCGTACCACGACGCGATGCCCGTTTCGTCGTAGCCGTAATTTTCTTTCGGATAATACCAGGTGCCACCGATCTGATAGGGGCTGCCGACCTTATAGCGGGCCGACGGCTTTTCCTCGACGGCACCGACCACCCGCTTTGCCGAATGAATGGCCAACTGGGTTTCCGCACAGGCTGCCAGCATTACCGCGACAACAACCAATAATCCCAAGCGGCAAACGCCGGATTTACGCGTCATGGACCCGTCCATCACCTAATAACTCAAAGATTGCCTATATATAGTAAGAAAGACAAGGATAATTACAGCATTTTGTAGGTTTCCGACAGCCCATCAATTTGCGGTGCCGCGCAGGCGTTTGATCAAATCCTGGGTCGGAAAACCATCCGGTGGCAGCCCGATCCGTCGTTGATAGCCCCTGATCGCCGTACGGGTCAAAGGTCCGACCCGGCCATCCGGTATGCCAGCATCGAAACCGGCCGCCGCGAGGCGCCGTTGCATGTCAAGAATATCCGCCCGCGCCAGTGGTTTGGCACTGCCCAATTCGGCCTTCAATCCGCCTTTGCCGATCAATCGGTCGGAAAGGTGCCCGACGGCCAGGGCATAGAGATGGGACCGGTTCCAAACCATGACCGTTCGGTAATTTCGGTAAACCAGGAACGCCGGTCCCTGAAATCCGGCCGGCAGTATAACCGAGGCATCTTCGATACTGACCTTCGGCAGGGATTTTCCATTGGACCGTCGGACACCTAATTTATCCCACTGCTTCAGTGCTTTACGAACTTTCAGGCCGGTTGATCCAATATCGAAACCAGCAGGAATTCGGACTTCACGGCCCCAGGTGCGGTCCTTTTGCCAACCGGACCGGCTGAGATAGTTGGCCGCGGAAGCAAAAATATCGGGCAGGCTGTTCCACAGGTCGCGCTTGCCGTCACCATCAAAATCGACGGCAAAATCCCTGTAGGTGGTCGGAATAAATTGGTGATTACCCATGGCACCGGCCCACGAACCTTTGACGGTCGATGGGAAATTTCCGCGGTCAATCAGTTGCAGCGCCGCCAGAAGCTGCTGGCGAAAGAACTTTGCCCGCCGGCGGTCATGGGCCAGGGTAACCAAGGCCTCGACAACAGGAAACACGCCGGTATATTCACCGAAATTGCTCTCCAGCCCCCAAAACGCCACCAGAAATCGCGGCTGCACGCCATATTTTTTGAATACCCGCTGCAACAGAGGGCGGTGTTTCTTCAGCATTTCCCGGCCCTTGGCGATGCGCTTTTCCGTAATCGACTTGGAAAAATAAC
>CAZQPC010000445.1:0-3702 GCA_964595005.1 uncultured Magnetovibrio sp.
TGGCGCCGCATCCGGATCTGGTGATGCCTTATTGGCGGGGCTCCGGCGCCGAAGATGGCCTCGCCATCGTGAAGGCGACCGAGCGTCTGGCGGCCGCCAACGCGGGCCACGCGGAAAGCCATATCGCCCTTGCCCGGGCCGCCCTGGAGGCGCGTCTGTGGGGTGAGGCCCGGACTCATCTGAATGCCGTGACCAGCGACGACGGCGGACATGACGAAGCCAGGGTCTGCCGCCTGTGGGCGGAATTGGAAGAAGCCGAACACGAAGATACAGCGGCGGCGCGGCGCTGGCTGACCCGGGCCTCCCTTGCGGATAACGATCCGGCGTGGGTTTGCGGAGATTGCGGTAACGCCGTGCATGACTGGTCGGCCATTTGCGGCAACTGCGGTGGCTTTGACAGCTTCGCCTGGCGGACGCCGCCGCACGTCCAACGGTTGGCTGCTGCGGGCGGCGGCGATATCCTGCCGGTGCCCGTCGCCGAGCCCGAAGGTTGATTTCAGCCGCCGGTTATCTGGGCCAAGGCGGCCAAGGCCTCATCCGTTTCCGCCATCAGCCGCGTCACGACATCGGACACCTTCTCCACGCGGCGGTTCCAGACCACGCCTTGTCCCGCCGGTTCCGTCAGCAACGGCGTGATGTCACGTTCCTCGACGGCGGTGATCATGTCGCCGACCAGAGCATGCTGGTAGGGCATTTTCAGTGGCGCCGGAGCGCCGGGATCGGCCCATTCGTCGCTCCATTTTGATCGCAATTGTCGTTGCGGCTTACCGGAACTGGCCCGCGTGACGACCGTATCACCACTGTCCGCCGCCAACAATTTGGCGACCTTGCCACCGGCCAGGGCATGTTCTTCCGTGGTCAGCCAGGTTGTGCCCAGCCATACACCTTGGGCACCCATGGCCAAGCTGGCGGCGATCTGAGAGCCGTGACCGACGCCGCCGGCGGCGAGGACCGGGATTTGGCCGGCCATCTCGACGATCTGCGGGATCAGAGTCAACGTCGAGACCTCGCCCGTGTGGCCGCCGGCTTCGGTACCCTGGGCGATGATGATCTCAATGCCGCAATCGATGGCGGCGCGGGCATGTTTGGGCAGCCCGATCAGGGCGCCGACCGGTTTGCCGGCATCCTTCACTTGCCGCACCCGGTCTTCCGTGAAGCCGGTGCCGAAGGCGACAAAATCGACGTCCGTCGCCAGCACTGCGTCGAGCTGCGCTGCAAAGAAATCATCGCTGCGCATGGTGGAATTGAAGAAACTTTCACCGGCGGGGGCGGGAACGTCGTACTTGGCGTGCAATCCGGCGACAAAGGCTTTGTGGCCTTCGGGTAGCTCCGCGCGGATGTCGGCCAGGGATTTGTCGGCGGGCATGCCCTTTGGCAGCATGATGTCGACGCCGAACGGCTTGTCGCCAACCTGATCGCGCACCGCATTTAGCTTTTCGGGAATGGCATCCGGCGTATCGCGGGCCGCCCCGTAGACGCCCATGCCGCCGGCATTGGTCAGCGCCGCGGTGACGTCGACGCTGTGGGCAAAGCCGAAGATCGGCACGGTCATGCCAAGATCGCGGCAAGGCGCCGTATTGATAGGGCTCATGGCGGGTCTCCCGTTGCGTCCTCAGCGACGATCGCGCCGCTATCGATAAGCGCCGCGATGTCGTCTGCGCTATAGCCGGCGGCGGCCAGGATATCACGCGAGTGTTGACCGATGCGCGGCAGGTCGTGACGGATTTCCGTGCGCCGGCCGTTCATGGTCAGCGGCAGGCCGGGCACCTTGGTCGGCGTGCCGTCGGGCAGGGTGACATCCATCAGGGCTCCCGACGCACGGAGATGCGGGTCGTCAAACAACTCATGCGGCTTGGTGATCGGCGCGTAGGGCAATCCGATGCGTTCGCAGGCCACCATCAGTTCGGCTTTTGTCATGGTGCCGAACAGCTCAATGAGGATCGGCATGATACGGTCGCGGGCCTGGAATCGCAGCGCATTGGAGTGCAGATCCGGATCTTCGAACAGATCCATGCGCTCAAAGGCCTCACAAAAGATTTTCCACTGGGTGTCGCTGACGATGCCGATGAACAGGCTGTCGCCGTCACGGGTCTGAAATGTGTCATAGACGGCCCAGGCCCGGGGCCGCTCCGGCATGGGGCCTGCCGGCGTGCCGGTGGCGGCGAATTGCATCATATGCTGGGCGACCATGTGCACGGTGGTTTCAAACAACGCCGCCGAGACAAGTTGCCCCCGGCCGGTCTGCTCACGTTCACGCAGTGCCGCCATGATGCCGATGACCCCGTACATGCCGCCCATGATGTCGGTGACCGAGGCGCCGGCCCTGAGCGGCCGGCCTTCCGGCCCGGTCATATAAGCCAGGCCGGCCATCATTTGCACCACCTCGTCCAAGGCCTTGCGGTGCGCATAGGGCCCATCCAAAAATCCCTTCAGGGCGCAATAGATCAGGCCCGGGTTGACCGCCGTCAAATCCGCGTAGCCCAGGCCCATGCCGTCCAGGGCGCCGGGCCGCAAATTTTCGACGACCACGTCGGCGTCGGCGGTCAGGCGCTTTGCCACGGCCTGGCCGTCCGGCGACTTCAGGTCCAGCGCCAGACTGCGCTTGTTGCGGTTATAGGTGGCGAAAAATCCCGCACCCTGATGCACCAGGCGCCGGGTGGTGTCGCCGTTCACCGGTTCGACCTTGATGACGTCGGCACCCAGGTCGGCCAGCACCATGCCGCAGGTCGGCCCCATGACCATGTGGCAAAACTCGATGACCCGGATTCCATCCAAGGGGAGTGCGGTGTTGTTTTCTTGTGTCGCGTTCATGGGCGGGAGAGTATGGGATCATTGACGGAGGGTCAAAACGGCGGGATTTCAAATGAGTGGACGCGGCGTTCTTTATGTTGTCTGGGGTAGCTTCGACGAAATGCTGCTGAAGCGATCCATGGACTCGCTCAGCGCCCAGCACCCGGAATTGCCCATCGAAGTCGCCCGGCTTGCCGAGGACAGCACGCTTCTGGACAAGGCGGGTATGCATGAGCTGAGCCCCTTTGATGAGACCCTGTATTTGGATGCCGACACGGTGGTCCTGGGAGATCTGCGCTTCGGTTTCGAGAAGGCGGCGCGACACGGCCTGGCGTGCTCCATCTGCGAATGCCCCTGGGCCCGGCGGTATGCGGGGATCGATGGCGAAACGGTGGAATACAACACGGGTGTGTTATTTTTCACCGATCAGGCGCGGCCGGTATTCGATGCCTGGACCGACCGCGTCAGGTCCGTCGATTCGAGTATCATCTTCCACCATGGCGATGGCCTGGCGCGGATGCCGTTGAACGATCAGGCCGGCTTTGCCGAAGCCGTCGAAGCCACCGCCTACCCGCTTTTCGTGTTGCCCTACAACTGGAACTTCCGGCCGAAATGGCACAAAAGCTGGTACGGTCCCCTGAAGGTCTGGCACGACTACGAACCGGTGCCTGATGCGATCATCGACCGCAGCCGCCAGCAGTCGCAAACCGACTCGGTGATCGATTTTTCGGTGCTGCGCGACGGCTGAGGGGCTTGGCGGGGTTGACAGATTGGGCAGTGTAAGGGATAGGGTGGCCCTGGAAACACCGTTTCTCCGGAGCCGCCTTAGCTCAGCTGGTAGAGCATCGCATTCGTAATGCGGGGTCGGGTGTTCAAGTCACCCAGGCGGCACCATTTCTTTCAATGACTTAG
>CAZQPC010000446.1:0-3702 GCA_964595005.1 uncultured Magnetovibrio sp.
TCTCTGCCGGCCTGCATACTAGGGCTAGGCGCCGGGCGTCAAAACCGAAAACGGTCCGCTTAGACCACAACCCAGTCCTCGACCACATTGCAGCCGGCCTGGCGGAACATCTTGGCGATCGGACAAAACTTGCCCAGATCGGCGGCGACCTTGGCGATCGCATCGGGTCCGGCCGCCGTTTTGACCTGAATGGACAGGCGGACCTCGGAAAACGGCAGCGCCACCTCTTCCTTCATCTGGGCGCCGAGAAAATGAAAATCGTAGGACGCATCGATGCCGACGATCTGCAGTTCGACGCCATTTTTCGCCGCCGACCGGTGACCGATGACATTGGTGCACGCGATCAGCGCGCCGATGAAGGTCTCCGTCGGTGTAAAACCCAGGTTGGTGCCGCCGCGGGCTTCCGGTTCATCGACGACCATTTCCACGTCGCGGGTCATCAGGTCCGTGCGGGCATGGGTTGGACAGGTGGCGCTCATCGCCACCGTGTTGACGGTTTTCGGTTTGACGTCGCTCATGGGGGCTTTCCTTGGCATGGGGATTGGATGATAAGGGTTCTGTGTAGCACACGGGCACGGTGAATGGCATGGAGCTCCGATTTTCGGCGTCCCGTGTGACGGCGGTCACTGTGAACCTTTCGCTCCCGCGTGTTACAAAGAGACACCTACCAACAATATCCATCAGGGGATCAACAATGAAAATCGAAATGAAACTGGCCTTCGGGCCTGTCCTTGCCGCGTTTGCGGCTCTTGCCATCAACGTCACGCCCAGCCAAGCCGTGGCGCAGGCCAAGAACTGCCCGGCGGCCGTGGGGGCTGTCCTGAAGACCTTGAAAATTAATCCGAAAGCGGTGCTGCCGCGCGATATTCGCCTGGCCTGCATCCGCACCGGCAACAAACCGGCCATGGCCAGCCGCAATGTGTTGAACGGGTTCCTGGTCAGGGCCAAAATCAAGCCCGGCCCCGTGAAGCCGGCGAACTGTCTGGATGCGGTGCTGTATGCCACCGCCATCGCCGGCATGCCGGCGAAGGTCGCGACCCTGCCCAATCTGGCGGCGGCGTGCAAGAACGCCAAGGGCCGCCCGGCGCTGGCATCGCGCAATTTCTCCCATGTTTTCGTGATGAAGAACAAGATCGCCGCGGCGCCGGCCGCGCCGGCGGCTTTGGCGAAAACCTGCGCCGGCCGGATCACCGCCATTTCCAAGGGCCTGAAACTCAATCCGAAGTTCGCCAATGCGCGGGATATCGCGACGGCGTGCAAACGCGGCAAGGGCCGTCCAGTGCTGACCATGCGCAACTATCTTGACCGCTTCGTCGTGATGGCGAAGATTGGTCCCAGCATCATCCGGCGGGCGCCTTCGTGCCCGGGTGTCATGGGGGCCGTCTCAAAGACCTTGGCGCTGAACCCGAAATTCGCCAGCCCCAAGAACCTGGTCACGGCATGCAAAAATGCCGGCCAAAAGCCGGTCTTGGCGACGCGGAATTTCCTGGCGGCCTTCGCCAAGAAGTTCAAGGTCGACAACGGTAAGCCGGCCCCGGCCAAGATGGCGAAATCCTGCGTCGGCCGCCTGAGTGCGGTGACCAAGCATCTTCGCATGAACCCGAAGTTCGCCAACGCCAAGGATATCGCGACGGCGTGTAAGATCGTCAAGGGCAAGCCCGCCCTGGCGTCGCGCAACTTCGCGGCCCGCTTCGTGAAGACGTTTAAGATTACCGCCAAGTAATCTTGCGGCCCAGCCGATCAAGGGCCGAGCCCCCGCTTTTCGAAGCGGGGGCTTTTCTTTGCGGGCACGGCCCCCTACCCCGCCGCCCGCGACAAATGTGTACGCATTTTGACACATGCTTGACGCCAAAACTCGGTTAAAATACCAACTCTCAATATAGTGAATTGGGTGTTCGGTTTTATCGATCGAAATTGGGATTTGAGTAGGGAATGGAGGTACGTTTGACCTCTGACAAGAATAACGCACGCCGAAAACACCTTCGCAAAACGAAAGCGCAGATGCTTGAAGAATTGGAACAGCTGGAACGCCGGCGTGCGGAAGACCAACGTGCGGCGGCGGCCGGACGGGTTGGCGTGTGGGAATGGTATCTGCAAACCCATGAGGTCTATTTCTCGCCAAATCTGGAGGCCATGCTGGGCTGCGCGGACGGGCAGCATATCCGCCGCATTGACGAATGGTTGGCGCGCATCGATCCCGCCGACGGCGATAACATATTGCACGAAGCGGAGAAGTACCGAACGGGCGAACTGAGCGGCGAATCCGTCACCGAATACCGGGTGCCGCTTGGCGATGGTTCCGTCCGCTGGTTTGAAGCCCGTGCCCGTCCGATCCGGGTAGAGAATGACGGCGCCGTCATTTTGGTTGGAGCCGACACCGATATCAGCGAACGCAAAATTGCCGAGGAAACACTGCGCGACAGCGAGCAGCGTTTTCGCGACATGGCCGAGGCGACGTCGGATTGATTCTGGGAACGCGACAAGGATTACCGGCTGACCTACATCAGCCAAGGCGTCGAAGCCGCCACCGGCTACAAGCCGGCAGAGGTCATCGGGCAGCAGGAAATGTATTTATCCTTTCGAATTTCGGAAGATGACGTCTCCTGGCGTCAGCATCTGGCAACGTTAAACGAGCGGAAGCCATTTCGCGATTTTCAATACCGTTATTACCGCCGCGACGGTTCCGTTGGTTGGGTCAGCGTCAGCGGGAAACCGATTTTCGATGGATCAGGCGCCTATTTGGGATACCGCGGGGCGTCATCGGAGATCTCCGCCCTGAAGGAGGCGGAACATTTTCTGCAGACGGCGAACCAGGAATTGGAACAGCGCGTCGAGGAACGAACCCGTGAATTGCGGCACAACGAAGCGCGATTGCGCGATGTTGTGGAAACGACCTATGACCGTATATGGGAAACCGATGAAAATCATCGATTTAGCGATGTTTCCGATTTTGGCCACGACCCGGATTGGCCCGCTCGGAAATATGTGATCGGCCGCACCCGCTGGTAAATCGCCGATGGCGATCCTGTATCAGACGCGAAATGGCGCCAATACATTGACGACATGAATAATCATCGTCCGTTCAAGGATTTCGAATGGTCAGAATATAATAGCGGAGGTAGTACAAATTACTGGATCGCCAGTGGGAACCCGGTCTTCGATGACGCTGGCGAATTCGTCGGCTATCGAGGCAGCACGTCGAGCATAACCGAGCGCAAGACGGCGGAAGCACGTATCCAGAATTATTTTCAAATGCCGTCCATCGGCGTGGCGATCTATGCGCCCGACAAGACTTGGATTCAGGTCAACGACAGTTTCTGCGATCTGCTGGGCTATAGCCCGGAAGAAATGATGCAGACAACGTGGGTTGATACGACTCACCCCGATGATCTTGAAATTAGTCTGGGTGTGTTCGACTTGGCTGTGTCAAACACCGAAAGCAAGTCCCATTCAATTGAGAAACGCTACGTCCGCAAAGATGGTGAAACCGTTCATGCCAACATCAACATCCAATGCATTCGCAAACCGGATGGTACCCCGGACTATTTCCTTTTGCACGTCGTCGACATCTCCGACCGCGTCCGCATAGAGCAGGCAAGGCGGGAGGCCGAGCAACGCTTCAGAGCCGTCGTTGACAGTTCCCCGTCGGCAATCTTGCTAAAGGATATTGACGGCAAGTATGTGCTCGCCAACAAGAAATGG
>CAZQPC010000447.1:0-3697 GCA_964595005.1 uncultured Magnetovibrio sp.
ACGGTCGACTGGGGCACGGCCCTGGCACCCATCTACAAGGCGCATGATGCCGGCATTCCCGTCCACGTCTGGGTTGATGAGACCCGGCCCCGCAACCAGGGCGCCAGCCTGACGTCGTGGGAACTGGGCAAGCACGGCGTGGCGCACACGGTGATTGTCGATAACGTCGGCGGGCATCTGATGCAGCACGGCATGGTCGATCTTTGTATCACCGGCACCGACCGGACGACGGCGGCCGGCGATGTCTGCAACAAGATCGGAACATACCTCAAAGCCCTGGCGGCCCATGACAACGGCGTGCCGTTCTATGTGGGCCTGCCCGGCCCGACCATTGACTGGTTGGTCGATGACGGCGTCAAAGACATTCCCATTGAGGAGCGCGACGCCACCGAAGTCACGGAGATCACGGGCCGCACCCCGGACGGCAATCTTGTGCCCGTGCAGTTGACCCCTGACGGCGCCAAGGCCGCCAACTTCGCCTTCGACGTGACCCCGGCGCGCCTGGTGACGGGCCTGATCACGGAACGCGGCGTGGCAAAAGCCTCGAAAGCCGCGCTGGCGGTGATGTATCCCGATAAAGCCTAGCGCACGAGGCTCCGGTTTGCGCGCCGGCGCCAACCGGCGCCGGTCCCGTACCGTTTGTACACGGAAGTACGCAAAAGTACGCATTTTTCGCAAAAGCCCGAGATTATCCTTCCAATTCAACGATGTAGGTTGTCCACGTTTGCGACCATAAAGGCGACAAACGTCGCAAAAGTACCCGTGAAGTCCACGCGAAGTACACGTTTCGAATTTTCGTGCGGGCGCACAACAGCGATCAGCGCGATCCAATCGGATCGCGTGGATCAATTCCCCCGGCCCCAATGTCGCCTTTTCGGCGAGGGTCGGTTCCGGTAGTGCGCCGCGCCGTCCGGTGGATGACAGGGCGCCTTCTTCACAAGGTCAAATAGCGTGCAACTGCCGCTCGTCCGCAGCGCATGCGAGGTATATAGTCCTGTTTGATTTGACATCAAGGTGCCGGACGTAAAATTCAGCAGCGGCACGAAGTGAATACTCCCTCGCGGGTCGACATGTGCCGGACTAGAGGACATCAGCCGCGAATAGGCGACGCTAACCCGCCACATTAATTTGGAAGCCATATGTCTTGGCTGTCAGATTAACTCTCCGTCAGGGCCGAAAGGCCACATCCGGGTCGCCGAGGTCCCAATAGACACCTGTAACCAGTTCCATTCCTTCGCGGGTTAACGACCAGAGGATGTGTTCGTTCGGAGCGTGCTGGGAACAGCCCGCATAACTGAGCGGTAACCAGACAAAGGGAATTCCGAGAACGTCTTGGAATACTTCGTTGCAGATGGAGCCACCGGAGTTTGGCAATATCGTCGGCCTCTTGCCGATCGCGCGTGCGATAGCATCCAGCATCCATTGTGCCCACGGGTGGTCGGGATCGGTGCGCGCGGCATTGAACATGCCGTTGTTGGAGGGCGGCGGCTCGTGAATTTCAACCATGCCGAACCCATTGTCGTCTAAGTGACGACGAAGTGCCGGGAGAATATTGTCCGGATCTGTGCCGACCACGAACCGAAGCTGGCAATTGGCATGGGCGCGAGGCGGCACCGCGTTGACCGGGCGGTCCGGATTGCCCGTGACGAATGCCAGAACCTCGAAACTATTCCAGGCGTAGACCTTTTCCGGGGCCGTCAATCCCGGTTCGCCCCACTCGGGATCGATGGTCGGCGCGTTCGGGCCGCCCTCGCGCTTGATGTCTTTCAAGGCCTCGCGCACGGAATTGCTGATCGGCGGCGGCCGCCAGCCATCGACCAGAATTCTGCCGCCGCCGTCGACGATGGTCGAAATGGCGTGCCCTAGAATGATGGCGGGGTTGGCCAGAAGACCGCCCCAGTTCCCGGAGTGATGGCCGCCGGCGCGCAAATTAACGACCAGGTCGAAACTCCGGGTGCCGCGGCATCCTAGGTTGAGATTGGGCGCTGCGATATCGACCCGCGGACCATCGGAGGCAAAGTAAATCTCGGCGTCGAAGTCTTCCTTATGGGATGCGACCAGGGGCTTCAGGCCTTTCGAGCCGTTTTCCTCACCGGTTTCGATCATGAACTTGGAATTGAACCCAAGCGCACCGCGCGCCGCGATAACCGCAGCCAGCGCGCCCATGTGGACCGAATGCTGACCTTTATTGTCTGCCGTGCCGCGGCCGTAGACGCGGTCCCCATCGCGTTCCAGAACCCAAGGGTTGCGGCCCTCTGCCCAACGGCCTTCCTGCCCGCGCACGACATCGCCGTGACCGTAGCCGAGAACCGTCGGCAGTGTCTTGTCTTCAATGCGAGTCGCCAGGAGGACAGGTCCGAACCCCTCAAGCGGATTGTCGTAAACACGGCATTCGTAGTCCATGGCCTCGAAGCCGGCCCGCATTTCTTCATCGAGATAGCGGTAAAGATCGGGAAGGCGGTCGGTTTTTTGGCATTCCGTCGGAATCGCGACGCGACGCGCCAGGTCGGCCCAATATCCGTGGTCGTCGTCGAAGTAGTCCAGGGCCTTTGCAATGGCGGCGTCGCGACTCATAGCGTTTGTCCCCAAAGTCTCATAATTTTCGACGGCGCCTAATCACAGGCTAACCGAGAGGCCGTCAAATGGCGTCGACGATAACGACCTTGAAATCGGCTGCTTGGAAATCTTCCTCAAAATCCTCGGCCAACTCGATCATGTTCTCGTCGTCCGCTTCACAGCACCATTTGATGCCGACGTTGTTGCCCGCCGAAGCACAGTTTTCGAGAAGATCAAAAAACCTGGTGAAGACGCGGCTGGCACCGCTGTTGAAGTAGGTCAACTTAAGCTCGAACAAGACATCCGTGCCCGACAATTCGGCCAAATGGTCCTCCATCTGCGACAAAATGGGCCCGAAAAACTCGGCACTGTTTTCCGGATAACAGGTTCCCGAAAAAGAAAACCGGTTGGCGGTAAAATCCAACTCAACGTGCGGACAGGGTTCCTTGCCAACGATGACTAATTTTTCGTTTTCCATGTATCGCCTCACAAATATGCGGAAATGGTAAAGAACTCTCGCCCATCGCCGGCAGTCTCAAAACCGAAATCGAACCCGTGCTTTGCGCGACGCGCGATCTCAATAAACCCGACCCCCGCCCCTTTACTACCTTCCGGGACATCGTCCTTCAAAGAATCTTTGAACAGTCTGCGCAATTCCATGTTGTCCATGCCCTTGAGACGGGACAGATTCGTTTTAAGCCGCGCCACGTCATCGCTGCTGATCAGATTTCCGCAGGCGACGAAGTTTCGTCCATCTTTCTCGCCAATTGACAATATTCCGTAGCGAAGATCGATCACCGCCGGATCATTATGGTCTGCCCGATTTTCCGCCGAGTACCGAATGACGTTTTGAACCATCTCGACGAAAACCGAGAACATGCTGTTTGATGTGGTTTTGTCGAGCGCGTCGATTTCAAACTTCTTCTTCAACCACATATCCATCCATCATTCATGATATATGAAAACTAATCTTGGTTTATTTTGATGAATTTTGAATTTATTGAAATTGATATGGTTGAGATATTTCTTTTATAAAATTGAAATCTTGAATCTTGAACCAAAATAGAATGGACGAGAAGTTATCCTATTGCATATTTAAGAGGAATTCCTTCAGCTATGGTCACTTTAGTCTCATTTCAAC
>CAZQPC010000448.1:0-3686 GCA_964595005.1 uncultured Magnetovibrio sp.
TGTTCAACCGGGCCGGCGATTTGGACGGCGCACGGGCTGGTGCAGTGAAATGCCTCGATGTCCTGGACGGTCATCTGGCAGGCCGCGCCTGGCTGGTCGGTGATGCGCCGACGGTCGCCGACATTGCCTGCTATGTTTACGCCGGCCTGGTCCATGAAGGCGGCGTCGACACGTCCCGGCATACCAATATGCTGGCCTGGTTGACCCGCATGGAGGCCTTGCCCGGCTACGTCGGCATGGCGGCTTTGCCCGCACCGGCACCGTAATAGTCCATCTGGTGGAGTTCGGAGATTGAAGTTCTGCGTATTTGATGATGATCCGGAAGTGCTGCAGCTGATCACCTTACTGCTGCAACGCGCCGGTCACGAAGTGACCGCCACCGAACAGGCCGGCCAGGCCGTCGGCATCGCCGTCAACAACCTGCCCGACGCGGTCATCACCGACCGCATGATGCCGGGCATGGACGGCATTCTGCTGATCGGCAAACTGCGGGCCCGCAAGGAACTGCGGGACATGGCGATCATCCTGATGTCCGTCGACAGCCGAGATGATGAACGGTGGCGGCGCGAAGCCCGCGACGCCGGGGCCGACGAATTCATCGGTAAGCCTTTCGATATGGAAACCTTCGCCGATCAGGTGGAAGCGATCGTCCGGGCGCGGCGCGGGACGCAGCCAGCGGCCTGACATTCAGTGCCGGACGGCTTGCCGGCGGTGCGTTTTTTTGACCGAAATTGAGGAACATCGTGGCGGGATTCCGGGCTTTTCCCGTGCTATAGGCGCGCATTGACACCGACCCTTTACCTAGCCGCCGGAGAATATGCCATGACCGCCAATGCCGCCGCCCATACCGAACCGGGCCACGCGCCCGAGACAAAATTCGCTCAATTGCGCCGCCTGCTGACCTCGCCGGAATTGGCGTTTCTCATGGAGGCCCATGACGGCCTGTCGGCGAAAATCGTCGCCGAGACCGGGTTTCAGGGGATTTGGGCATCCGGCCTGTCCATGTCGGCGGCGCTGGGCGTGCGCGACAGCAACGAAGCCTCCTGGACCCAGGTTCTGGAAGTTCTGGAGTTCATGTCCGACGCCACACGGATTCCGATCCTGGTCGACGGCGACACGGGATGGGGCAATTTCAACAACATGCGGCGCGCCGTCCACAAGTTGTGTCAGCGCGGGATCGCCGGCATCTGCATCGAGGACAAACTGTTCCCGAAGACCAATTCCTTTCTGGGCGAGGCGCAGCCCTTGGCCGACATCGATGAGTTCTGCGGCAAGATCAAGGCCGGCAAGGACAGCCAGACGGACCCGGATTTTTCCATTGTCGCCCGCATTGAGGCGTTGATTTCCGGTTGGGGCCTGGACGAAGCGCTGCGGCGCGCCGAGGCCTATCACGGGGCCGGTGCCGATGCCGTGCTGATCCATTCGAAGAAAGCCGACGCCGACGAGGTTCTGGAGTTCACCCGCGAATGGGCGGGGCGCTGTCCCGTGGTGATCGTGCCGACCAAATACTATAAGACACCGACACAGGCCTACCGTGACGCCGGCGTTTCCGTGGCGATCTGGGCCAACCACAACCTGCGCGGCGCCATCGCCGCCATGCGCGATGTCTCCAGCCGTATATACCGCGATCAAAACCTGGCCGGTGTGGAGCCGGAGATCGCCACCGTTGCCGATGTCTTCGATCTGGCCGGAAATTCAGAATTGGCAGCCGCCGAAAAGCGCTATCTGCCGGCCAACAAGTTATCCGCGCGCGCCGTTGTGTTGGCGGCATCGCGGGGCGCCGGGTTGGCGGAAATGACCACGGACCGGCCGAAATGCATGATCGATGTGCGCGGCGAGCCGTTGTTGCGCCGCCTGACGCGGACCCTGAACGGCGCCGGCATCCGTGACGTCACCGTGGTTCGCGGTTACGCCAAGCAGGCGATCAATCTGCCGTCCATCCGCACCGTCGACAACGATCTGTTCGCGACCACCGGCGAAGCCGCCAGTCTGGCCTGCGCGACGGAGGATATTCATGGCGATTGTGTGATCGCCTACGGCGATATCCTGTTCCGCCAATATTACCTGGATCTTCTGCTGGCGGCGGAGGAAGACCTTGTCATTGCGGTTGATGCGTTGTGGCAGGCCAGGCGTTCGGAGGCGGATAACTGGGTGCGTGACTTTGTCAGTTGTTCACGGCCTTTCTCCGGCGACTATCTGGACGACGAACCGGTGCACTTGCTGCGCATGGCGAACGATGTGGACACCGCCGCGACCGACGGCGAATGGATCGGGCTGGCGCGCCTGTCGGCAAGGGGCAGCGAGATTGTCCGTGAGGAACTGACGGCCATGCAGGCCGACGCCAGCCTGTTGCGGGCCAGCACCCTTGATCTGTTCAGCCGCTTGGTGGACAAGGGACACACGGTCCGGGTCATCTATGTGCCCGGCCAGTGGATGGATATCGATGATGCCGCCGATCTGCTGGCGGCCGGGAAATTTGTATGATCGCCGCCGATGCCTTTTTGAAGCCGGCCCTGGATCGGGGGTTTGATTTCTACACGGGCGTCCCCTGTTCCTTCCTGACGCCGATCATCAACCGGGTGATCAGCTCTGAAGATTACCAATACGTCGCCGCGGCCAGCGAAGGCGAAGCCGTGGCCATTGCCGCGGGGGCCTGGCTGGCGGGCCGCGGCAGCGCCGTCATGATGCAGAATTCCGGCCTCGGCAACGCGGTCAATCCGCTGACGTCGCTGAATTTTCCGTTCCGGATTCCGGCAATGCTGATC
This sequence comes from uncultured Magnetovibrio sp., assembly GCA_964595005.1. GTDB lineage: Bacteria > Pseudomonadota > Alphaproteobacteria > Rhodospirillales > Casp-alpha2 > UBA3470. The sequence goes on from CAZQPC010000448.1 coordinate 2,766, forward strand.
GTCACCTGGCGCGGCGGGCCGGGGCTCAGCGATGAGCCGCAGCACGAATTAATGGGCGATATCACGCCGGGATTGCTGGACGTCATGCGCATCCCGCGGGCTGAATTTCCGAGCGAGGAGGGGGCTGTTGCTCCTGCCTTGGCGGCGGCCCAGGCCCGCATGGATGCGTCGGGTCTGCCGTTCGCCTTCATCATGCAGAAAGGAACGATCGAGACGCAGGCCCTGAGCGCGGCACCGCCTGACCTGGCACGGCCCGGCCGATATGAAGACCGGTGTTCAGGCGCGGCTCGACCGACGCGATATGCGGCCTTGGAACGGATGCTGGCGGCATTGCCTGACAATGCCGCGGTGATCGCCACCACCGGCAAAACCGGCCGCGAACTGTTTACCATCGCCGACCGTCCCCAACATCTCTATCAGGTCGGTTCCATGGGTTGTGCCGCCGGTATGGGGCTGGGGGTTGCCGAAAACACGCCGAAGCCGGTGATTGTCATCGATGGTGACGGCGCCGCGCTGATGAAGCTGGGCACCCTGGCGACCGTCGGCGCCTACGGGCCCGACAATCTGGTGCATCTGGTGTTCGACAATGGCACCTATGATTCGACCGGCGGTCAGCCGACCACGTCCGGTGCCGTCGATTTCGCCAACGTCGCCGTCGCCTGCGGCTACGCCACCGGCGGCGCCTGTGACGATCTGAATACGTTTGGCACCCTGCTGGCGGCGGCATTGGAAAATGATGGCCCGCATCTTATTCACCTGCGCATCCAGCCCGGATCGCTATCCGGTCTCGGGCGCCCGACGATAACGCCGGCGGCGGTCGCCGCGCGGTTCAAATCCTTCCTGGCAACCGCCTGATTCCTTGAGCGCGGCGGATACAGCCCTTATAGAGAGCGCAATCCCGATCCGCCGCCGGGAACCACC
>CAZQPC010000449.1:0-3673 GCA_964595005.1 uncultured Magnetovibrio sp.
TGGCGCGAAGGGGCGCCACCTTGCCGGTCATCGTCATCACCAGTGTTGACGACCCGAAGGTCAAATCCCGTGCGCTACTGGCGGGTGCTGTCGACGTGCTGGAAAAGCCGCTTGATCACCGCAAGCTTCTTGACGCCATCCAACGCGCCATGGGCGAGCGCCCGAGCCTCTAGGCGTCCGCGCCACCTTGACGCGGTTTCCATTCACATACGTACAATCCCTGACGGACAATACCGAATGCCGCCCGCTTGAAGGGTGTCGGATAATTGCCGCCTATCAAGCCTCATTGCCGATGGAGCGAGAAGGAGGGTACGATGAGAAAAGCATTAACCCCAGATACCCAATATGTTCGTGATTTTTTACGTCCGCATATGCAGGCTGCCGCTGGTAGTTGGTGAAATATCTTGCTTCGGACCCGAGCTCTGAGGTCGGCGGAGCCGCCGAGGTTAAAGAGGCGCCTGGCGCGTCGCCACGACGACTTGGTAGGTTTCACCAAAACAGGTTTTCTTCCGCCAGAAAAAATCCTCGGGACGGGTCGCATATTCGGCGATGTCGCGCCGCCAAAGTTCCGCCGCGAACGGTTCCAGGAACCTGAATATTAGCGACAGGTAGAGTTTTGCCGGGTGCCACCAGCGCGGTTTATGATAATCGATGAAGACGGCTTTTCCCTTTGGTCCGGTCGCCGCCAGCGCGGCATTGACGATCCCGGTTTTCCATTCCGACGGCACTTCGTGTAACAGAAAAAAGCAACTGACGACGTCGAAATCGCCGCGGACCAGGCGGGCATCGCCATGGCGAACACGGGACCACGGCCGCTCCGCCAATTTTTGCCGGCAGCGGGCAATTTGAACGGGCGAGATGTCAAAAACGTCGAGGCGCCCGCGGGGGCCGATCAGATCGGCAATTGCCGGGATCAAGCTCCCATAGACATGCGCAATATTCAGAACCAACTGGCCCGGGGCCATTTCAGCCAGCAACGCCCGGCGCAGGCGCCCGCTGTTGCCCATCAGGATCCACGACACGGCAATGTCCCGGTCGAGCAGGCGGGCGGTCCGCGGGTTCAGGTAGGCCCAGGCATAGACATTTTGCAAATAAGCGGGGATTTCCGGCTGCGGATCAGGCGCCGCCACCGTCACGGACACTGGGCGCTCAGTTGCGGTCAGGGGACCGACGCCGCCGGAGCCTTCAGGTGCGCGCGCCGCGGCTGCTGGCCGGCCCGCCGCGTTCATTGTCCGATGGCCTTGTCGTAGGCGTCCTCCCAGCCATCCGGTAGATTGTGGGATATCCCCTGATGGCAGTCGATGCAGGTTTCGTTGTTTTTCGGGGCCTCACCGTGGAATTTCCGTGCCCGGCGCTTTTGTTTTTCCAGGTTCATGGAGGTGAACGAATGGCAATTGCGGCATTCCCGGGAGTCGTTATTCTTCATCGTCCGCCAAACGTTGGACGCGAGTTCCAGGCGCGCCGCCTCGAATTTCTCGCGCGTCGAAACGCTGCCCTTGATCTTGTGGAACAGCTCGTTCGTCGCCTTGATCTTGCGAACCAGCTTTTCGCCCCAGGGCTTGGGCACATGGCAGTCCGAGCAGATCGCCCGCACGCCGGTCTTGTTCTTGTCGTGCACCGAACCTTTGTATTCGGCATAGACAAAATCCCGCATTTCATGGCAAGAGATACAGAACGTCTGGGTATTGGAAAACTCCATGAAGGTGTTGAATCCGCCCCAGAAGACGATGCCGGCAATGCCGCCGATGACGAAAATGGCCCCGAGGGAATACCGCCCGCTGGGGCTCCAGAACCATCGCCAAGCCGTCACCAGCTTCGAGCGGCGCCTGCCGCTGATTGAATTGGTCATGTTTTTTCCTTTTCGAGATACCCGCCATCTCTCCCGCCGCATCGCCGGCGCGGCGGGAGAGGGATGGTTGGATATACCGGTCTAATTGACCTTGACGGCAACCAGATCAGCTTTCGCGCCGATACCGAGCGTCATCGGGAAGGACACGAAATGGAAGCGGGTGGTCACGTTGTCGTCGTGAATGGCGAAGCCCACGTTGTAGACGCCGCCGACCTTGAGGACCTTGTCGTCGCCGGGATGGCCGGAATCGAGCGGGCGGCTCCAGGTCAGTGTCCAGGCGCCATTCTCCCAAACGCCCTTGGAGTGTTTGTTGTCGCCCGCGGAACCCGCGGTGCCGGTTCGTGTCAGCAACCGCCCCGGCAAAACGTCGCCCTGTTTCCAGCCAGCCTTGGGGTCATAGGGAACGGCGTTCTGTTCCTTGATCACGGCGACCGGCTTGGCTGCATTGCCCACGTCGGCGACGGTCAATGACTTGATGCCGACTTTCCCGGCATCGAACATGTACTTCGGCGTCATGGTCTTCTTATCGACGTTCCAGCTGAAGGGCTTCTTGCCTTTATCGAACAATCGATACTCAAGCACGTATCCGTCGTCGGCCATGCCGACAGGGTTGCTTCGGTGACCGCGCCATTGCATGAGGTCGAGGAATTTGCCCTCGGCCTTTAGCTTGGCCACAGCGTCGGTGCTCTTGACCTTGTTCCAACTGGCGTCCTCGTCGGTACGCGAGCCCGGCAGGTATTTGCGCACGTCGTTCTTTTTAAGCCCACCCTTGCCGAGACGCGGATGGGCGCTGACCTGTTTCTTGGTTGCTTCGCCCGGCATGTCGCGCATGCCACCGTGGCAGGTCAGCCAACAACCCTGCGCCTTGAAGCGGGGCACGCTGCCGTCATCCATCATGATCGACAAACGGTCCTCGTAAAGCGGCGGCTCGGCGCCGGAGCGGACCTTGGCGCTGGATCGCGGCCCGCCCATGAACCGCCATTTTCCGCCGTCATAGACCATGTAATTGTGCATCTGGCCGGCCCGGTTCATGTGGGTTTTCCATTGAAACCGCCAATGCAGGCTGGTGCCGTCCTGGGCGACTTGCACGTTGAGCTTCACCGAACCGTTCTTACCCCTGATGGGGTTCGGTTCAAGCTTCTCGCCGGTGACAATGCGCTGGCCCATTTCCGCTTCCTCGCCTTCGTGGCAGGAAACGCAGGAATCGCCGCGCTTTACCTTCTTGTTGGCGCGCCGGTGTTCGCGGCTGCGGAGCCAGTCGTATCCGCTTTCACCGGGATAGAAGAGCGTGACCGTTTTTGTCGGAATTTTCGACCAGTCGGCTGGCGCGCCGGCCAGCGCTGGAGACGATGAAAACACCGCCAAACCAATAAAAGTGGCGGCTGTAGGGATGGATATGATTTTCTGTGCCACTGTATTTCTCCTTTTTTGAAAGGCATTGGCGACATTTCATTGTATGAATCGCCCCTGCGGGCATACTCGCAGCAGGATGATAAAATTTAATCCGCTGGGCACCCCGCCGCATTGACTTGCGTTAAGCGGAATGAAAATTGGCGGTCGTGCGAAATTGCCGGTAGGAGATCGGGGCTTGGGAACACGGTGGCAACGCCGCTGCCGCGGGCTTTCCCGCGCTATGCCGGCGGTGCGCGCAGTGGTGCACCCATGGCGCAATCACTGAGGAAAAACCGGGAATAATCGGGAACGGGAGCGAAACTCAATTTCCGCCAACCTCATAAAATCCTTATCCTCCCGTCCCCTGCCTTCCCCTGGTTTATCAAATACTTATTCCTACGGATCAGGAGGTTGGGAGTTCGAGTCTTCCTG
>CAZQPC010000450.1:0-3653 GCA_964595005.1 uncultured Magnetovibrio sp.
AACCGGCGCGGGCTGAGGCCGGCCTGAAACCAAGTGACGAAACTGTAGAAATCGAACACCGGCAGGCCCAAGACATCGGCCACGTCGGCGGCATAGGGCACCATGTTGGTGCATTCCAGGACCAGGGCACCGATGTCCGGGTGTTCGGCGCACAAGGCCCGCGCCGCATCAATGACATCGCGGCGTGATTGCTCGACGTCCAATTCCATTTCGTCGCCCAGGATGGCGCGGCTAAATTCCTGTCCAGATTCAGTGCCGATAACCGGCGTGCCGTCGGGAACGCCGGCGCCGCGCAAGTGATCGGCACTCAGGGTCGATGCGGAAATGGTGACGATTCCGACGCGCTTCGACGGTGGCAGCAGGGATTGCGCCCACGCCACCTGCATCAGGCTGGACGACGCCACCGGCACCCCGGCCGCTTCCGCCAGTTCCGCCTGGAACAGGGCCAGGAAGCCGCAGTTGGTGGTGATCCCATCGACGCCCGTTTTGACCAATTCGCGGGCCGCGTCAAGGAACGGTTCCAACAGGCCGGCGGCGTTCTGGCGTACCACCCGCTCGGGGCTGGCGCCGTCGACCACCTTGAACAGGACCGGGAACGGCCAGGTGCCGGCGTTGCCGACATCGCCGGGAATACGCGGGAACTGCGATTGCAGCATCAGAATGCCGACGGCCGCACCGTAGACGTTCTTGCCGCCCTTTGCCTTGCTCATCATGACCTCATTATCTGCCGCACGCGCCTCAGGCGACGCTGCGGATTTCGCCCGGCATGGTGAAGCCGTATTGCCGGTCGAGGCCCAGGTCGCGGACGATATCCAGTCCCGCCTGCAGGGCGTCGCCGGTCAGGCCGCGCAGCGGTTCGCGCAAGGGGCCGGCGGGCAGGCCGACGGCGGCCATCAGGGATTTCACCGCCACCGGGTTGATGGCCGAATAGGTGTAATGCAGCAACGGCAGGTTGGTCAGATAGGCGTCGCGGAACTTGTCGGCCGAGCCGCCGGCGTGCCACGGTTCGGAAATGGCCGCCAGTTCCCGGGGCGCGATATTGCCGGTCATGTTGGCGGTGCCGTGACCGCCCAAGGCCATGGTGGGGACGACGAGCCCCAGGTTCGGCGAATCGCAGCACATGACGGCGGCGTCCGGCTTCGCCGCCAGGACCTGACCCACTTGGCCGACGCGGCCGGTGGATTCCTTATGGACCACGTAGTTGGGGTGTTCGAACAGGCGCAGCAAAGCCGCATGGCCCAAATCCGTTTTCACCCGGGGCGGGTTGTTGTAAATGCCCAGCGCCATGTCGACACTGTCCGCGACGGTCAAGAAAAACGCCTCGATATCGGCTTCATCGGCACAGATATAGGCCGGCGCCGCGAGGATCGCGCCGTCGGCGCCCTCCTTTTCTGCGTACTGCAAATAGTCGATGGTGGTCTGGGTATTGTTGCCGGTGCAGCCGTAGAACAGTTTCAGCCCGTCGGATTTGTGCTTCACCGTTTCAGAAATGATCTGGCGGCGTTCTTCCGGTGACAACATGGAGACCTCGCCCGTGGAGCCCATGATCAAAACCGCGCGGGTGCCGTTTTCCTCGTGGAACTTCAGCAGCGTGCGGAAACCTTCGAAATCGATTGATCCGTCGTTGTTGAAGGGCGTGATCAGCGCGACGAATGATCCCGTCATTTTTTCGGGTGCCATTGTTTTCTCCTTAAAGGCGCCTACTGCCGGACAGCTATTCAGTGCTGGCGGCGCTCAGATAGATACGTGAATAACCTTCCTTGATGCCGCCGGTAATCTCATCCAGGCGGCGTGAAATGTGACCTTCCATGACGGCCGCGGCGCGGTCGGGCTCGCGGCAGCGGATCGCCTCCAGCACGGCCCGGTGTTCATTTTGTGTCCGTTGGCGGCGGCTGTCCATTTCTATCCAGCGGAAAAACCGAATGCGGTCGTTTAAGTTCCGCAGCAATTGCAGCATCTCCGCGTTGCGGGAGAACACCATCAGGCGTTGGTGAAACTCTTCATCCAGGTCAACCATCTCCTCGCTGGTGCGGCGCCCGTCATCGGGCCCGGTTTCATCCAGGAAACGCTCCAGTTCGTCGATCTCCGCTTCCGTCGCCTGTTCGCTGGCCATCCGTGTGGCGGCAACTTCCAGGACCGTGCGCAGCTGATACAATTCGAAAATCTCGCGCGGCTTGAACTCCCGGCAAAAGAAGCCCCGGCCGCCGATAAAACTCAGAAATCCCTCCGATGTGAGCCGGTTGAGGGCCTCGCGCAGCGGTGTGCGGCTGACTCCCAGGCGCTTTGCCAATTCCACTTCATTGATCCGTTCGCCCGGTTTGAAGCGATAGGCGATGAGCATTTCCTTAATGGCCAGATAGGCCTTATCGACATTGCTTAAGGCTTTCTCAGACCCGAGAGGCATGGCCGGTGTACCCATCTGTATACAAAGCTAGAAATCTCCTATCCCGTTAGATATCTAGCAATTCCGAGGTATATGAGTCAAATAAAGCCGCTTTATCCATTCTCCTATTGACTCCGTTTCGACGATTGGCCATAACTGTATACAGTTTAGTATTCAATTATTGGGACCGCTTGAGCGATGGCAAATACCGGCAGCAATCAACTTACGGGCGGTGAGGCCATGGTGCGTATGCTCCAGGCGCACGGCGTCCAGCACATTTTCGGGCTGTGCGGCGACACCTCGCTGCCGTTCTACGATGCCCTGCACAGGCTCAATCACGGCATGGATCACATCCTGACCCGCGATGAGCGGCACGCCGGCTATATGGCGGATGCCTACGCCCGGGTCACCAATCGGCCCGGCATCTGTGAGGGGCCATCGGGCGGCGGCGCCACCTATATTCTGCCGGGTTTGGTGGAGGCCGGTGAATCATCCATTCCCGTGCTGGGCATCACGTCCGATGTTTCCGTCGCCTCGAACGGTCATTACCCGCTGACGGAATTGCGTCAAGATGAGCTCTACAAGCCGCTGACCAAGTGGAACAACATTATTACCTTGGCACCGGAATTGCCGTCCATGGTGCGCGGCGCTTTCCGGGCGATGACCACGGGGCGGCCCGGCTCCGCCCATCTGGCGCTGCCCTATGATGTGCAGCGGGCGGCGGTTGCCGAGGAAGAGATCTGGGCCCAGGACGACTTCAAGACGTTTCCCGCCTGGCCGTCGGCGCCGGCACCGAACGCCGTCGAGGCGTTGATGAACGGGCTGCTGTCGGCCAAAAATCCGTTGGTCATCGTCGGCGGCGGGGTCGTCATTTCCGGCGGCGAATCGGAATTGCAGAAACTTGCCGAGCGTCTCAACCTGGTTGTCGCGACGACGATCAGCGGCCAGGGCTCGCTGTCGGACTATCACCCCAACTGCCTTGGCGTCGTCGGCTCCAACGGTGGCGTCGCGGAAACCCGGGCCGTTGTCGAAGAGGCGGATTTCATCCTCTACATCAGTTGCCGGGCCGGATCGGTGACGACGGAACGCTGGCGGTTTCCGGCCCCGGGCACGCGCATTGCGCATATTGATTCCGATCCCATGGTGATCTCCGCCAACTATCAGACGGAAATTCCCGTGGTCGGCGACGCGCGCCTGACCTTGGCGGCCTTGAACGCCGCCTTGGATGCCGACGGCGCCGACGATGTCGATTTTGGCGGTGCCGCCCGCG
>CAZQPC010000451.1:0-3610 GCA_964595005.1 uncultured Magnetovibrio sp.
CTTTTCGATAGCCCAGTATCGGCGGTTCGGATGGACCTTTGAAAACTCAAAACGGTAAGTCGATTGCTGGTTGTTGAGGAAGGTCAGAAAATTCGTAGTTAGTCCACCTGTTCCATCTTTACTGACAAATGGTGGGAAGGTGTAGCCAACGACGCGAACAACCTTCTCGGCATTTGCAGAATTCACCTGAACGGCAAAGCAAACAAAGGCGGCAAAAATAGCGAAGATTCTCAATGACCTCATTTCGCTAATTATCTATCCAAAATATCCTTATTTCCAAAATGATTTGCCATTCCTTGGTTCGTCCCTATTTTAGCCCTGACATGGTCTCTTCAATAGCTTGGTCTTTGATCAGCAGATAGGTGGACGGTCGGCGGCAAGTCCGTATTAGCGCCACCCTCAGCAGCGGCCGCCTTTCGCGGCGCCGTATTTTTGATAGACCCTCTCAAACGCTCCATTTGCGCTGCCGGTTTTGATTGCAGCCCGCAAGGTGGGTTCCAGGTGGCGGAATTTCGATGATTTCAACATACGGAAATGAACCTTGATCTTGTCCACTTCCAACACGCTGCCGATACGGCTGCGCCAATCTTCCGGCAGCGACTTGAAGGGCGCGCCTTCAATGCCATAGGAAGCGAAAACGATGTCGCTGATGAAGATTCCGTCCAGACGGCGTCTCGTCAGCATGCCGAACATGGATTCACTGGAACGGGTTTGGATAGGTTGGATACCGAACTTGTTGCCGTATTTACGCAACAGGAACCCGCCGACGACAAATCCAATACGCCGGTCTTTCAGGTCTTCAAGCTTTGACAGGCGGGTGTCTCGATTGGCCACGACAATCGTGCGATTGCATCCCAAGATGCCAAGGGAAATCGTTTCTTTGAAGGCAGGAGACAGCGCGCCGGAGATGATGAGATCATTCTCGCCCTGGGAGATGGATTTAAGCGCTCTGGAGATAGGTTCGATATGCTTCTCGACCGTCACGTCAGCCAGGCGCTCAACCTCAGACATAAGATCGGGAAACAGTCCCGTTAGTTTTCCCTCCCTGGCCCGGCCGAAGGGATAAAAATCGTAGGTGACAAACGACGGTACATCGTCGGCGCGCGCCGTTTCGAGCGCAGCGAAACCGCAAATCAGCGCCGATGCCGTCGCAATGCTGATGGCTCTAATCATTGTGCTCACTCAACGCCAGTTCAGCGCGATCCGCACGTACCGCCTCAATTGAAGTCCTGTCGACCGACGCGGATCTCTGCCTCAGGTGTCTCAATTATAGTCATTTTGATGAACGGATGCTTACAATCCTGCGTGAGGTCGGCGCAACCGGTCTGCATGCTATAGTCCCGCCATGGAATACATTGCCGAACCGAAGAATCCATACCAGGTTTCCCTTCAAGAGACTGTGACTGACGTATTGGATTATTGGGACTCAAGGCGGGGAAATTTATTTGCGCCTAATTGGGGGCAATTCAAGCTCGATGAGTTGCCGCCGCAAGCGGTGCCGTGGTGTTCGGTACTTGATGTAAAACACGAACCCCTTGATTTCGTCTTTCGGTTTTGGGGTTCGGGACGGGCTCAAGTGCTTGGTCAGGAAGTCACGGGCAAGAGCCTGACTTCCGTAGTTGACTCTAACATTGCGAAATCAACGTTTGATCAAAACGTTATGACCATGGAACAACGGGTGCCGCTATTTTTCGACACTGTCGCGGCCCCTGAGTATGGAGACAAAGTCTCATACGGTGTTCTCCGACTGCCTCTTAGCAGCGACGGCACAAATGTCGATAAGATATTTACGATCAGCTTCAACCCAGATGTTCGTGACCAGTTGCATTCAGTGTTTGGCACCGTGCCGGCGTTCGGCCTTTCCGGTCCCAAGAAATTGGATGAAAATTAGCCCAATTTGACAATGCTATTGGAGAGTCCGTTTTTGGCTAAGACGAGACTTTCCGCCCCAACCGAAAAATGTCTAGTTCTGAGCGCTAAGCAGGCCTTCCCTCCGTCATTCCCGCGCAGGCGGGAATCCAGATAAGGGACCTCGGCGCATGCTGCACTGGATTCCCGCGTGCGCGGGAATGACAGCGGTGGCGGTTCATCCCCTGGCCAATTCTCGACGCCGTTGGCGGATTAAACCTTCAACTATTACAAAGCACTCAACCGCTCCCCAATGGACGCCGACCGTCATACCAAAATTGGCCCCAAACTATTTCCACGTGTGCGGTCCGCAGAACGAACCGCGCAACCGAAGTGCTCAATATTCTGTAGCCGCCGAAAATGATTGGTCCCGTGCTTTACCAGAAAACCGGCCCTTTTCGTGGGGCCGATTTATGCATAGGGTGCCGGCGAACCGAGAGACGAAGCGCACCCATGTACACGCCGAAGCATTTCGAAGAGAACGACCCGCAGGTCCTGCACGGCCTGATGCGCAACTTCAGCTTCGCCCTATTGGTCACGGCCAAGGACGGCGCGCCGGTCGGCACCCATGTGCCGTTGCATGTGGAAGACGGCGGCGACAACGGCGTCCTGCTGGGTCACGTGGCCCGTGCCAACGACCATTGGCAGCAGTTCGACGGCGAAACCGAGGCCATGGCCGTATTCCAAGGGCCGCATCACTACATCTCACCCAACTGGTATGAGAACGACGGCCTGGTGCCGACCTGGAACTATGCCACCATCCACGCCTACGGCCGCCCCGAGGCGATCCAGGATGCGGGCGAGACCACGGATATCCTGTGGCGCCTGGTCGAGGCCAACGAAAGCGAGGCCACCGGCAACTGGTCCATGAGCCGGCTGACGTCGGAAAATGTGAAGGCGCAGCTGAAAGGCATCGTCGCCTTCCGCATGCCCATTGAGCGCCTGGAGGGCAAGTTCAAGATGAGCCAGAACCGCCCGGCCGAGGACGCGTTGGGCGCGGCGAAGGGCGTGCGCGCCACCGGCCACGCCGACTCCGGCATGGTCGCCGCCGAGATCGAGGCGCGGGTGCAAAAGCCCTGAGGGCGAAACGGTTTCCAAGGTCCGGGTGTTTCGATAGGCTGATGCGCCTGTCGATTTTGCCTCGGGACATTCAGCCATGGCCATCACGCTTGACCACATCAACATCCGCACCAACGATCTCGAAGCGGTCAGCGAGACCCTGGTCCGCACCCTTGGCCTGGAAGCTGGGCACCGTCCGCCGTTCAAGACCGAGGGCATCTGGCTCTATGGCAACGGCTATCCCATCGTGCACCTGTCGAAACGCGACTTCGTGCCCGGCGACGACACCGGCGCGGTCGATCACATCGCCTTCAAGGACGACGATTTCGACGGCCTGACGGCGCGCCTGGAGGCAGAAGGGATTGATTTCGACCTGCGGGTTGTGCCCGCGTCGGGGGTGCGCCAGGTGTTCTTCAAGGTCAACCACGACGTCAAGATCGAGGTCGGTTTCGACCCGGCGGCTTAGATCGCAAGCGCAATGCTTCGTGGATGTTGCCGTGATTTCAAGTTTGACGACCGGATTGCTTCGATCGGCGGATATGGAATTGGGCGCGGAGGAAGGTTTCCGGTAGGCGGGAAGACGACAGGATCTAGAGCATCGTGCGCTATTTCGTACGCACTGAGATCACTGTTGCGGTGCCTC
>CAZQPC010000452.1:0-3585 GCA_964595005.1 uncultured Magnetovibrio sp.
CGGCATTACCAACCATATGGCATGGGCCAAAACGCCGCCCGGAGTCATCTTCACAATGTAAAATAGCGTGCAACTGCCGCTCTTCCGCAGCGCATGACGTAGAGATGGGGTCATTCAATATGAATTTCAACCTATTTAGAGAAAATAATTTCGACCGCCGCAAGCCGCCGCCCACCGCCGCATCGCGCGCCGAGCCTCCGTGCCCGTCTGGTCGACATCACCGGCGCCTATCGGCCATACCGCACTATTGTCATCAGCGGACATAAATATTCCGCCGGCCAGCCGCCGACCCAACGCCGTCATGCCCGGTTCGATGGGAAGGTTTGAAGACAGGTCCGCAAAGCGAACTCATGCGGATGTATGAATAACTGGGGTTAAACTTCTGCTGATGACCCAGAATCGGCGCAAATGGCGCATATCGGGTATGTTGGTTAGTCCGTTCGGTGGCTCAACCAGTCCGTGAGGCGGGTGAGGTGCTGATTATCTGCTTCTGCATGCGGAACGATCGCACAGTATGGCTGGGCGAGCCTTAGAGAACGAGAAGACGGGGCTACCAACTTCCCTGAAGTAAGCTCTGCGGCGGCAAGCGATTTCTGGCCAAGCGCAATACCCAACCCTTGAGCCGCAAGGGTAATGGCCAGACTTGGCGCGGCCACTTGTATTCCTTTTCGGATATTTATTTGGAGAGCTATGTCGCGAAAGCCGAACCAGTCGCTCCAGTTCGGGTTGGATGCGAATTCCTCGCCCCAGTCGACATGGATAAGGCGTTCCTCGGGAATATGCGTGCCATCGTCGCCTCTCTCGAACAACGGTAAAAAATCCGGCGCGCACAATGGTGTAACTTCGTCCTGGAAGAGGTTGGTCGATCGAAACGCTGGATAATGTTGGCGACCATACGTAACACGCATTTTGATCGAGTGCCGCGCGAAATCGACGGGATCATCCTCAAGCCTGATTTCGATGCCCACGCCCGGTTCCAACCGCACGAATTCAGCCAACTTTGGCGCCAGCCAACGTTCGCCAAGCGACGGCAAAATGGAGAGCACGAGTGGCGCTTGCGCATCGCCATCGATAATCCGTTGAGTTAGTGCCGAGATACCGTTCAGCGCGGCGGCTGTTTCCGAATACATGATCTGCCCCGCATCGCTCAAACTGATTTGATTATTGGAGCGGATGAAGAGCTTTTTGCCTAGGTATTTCTCTAGATTGCGAACCTGCATGCTGACCGCCGCTGGCGAAACGCCGAGTTCAGCCGCTGCCGCGACGAAGCTGCCGGTCCGGGCGGCACATTCAAAAGCTTTCACGGCGTTGAGAGGCGGTAATCTCATAACCGAGCTTTCTACCATAAGAAATACTTATGCAGGCACAATTTTTTCGATCTTGGCGACGATGCCTTCCCTAGTTTCAATATCCCACCAATTCCAATTCGTACGAGGCTGGCCATGCGTGACCTGTTGAACCTAGACAACTTTCCAATCGATAAGCCCCGAAGCAACGCTTACATGGCGCTCGTCGCGCAATGCCGCGCCGATCTGGCCTCTGGTGGAATGTTCAAGCTGGAGGGATTTTTGCCACCAGAGGCAACGTCGAAAGCTGTGGCGGAAGTTTCCCGGTTATTGGAGACCAGCTCTTTCAAGCATCACCGGCAACACAACATCTTCTTTAAGGATAAAGTTCCCGAAATCTCGGATGATCACCCGGCGATGCGAAAGTTCCACTCTGTCAACCACACGATATGCGCCGATCAGATCACCGGCAGCATAGTCACGAAGGTCTACGAGTATCCTCCGCTGAGGCGGTTTCTTGCCGACACCATGGAAAAGGAAATCCTGTACTGCATGGACGACCCATTGGCCCGTGTAAACGTCATGGCCAGCCGCGACGGCGAAGCCCTGAATTGGCATTTTGACCAATCGGAATTCACGACGACGCTTATGCTGCAGGCTTCCGAGGGTGGGGGAGGGCTGGAATTCCGTCCAGGCTTGCGAACGCCCCAGAACCCTAATTACGAAGGCATTGCACGGCTTATCCGCGGTGATGACAGGGGAACCGAAATCGTGGCCTTTAAACCGGGCACTCTGACCGTGTTTCGGGGTGTGAATACCCCACACCGCGTAACCACCGTCCGTGGGCCTCGCGATCGCATCATGACCATTTACTCATTTTACGAGCGATCCGGCGTCACGTTTTCAGATGAAATGCGCCTCGGGTTTTACGGGAGGGCGTGTTGAACAACATATTCAGAGATGAGCGAAAGCGCCCATTTCTAAATGACGACGGCTCTGGAAAGCGGCTGAAAAGCCCGGTTCCTCACGAAACGCTTGTAAACGCTCGGAAGTTTCGGTTGTCGCGCCTACGGAGGATCCTGACGAAATCCGACTGCGCCGCGATCCTTCTCTACGATCCAGTCAATATCCGATACGCATTTGACTGTTCGAATATGCAGGTCTGGACGGCCAACAATCCATTGCGCTACGCGCTGATTTTTTCCGATGGACCAGGATTGATGTTCGAGTTCAAGAATTGCGAGCATCTGTGCCATGGATTGGAGGGGATTGACGAAGTTCGAATCGCGAACGGATGGATGTTCTTTACGGCGGGCGACCGGTTGTCGGAAAGGATTTCAAGCTGGGCCGACGAGATCGCCAGCTTGATGAAGCACCATGGCGGCGGCAACCGCCGATTGGCGGTGGATCGGATAGAGCCGGAAGGCGTTCACGCTCTTCAAGAACGCGGCCTCGCCATAATCGAAGGCGGACAAATCACCGAGCGCGCCAGATCCATCAAGTCACCGGACGAATTGGAACTTATGCGGTGGACGATCCGCGTTTGCGAAGCCGGCATGGCGCGTATCTATGAACATTCCGTACCCGGTGTGACCGAGCGGGAATTGTGGGCACATCTTCTTTTTGAGAATGCGCGCTCTGGCGGCGACTGGCTGGAGACAAAACTGCTGACTTGCGGGCCAAACACTAACCCCTGGTACAAGGAATGCTCGGATAGACCGTGCCGCGAAGGCGAGATGATCGCATTTGATACGGACATGATTGGTCCCTACGGCTATTGCGCCGACCTTTCGCGATCCTGGACATGCGGATACACCCGAATGACGAACAAGCAGCGCGATCTTTATGCGTCGGCAGTTGAGCAGATCAATCACAATCTGCTTCTTATAAAACACGGTGTGAGTTTTGCTGAATTCAACGAAAAATCATGGCGGATACCGGAACACTACCTACCCCATCGTTATACGCTGGCGGCCCACGGTGTTGGCATGGCCGACGAGTGGCCGATCATCCTGCTGCACCCGGATTTTGGGGGTAATCATGGCGGGCGGTTCGAAAAAAACATGGTCGTCTGTGTCGAAAGCCTGATTGCCGAAGACGGTTCGGAAAGCATCAAACTGGAAACGCAGGTTCTCGTCACGGATACTGGCGTGCAGCGGCTCGATACATTCCCATGGGAAGAATTATCTTACGTATGACCCATTTGTTAGGGAGAATGGATCCAATCTTTCGGACTTCCGGAATTGGCTAATACCAAGTTGCATTAATAATGACCCATAGAGACGGTTTTCCAGGGTTT
>CAZQPC010000453.1:0-3582 GCA_964595005.1 uncultured Magnetovibrio sp.
CACCTCATTGATTCAGACTTTTGAGCCTTTGGGAATCCCCTAAATGAGTCGCACTGTAAGCGTCCGTTGAACCCGCTCTGACGCGGTGTTGATTTTTCGTCGATAGTGTCCACCAAGGATAGGTGGACACTACGAGGTTAAGATGGATGATCGGCGTCGTCGATATTGGTCGTTGGAGGAGAAGCGCTCGATTTGTGCTCAGGCTCAGGCGCCGGGTGTATCGGTCGCGCAGGTTGCGCGTCGTTATTCGATGAACGCGAACCTGATTTTCAAGTGGCTGCGTGATGCGCGTTTTGCACCAGTTTGTGAGGACGCTTCGGGCCCTGCTTTTCTTCCCGTCGAGATCGGGCGAGCGGCGACGGTCGATGTGGCCACGGCGCTAGCCGCCGGTTCCCAGGGCGGCGGCCGGCTTCATATCGAGTTGGCGGGCGGGCATCGGGTTCGTGTCGATGACGGCTTTGATCCCGACGCGCTGGGCCGTTTTTTGAAGGCCTGGCTATCGTGATCCCGGTTCCGAGCAACACCAGGGTGTGGCTGGCGGCGGGGGTGACGGACATGCGTCGCGGCTTCAACTCCTTGGCGGCGCAGACCGAGCGGGTGCTGCGAGCTGATCCGTATTCGGGGCATCTGTTCGTGTTCCGGGGCCGTCGCGGCGATCTTTTGAAGATCATCTGGTGGGACGGCCAGGGCGCGTGCCTGTTTGCCAAACGCCTGGAGAAGGGGCGGTTCGTGTGGCCGTCGGCGAAGGCGGCGAGCAAAGTGAGCTTGACGGCGGCGCAATTGTCGATGTTGCTGGAGGGCATCGACTGGCGCATGCCGTCCCGGACATGGCGGCCCCTGAGCACCGGATGAGCACGGAATAAACCAGTAAAAGCATAGCGATAGGTGATATTCGGGATTCTCTTTCAGGTCCGGATCGGCTATATAATGGTCATGTTGAATGACCTCCGAACCCTGCCCGACGACGCGGACGAATTGAAAGCCTTGGTGGGGGTTCTCGGCAACGAATTGAAGTCCCGCGACATCCTGATCGAGAAGCTCAAGCACCAGTTGGCGGGCCATAACCGGCACCGTTTCGGGAGCCCATCGGAGAGCCTGGATCAGCTTCACCTGAGCTTCGCCGAGGACGAGGAGATCGCCCAGGCGGCGGCGGAGCACGCGGTTCCCGACACCTCCGATAAAAAGCGAAAACCCAAACGCCGACATAGCCGCAAGCCTTTGCCCGAACACCTTGAGCGTCATGATATGGAACTCACGCCGGGCGATGCCTGCGACCAGTGCGGCGGCGCACTCAAGACTTTGGGCGAGGATATCACGGAAGAACTGGAATACGTGCCGGGCCGCTTCGTGGTCAACCGCATCCATCGCCCGCGCCGGGCGTGCACATGCTGCGAAGCGATTGTTCAGGCGTCGTTGCCGTCACGCCCCATCGACAAGGGCCGGCCGGGCCCGGGCCTTTTGGCCCATGTGCTGGTGTCTAAGTACGCGGATCATCTGCCGCTGTACCGGCAAAGCCAGATCTTCGCGCGTGATGGTGTCGAACTGGAACGCTCGACCCTGACGGACTGGGTCGGCAAGTCCACGGCCTTGTTGGAGCCTTTGGCCGAGGCCGTCGGCCGTCATGTGCTTGGCGGGCGGGCGCTGTTCGCCGACGATACGCCGGTGAAGATGCAGGCGTCGGGCAAGAGGCGGGGAGAACCGTCAGGTTCGACAGGGACAGGACTGAAGAAGACAAAAACGGCGCGTGCCTGGGCTTACGTACGCGACGAGAGGCCCTGGTCCGGGCCGGCGCCGCCGGCGGCATGGTATCGGTTCACTGTCGACAGGAAAGGCGAACACCCGGAGAAGCACTTGAAGGATTACAAGGGCTGGGTGCATGCCGACGGCTATGCCGGGTTCAATGGCCTGTTCGGTGACGACAAGGCGGTTGAGATGGCGTGCATGGCGCATGTGCGGCGCAAGTTCGTCGATGTTCACCAGGCTCAAGGCGGGGTCATGGCTGGCGAAGCGATCAGGCGCATCGCCGCGCTCTATGGCGTCGAGAAGGAAGCACGGGGGAAAACGCCAACCGAGAGAGCCGCGCTCCGCCAAGAGAAGGCCAAGCCGCTGTTCGACGATTTGGAACAGTGGCTCGAAGCCCAATTGCCCAAAATCTCCGGCAAGACGCCGCTCGCAGGCGCCATCCGCTATGCGCTGGCCCGCCTGCCCAAGGCCCGGCCCTATCTGGAAAACGGCTCGCTGGAGCTGGACAATAACACCGTCGAGCGGGCCATGCGGCCGGTGGCGCTGGGACGCAAGAACTGGCTCTTCGCCGGATCGGAAGGCGGCGGCAAGGCGCTGGCCATCGCCTTCACTTTGATCGAGACCGCCAAGCTCAACGATGTCGACGCGCAAGCCTGGCTCACATGGGTGCTCGAACGTATCGCCGAACACAAGATCAACCGCATCGATGAGTTGCTGCCGTGGCGTTGGAAAACCGCCGTGAGAGAGGTTGGAGCATGAGCGCCCCGACATTGTCCGCCACCGAGAAGGCCGCCATCACGACCGCATGCCAGACGTTTATCGACACCGTCCTGAAACCACGGTTCCTGCCCGTCATCACCCCGACCCAATTCAATTACCCGGTTGACATTCAGGGCAAATGGCACGGACGCAAATACCGCTTTGTGCAACGATACCGATCGGGATTCGCCGACAATCTCGGCGAAGAATTCGACGCTCCCTTCACTCGTATCGACCGGACCGGCCGCGACCGGTTCGACGTTCAGTGGCACCGCCACACCGGCCAATGGTTCCGCATCCATCAAGGCCTCACCCTCAAAGCCGCCCTTCACGCCATCGAAACCAACGAACTCCTCAATCCCGTCTGATCAACGCCATTCACCGGACGGATACGAAAGTTCTGCTAATGGGATGGAACATCAGGCTCACTCCGTCGCGTACATGGCATCCAACATCCGCTTAACTTGCGTCGGCGACCATGCACCACCCCTCCTAGCCGGAATGCGTCGCATATTGAGGACACGGGCGACACCGCGCAAAGAGGTGATACCACTGGCTTGGATTTCCTGGAGCGTTGGAACAAGGAGGGCGGCGTAGCGTTGGGAGTCTTCCGTGCGCGCCTCAGCGGCCCGCTGGGCTCCCTTCTGTCTCCCCGCCGGGGTGAGGTTCCCCGGCGTGCCCAAGCGGACTCCACGGGCCTTAGCGGACTCGAGGGCGGCCTTGGTGCGCTTGGAGATCATCACCGACTCCTCCTCCGCCACCATGGCCATGATGCCGACAGTGAGGCGATTGGCTGCCGGCATGTCGCAGCAGATGAAGTCTACCCCCGCGTCCTTGAGGCCAAGGAGGAAGTGGGCGTTGCGGGCCAACCTATCTAGCTTGGCGACAAGCAGGGTGGCGTGGTGGACCTTGCACGCGGTCATGGCCCGCTCCAACTCGGGCCTGTCGGCCTTGCGCCCGCTTTCGATCTCGGTGAACTCGGCGACGACTTCTCCCTGCTCACCAGCCAGGAACTCAGCGACTGCGCGTTGCTGCGCCTCCAGCCCTAACCCCGAACGCCCCTGCCGGTCCGTGGAGACC
>CAZQPC010000454.1:0-3578 GCA_964595005.1 uncultured Magnetovibrio sp.
GTCGCCGTCGTTAAACAATGTCGGCAGTTGTTTGACGAAGTCCTGGACGCGGCCTTCGCCGTAATCTCCTCGTTCAGCTTGGAATCGAAACATGTCTTTCAGAGGCTTGCCGGCGTCCAACAGGTCTTCGGGAAAATCGAACAACTCGCAGTATTGGCGGTTGGCTAGAACGATGGTTAGTTTCTCATCAACCATGATCATGCCGCCCGGCATGTTATCCATGGCATTGCGCAGGTGACGTTCCTTGTTCGCAATTTCCTGTTCGGCTTTCTTACGCTCGGTGATGTCGGTGGTAATGACCACGGCACCGCCGCCCTCCATGGGCGCCTTGCGCAATTCGACGATTCGTTCGCCGCCATTGATGGTCATTTCCCGTTCAACGGACTGATCGCTCCGCAACCCCTCAAGGCGTTGTGCGATCATTTCTTTGACGTCGCCATCACCGTAGTCACCACGCTGGGCGTGATCACGAATGGCATTTTCAATCGGCCCACCGATGAAAATACTGTCCGAACTTAGACCAACCAGATCGCGGTAGCGGTCATTGAGCAGGGCATAGTTCATATCCTTGTCGACGACATAGATGCCGTCGGTCATGGTGTCCAAGGCGGCTCGCAGTTGCCGTTCCTTTGTCGCGACCTCATCCATGGCGACGCGGAGGTCTGCCTCTGCCCGTTTGCGCAAGATGATGCTGCCGAGTTGTTCGCCGACATTGGCGAGGATACCCAAGGTCCGTTCGTCCGGCTCCATCGCATCGTCGGCGAAGAACTCAAGCACGGCAATCACGCCGCTCTCGGACGTCACCGGAAACGCGAAGCCCGCTCTCAGGCCGCTGGTCTCGGCGATGGCGCCGCGCGGAAAGTTGGGATCCTTGGTGACGTCGACGATCCAGGCGGGCGCGCCGCTGGCCAGGACCCGGCCGGGCAGCCCTTCGCCGCGCGGGAACGAGGTCTTCTCCGTGGCCGTCCGAAAAGCCGCAAAGCGCCGGTGGTTGCTCAAATGCCAGACCTTGGACGGCTCTGCCAGATCAGGGGTCTGATCGTTGACAAGGTAGATGTGGCCAACCGGCCAATCCATGTGAGCACTGACCATGTCGAGGCAAATCCGGTAGGTCTCGTCCAGGGTTTCCGCGGCCCCCGCCGCGTCGCCGATCCGGCGCAGCAGTTCGGCCGACCGCCGCCGGTCGTTCACCTCGGCCTCGGCCCGCTTGCGCTCGGTGATGTCGGTGATGATGGAGACATAGCCGCCGGCCGTCGTCGGCTGGGTGCGGCAATCGAGAATCCGGCCGTCCTCGGTCGGGCGCTCCCAATTCTGCGGCTCGTCGAAAGACTTGTAGGAATTCATCATCTCATCGGTCAAAACTTCCGGATCGCCTTCGCCGAAGTCACCGCGCTCCGCCTGATAGAGATTTTCGACACGAACCGAATCGCCGGGCTTCAGAAGTTCGTCGGGAAAATCAAACATCTCGCTGTATCGGGGGTTCGACAGCACGAAGCGCCGGTCCTTGTCGACCAGCCGGATGCCGCCCGGCATGTTATCCAGCGCGATCCGCAATTGCTCTTCCTTGGCCGCCAGTTCAGCTTCCGCCTCCTTCACCGCACTGATATCAACCATCCAGACGACCCGAGCGTCTTTGCCTTGATAGTCGCCAAGCCTTTGCGAACTCTGCAATGTCCAGAAGGCTGACCCATCGACACGCCGGCGCTGAACCTCAAGGTTCTCAATGGTGCCGCCAGTTGTCACAGTGCGCCGCAGCAATTCCGCGTCGCCCGGATTGACGTAGCTGTCGGCCAGGTCCACCGACGTCATCTGATCGGCGGAGGCGGCGCCAAACAGCGCGACCAGACGCCGGTTGGCAAAAAGCCGTTCATTTTTTTCCTGATCAACGATGCCGATGCCGACGGGCGCCGAATCAAGCAGTTCGCGCAACTTCGCCTCACGGTCGCGAACGGCGCGCTCGGCCTTCTTGAATTCCGTGATGTCCTGGACAAAACTGAAAATGTGTTGGGGAACACCATCCGCGTCTGTTAATTGGGCCGAAGCGAGACTGGTCCATATCACACCGCCATCCTTGCGGATCAGCCGCCGTTCAGTCATGAAATCGGCCCGCCCACCCGCTTCCACCTGGCGGTCCAAGGCTTCGATCTTGGCAATATCTTCTGAAAAGGTCAGGTCCCGCCACGTCATGGCTAGAATTTCCTCCTCACGATATCCGACGATCTCGCAGAACCGGCGGTTCACTTTGAAATAGCGGCCATCCAGAGTGATCAAGGCCATGCCCGCCGCGCTGGTTTCGAAGACCCCGCGGAACTGAGCTTCCTTGGCGCTCAATTCCCGCGTCGCTTCATCGACCCGGCGCATGATCAACCTGTTCTGACGTATGAAGACGCCGAGCAGCAGGGTCACGAAGAGACTGCCGACAAGCCCGGACACCATGGCGACGTTGGCGAGGTCCTCGGAGGGTCCATCGGAAAAACGTCCGTCAAAATCCCAGGTAATGACCAGTTCGGCGCCGGCTGTCACGGCGCGTGTCGGCACGGAATACAGCGGTGTCTTCATGCCGCCGACGATCATTTGCCGTTCCGGGCCGGGTCCATCCAGCCCCGGAAACCGCCCCCTGACGTTGACGGCGACACCGGGCGGAACATGTAGGTCCTTGAGGCCGTCAATCAGGGCCCCGTAATCGACCAATCCCACAACGAAGACATCTCCAGCCTTCGTGTCTATGGCCAGTGTCACCGGCGAAACCAAGCCGCCCTCAGTCCCTTCGACCGGCTTGCCGAGGATGATCTCACCGAACCGCGCTTTCGCCACCATAACGGCGTTCAGAATATTCGGCTTGGCGGTCAAGGGGGCGGCCGGTTGGAGAATCCCATCCGGCGCGGTTGAATATTTGATCCGCCATTCCTTGATAGCGCCGCCGGGAACCGGCTCGATCAGTGCCGCGGCCTCAAGAAAAAACGCCGTGGCGCGAGCTTCCAGGTTATCGAACGCGATCAGGAACTCGACCTTGGAAACGGTCTCGGAGCTTTCCGTCAACATGGCCAGGCCGGATATGGGAGCGTAGCTTTCCTCAAGCCAGCCAAGCAGCGTGCCGGTCAACGAACGTGCCGTGTTCGTTGCCTCCAATTCCCAAGCTTGCCGGGCATCGGTCTTCAGCGCCGCGTTGGTAATAAACGTGGCGACAATCCCGACCGCCGCGACGGCCAGTAAAAAAATGACCCGCACTCCTGCCATGTCCCTGCCTCTTAATTTCGGGTCAACCGACGCTTCTATGGACGTCTCTGGTGGTGATTGACACGAATACAAATAGGGTCTGCCACCCTAGCACTTTGATAGTCGCACAATGTGCGTCACATAGGTTCGCATAAAATATTGATCCGGAACAAGGCGGCGGATACGCGGGATTATACCGGTGCGGCGACGCCTACCTGTGCCGCACTGACAGAGCGACCTTCGAACGGCCGCCTTCGTTGCCGCCAATGAGGTGATCGACGTTTTGCGGCTGCGGCCGGCCGGTTCAGCCTTATACCAAGTTGCACTAATAATGACCCATAGAGACGGTTTTCCAGGGTTTT
>CAZQPC010000455.1:0-3574 GCA_964595005.1 uncultured Magnetovibrio sp.
TTTCGAAGGGGCCCTGAGACGGGCATCTGTACCGGCAATCGCCGCCGCCATGGTCTGGAGATTGGTCTCGAAAGCATCGAGATCGACAATCAGGGCGGGCGTGTCGACGGCGCTCAAGGGCTGGCCGATGTCGGCAGGCGGTTTCATGGGCGGCTTCCTATTACGTCGGCGCATTACCCCACGTCGCGCGGTCAGGTTCAAGCAGACAGGCGTCGCCGTAAGAGAAGAACCGGTACTCGGCATTGATGGCGTGCGCATAGGCGGCCTGCATGCGGCGAAGTCCGGAAAAGGCGGCGACCAACATGAACAGGGTGGAGCGCGGCAGGTGGAAGTTGGTCATCATGCGGTCGACGGCTTTGAACCGGTAGCCCGGCGTGATGAACAGATCCGTCTCACCGCTGAAGGCGTGCAACGTGCCGTCTTCATGGGCGGCCGCCTCAAGGGTGCGAAGCGCCGTTGAGCCAACGGCCGTGATGCGCCCGCCGGCGGCGCGGGTCGCATTCAGGGTCGCGGCGGCCGCGTCGCTGAGCGTCGCGCTCTCGGCATGCATCAGGTGATCGTCCGTATCGTCGACCTTCACCGGCAAGAACGTCCCGGCGCTGACGTGCAGGGTGAGGCGGACGATCTGGACGCCGCGTGCCTCGATACCGCTGATCAGGGCCGGGGTGAAATGCAGTCCGGCGGTCGGCGCGGCGGCGGCGCCGGGTTCGGCGGCAAACAGGGTTTGATAGTCGTCGCGGTCGGCATCATTGCCACCGGCGCCGCGCTTGATATACGGCGGCAGGGGCATGACCCCGTGGGCCTCAAGCGCCGCCATGAGATCGGCGCCGGAGACATTGAAATCCAACTCGACCTCGCCGGCGTCACGCTTGCCCAGAACCGTCGCGGCGAAGCCGGGCGCGAAATCAATCACGTCTTCGGCTTTTAATTTGCGTGCCGGCCGGGCGAAGGCGCGCCAAACGGCCGGACCCAGCGCCTTGTGCAAGGTGATTTCCATCTTCGCGTCTCGCCGTTTGCCGGTCAGCCGGCAGGGCAGGACCTTGGTGTCGTTGACCACCAAGGCGTCGCCGGGCGCCAGAAGTGACGGCAAATCCCGGACCGTTTGGTCGGCGAGGGATGGCCCCACATGCAAAAGCCGGGCCGCATCCCTTGGTTCCGCAGGCCGTTGCGCGATCCGTTGCGGCGCCAGGTCGAAATCAAATTGATCAACGCGCATGACGGATCAAGGGCCATTGCCCAGCGGCAGGGCGGTCGTCCATTTGATCTCTTCCATGGCGAAGCTGGACGAGACGTCGTTGAGATCGACGGCAGCGATCAGGCGTTTGTAGAAGTCGTCGTAGGCGGGAATGTCGGCAACCACGACTTTCAGCAGATAGTCGATGTCGCCGCTCATGCGGTAAAACTCCACCACTTCGGAAAACCCGGCGACGGCCTCGGCGAAGGCGGCCAGCCATTTCTCATTGTGGGCGCTGGTCTTCACGGCGACGAACACCGTGGTCCCCAGGTTCAATTTGTCGCGGTCCAAGAGCGCCACGCGGCTGCGGATGACGCCGGCTTCCTCCAGGTTGCGGATACGCCGCCAGCACGGCGTCGACGACAGGCCGACGCGCTCCGAAATTTCCGCAACGGAAAGGCCGGCGTTTTCCTGCAGGCAGGATAGAATTTTTTTGTCCAAACGATCCATGGCAGAAATTTACCAAGGTTATGATAAATCGTAAAATTATTTTTTAATATTATTCGAATTTTGCGAATCTTCGAAAACCAATTTCAAGCCCATCCGGTTACTGTCCCGACAAGATCAAAACGCCAACCGGAGAGCCAACCCATGTTCCATCGCCTGTTCACCGAACACCCCGCCAGCGTCGGCGAAACCTATTTTCAGCACCTTTGTGCGGCCGGTTGGTTCTTTGTTCAGATGTTGCTGGGCACCCTGGCCTGTCTGGTGCACGCCGTGCTGCCGTTCCTGTTCGTGAAGACCGGCAGCCGGATTATCACTGGCCTCCATGACCAGATGGTGTTGAACCGGGCCCACCACGCGGCGCCGGTGGCTGCGCAGACAAAGGTCCACGCCTAGGCCGCCGCCGAAATCGCCGCCGGGGCTTCGTCCTTGCCGAAGCACCGATCGTGCCGAACAATCGGCACATGCAAATTCTTTCCCCGCTTATTGGCCCGATTATCGGCATTGGTTTCGCCGCGGCGTTGCTGTCGGGATGCCAGACCGCGCCGACCGCCGGTCAATCTTCAAGCAATCCCCCTGGCAATCCCCCTGGCAATCCCGCGGGCAATCCCCCTGGCAGCCACCGAAGCACCGACGGCTCGGTCAGGGTCGTCAACCACGCGCCGGGCCTGAAACCGGCGATGCTGGCGCGTTTGGCCGATCAGACGGAGCGCGAATATCAAAAGCTGCAACGCCTGTTCGGCGTCCATGTGGGCCGGGTCACGGTCAATGTGCGGGCCCAGGGGGTCGGCCGGCATTTCCCGCCGTCCGCCATCCGCATCCCCAGGGACACGGTGCTCAAGGGCAGCGCCATCACGGCCCATGAATTGACCCACCTGTTGAACCAGGGCTGGGCATCGAAGGTGTTGAAGGAAGGCCTGGCGGTTTATGGCCAGAACCGGGTCGGCGAACAGCGCGGCTGGCCCAACTACAAGCTGGGCATTCACCGGGCCGCCTACCGCGCGATCACCGATCCGGCCAACGATCCGATCAGTCCCGTCCAAACCCCGGCCGAGGCCGAGCGCGCCTTTGCCACCGCCAAACTGGGCCAGACGGTGAAGCGCAAGGCCGCCTATAACATTTCCGGATCGTGGGTGACCTGGCTGATTGAACAAAGCATGGGCGGCGATCTGGACCGCTTCATGCGGACGCTGTACCGCCGTGGTGATTACCGCGCGGCAACCGGCAAATCCTACGGCGTCTTAGAGGCGGCCTGGGGGCGCTTCATCGTCCGCCGCGCCACCGGCAAGCGGACATCCCAAAACTAAGAACTTAAGAGCTAAAGGGAGACGGTCTTGCCCGTCGCGGCGGACGCCACGATGGCTTCCAACAGCGCCGTGCCGTGCACCGCTTCATCGGGTGAGATGGGGTAGGGGGCACCGCCACCGACGGCTTCGGCGAAGGCCTCCAGTTCGGCCCGTTCGATGGCCGTCTTGGCGAACGTCTCCAGGGTTTCATTGGCCTCGCCGATGCGCCTGACCGCAATCCGGTCGTAGCCGCGCACCGCGGCCCAGCCCGTGTTGCCCGAGACCCGTAGGAACCACACAGGCGCCGTCTGGAACAGGGTCGAGAAGGTTCCCGTGGCGCCCGATTGAAAGCGCAAGGTCATGAAGGTGACGCGGCTGGTAATGTCGCCATGCGTCCGCGTCTCGCTGGTCGCCGTGACGTCGGCGACGGGGCCCAGAACGGAGATCATGGCGTCGGTCATGTGAACGCCCAGGCCGGTCATGGAGCCGGCCGGGGCTTGCTTCGGATCGGAACGCCAATGGTCGGCGGCGTGACGGTTGCCGGGCATGGAAATGTTGGCCTCCACGTGCAGGGCATCGCCGATCTCGCCGTCGCGCACCAGCTTGCGCA
>CAZQPC010000456.1:0-3546 GCA_964595005.1 uncultured Magnetovibrio sp.
CGGTTTTGACCTTGGTCGATTCCAGGCCGATGTCTTCGTTATTGCCGGCCACGGCGACCGCCGAGATCACCCGGTCGACAGTGATTTGCTGGGTCTTGCCCTTGGCATCCTCGACGGTGCAGGTCACCGAATTGGCTGATTTGTCGAGCTTCGTCACCTTGGCGCCGGTCATGATGGTCATGCCGTGCTTGGTGAACTGCTTGTGGGCGATCTTGGCGATTTCCGCGTCCTCCACGGGCAGCACCTGGTCCATCACTTCGACCACCGTCACGTCGGCGCCCAAGCTGTTGAAGAAGCTGGCGAATTCGATGCCGATGGCGCCCGATCCGATGACCAGGAGTTTTTTCGGCATGATATCCGGCACCAGGGCTTCGAAGTAGGTCCAGACCAGCTTGCCGTCGGGCTCCAGGCCCGGCAGGGCGCGCGGCCGGGCGCCGGTGGCGACGATAATGTGTTTGCCGGTCAGGCTGGGCAGCGCCTTGCCGTCGGTACCGACGACGTCGACCTTGCCCGGCCCGTTCAGCTTCGCCGTGCCGTCGACGACGGTCACCTTGTTCTTCTTCAGCAGATGGCCGACGCCGGAATTCAATTGCTTGGAGACGCCGCGCGAGCGTTCGACAACCTTTTTCAGGTCGAAGGACGCCTTCTCGACGCTGAGGCCATAGTCCTCGGCGTGGTTCATGAAGTCGTAGATTTCCGCGGTACGCAGCAAGGCCTTGGTCGGAATGCAGCCCCAGTTCAGGCAGATGCCGCCCAGGTGCTTCTTCTCGACGATGCAGGTCTTGAGCCCCAATTGCGCGGCGCGGATGGCGGTGACGTATCCGCCCGGGCCCGCACCGATGATAACGACGTCGAAGTTGGTATCAGCCATCATTGTTCAGCCCTCCCCTACAACATCAACTGCATGGGGTTTTCCAAAATCCCCTTCAGTTCCTTGGTGAAGGCCGCCGCCGTGGCGCCGTCGATGCAGCGGTGATCGACGGCCAGGGTCAGGCCCATGACCGTGGCGATGCCAAGCGCCCCGTCCTTGACCACCGGGCGCTGTTCGCCGGCGCCGACGGACAGGATGCCGCCCTGCGGCGGGTTGATGATGGAGTTGAAGGATTTCACCCCGAACATGCCCAGGTTCGACACCGTGAAGGTGCCGCCCTGGAATTCCTCGGGCACCAGTTTGCCGTCGCGGGCCTTGCCGGCCAGTTCCTTGGCCGCCGATGAAATGGCGCGCAGCCCCTTGCCGCCGGCGTCATGGATGATCGGCGTGATCAGGCCGCCTTCGATGGCCACGGCCATGGCGACGTCGACCCGCTTGAACCGCAAAATCGCGGCGTCCGTGTAGGCGACGTTGCAGTCGGGCTGCAGTTGCAGGGCCAGCGCCACGGCCTTGATGACGAAGTCGTTGACGGAGATTTTGTAATCGGCTCCGTCGCGGCTGTTCAGGTCCTTGCGGATCGCCAACAGGTTGTCGATCTCAACATCGATGGAGATGTTGAAGTGGGGAATGTCGCGGGCCGATTCCGTCAGGCGCGTGGCGATGATCTTGCGCATGGACGAATTGGCCACGGCTTCGTATTCCGGCATGTAGGCCATGATGGGATCGTCCGAGGTAAAGGCCGGGGCCGCCGGTGCGGCGGCGGCCGGTGCTGGTGCGCCAGCAGGTGCGGCCTGGCCGGTACCCGTTGCCAGCGCGTTTTCAATGTCGCGTTTGACGACGCGTCCATGCGGGCCCGAGCCCGGTATCTGGGCGATATCCAGATTGTTCTGGCCGGCCAGACGGCGGGCCAGGGGACTGGAAAAGACCCGCGTCCCGCCGGCCGCGGGTGCGGCGGCCGGGGCGGGTGCCGGCGCGGCGGCGGCTGAGGGCGCCGATTCGGTTGCCGGTTCCGGGGCTGCTGGCGCTGGCGCCGGGGCCGCCGTCGCGGCCGCATCAATGGCCGAGGCGTCTTCGCCTTCTTCCAGAATGATCGCGATGGGCGCGTTGACGGCAACTCCTTCGGTGCCGTCGGCGACCAGGATTTTCGCCAGTGTGCCCTCGTCGACGGCTTCGATTTCCATGGTTGCCTTGTCGGTTTCGATCTCGGCCAGGATGTCGCCGCTTTCGACGCTGTCGCCTTCGGCCTTCAGCCATTTCGCCAAGGTGCCTTCGGTCATGGTCGGCGACAGGGCCGGCATGAGGATTTGAATGGGCATGGTCCGATCCCTCCCCTAACCCGCGTAGCTGACGGCTTTCGCCGCCGCGACAATCTTGTCGGCGTTGGGAAGCGCCAGGGCTTCCAGGTTTGCCGCGTAGGGCATAGGCACGTCCTCGCCGGCGACCCGCTGGACGGGTGCATCCAGGTGATCGAAGGCCGTCTCCATGATGGTCGCGGCGATCTCCGAGCCGATGCCGCAGGCCGCCCAGCCTTCCTCGACGGTGACCAGACGATTGGTTTTCTGCACCGATTGGATGATCGTCTCCGTGTCCATGGGACGAATGCTGCGGAGATTGATGACTTCCGCGTCGATCCCTTCGGCGGCCAATTTCTCAGCTGCGTCCAGCGCGTAGCCGACACAGATGGAAAAGGCGACGATGGTGACGTCCGCGCCAGGCCGCTCGATTTTCGCCTTGCCGATGGGCACGGTGAAGTCCGGATCATCGGGGACGGCGAAGCTTTGGCCGTACATGATTTCGTGTTCCAGCACGATCACCGGGTTGGGATCGCGGATCGCCGACTTCAACAGGCCCTTGGCGTCTTCCCCGGAATAGGGTGCGACGACCTTGAGGCCCGGAATATGGGCATACCATGAGGCGTAACACTGGGAATGCTGGGCACCGACCCGGGCGGCGGCGCCGTTGGGGCCGCGGAACACCATCGAAGCGCCCATCTGGCCGCCCGACATATAAAGTGTCTTGGCGGCCGAGTTGATGATCTGGTCGACGGCCTGCATGGCGAAGTTGAAGGTCATGAACTCGACAATCGGTTTCAGGCCGCCGAAGGCGGCGCCGACACCGAGACCGGTGAACCCGTGTTCGGTGATCGGCGTGTCGATGACCCGTTTGTCGCCGAACTCGTCCAACAACCCCTGGGAGACCTTGTAGGCGCCCTGATATTGCGCCACTTCCTCGCCCATCAGGAAGACCTTGTCGTCGTTGCGCATTTCTTCGGCCATGGCGTCGCGCAGCGCCTCGCGGATGGTCATCTCCTTGGTCGGGCCCGTGTATTCGGGCGCCTGGGGGACAGGGGCGGCGACAGGGGCTGCCGGTGCCGGTGCGGGCTCGGCGGCCGGTTCCGGGGCGGCTTCGGCCGGTGCGGCGGCCAGGCCGTCGGCGGCCGAGGCATCCTCGCCTTCTTCCAAGATCACCGCGATGGGGGTGTTGACGGCGACCCCTTCGGTGCCCTCGGCGACCAGAATCTTACCCAGAATGCCTTCGTCGACGGCTTCCACTTCCATGGTCGCCTTGTCGGTTTCGATCTCACACAGCACGTCGCCCGAGGTGATCGCGTCGCCCTCGGCCTTCATCCAGCTGGCGATGTTGTCTTCCGTCATGGTCGGCGACAGGGCCGGCAT
>CAZQPC010000457.1:0-3518 GCA_964595005.1 uncultured Magnetovibrio sp.
GAAAACCCTGGAAAACCGTCTCTATGGGTCATTATTAGTGCAACTTGGTATTAGCGCCCAACACCGGAAGTCATTTCTTCTCGACGAAAGCCGTTGCCGAGGCTGGTTTGCCGCCCCTGTCGTGGGCGGGCTCAAGGGGTTCAACGGCGTTTGTCGGATGGATTTTGATCGTCACTTTCATCGCGTTTCTGTTCGGCAGGTGAATCGGCAAGCGATCTTTTCACATCTTCCATCGCCGAGTTTTTGCTTTCTTTGAACGCTGCCTTGTCCTTCCTGCCGAAACGCACAACGACCAGGAAGGCAATCACGCCGAAGACGATAAAATAAATGGTATCACTGTCAGGCAAATCTATCTCCCCCACTTGACCGCCGCGCCTTGCCCCGACCCGGCGTCCGGATCGGCGCAACGGTGGTAGGTGCCGCCGAAGACGCGGAAGCCGACGTTATAGGCTGTGGCGGTGCCGAGGCTGAGGGGTTGCATGAAGCGGACTATAGCATGTCCCAACGGCCGCCAGGAGCGGTCGGAAATCCCGGGCCAAATTTTCTTCTGCGAATAGATAATTGCGGACACCGAGCTGAAGGACACCGGCACCGTGGTGATGGCGAAAACGCCGATGACCGTGCGGCCGATGGACAGCTCCGGCGCCGGCGCCGTGTCCATGAAGTGCAGGATGGCAAAGCTGACGATCAGTGGCAGGGTGACGACGGCGAGCACGCTGATGACCGCGGTCAGGGATACCGACAATGCCGTGTCGCCGCGCGCCAGATAGGTCATCAGGTTCGACGTCAGGCCGCCGGGACACGCCGCGATGATCATCACGCCGACGGCGAGCGCCGGCTCAATGGCCCAGAACGACAGCAGGGCGAAGGCGACCAGCGGCAGCAGGACGACCTGGCTGAGCGCCCCGACCAGGAAATCCTTGGGCTGCACGGCGACCCGCTTGAAATCGGCGATGGTCGGTTCCAGGCCGACGGAGAACATGATGAACGCCAGCGACAGCGGCAAGAAGATTTGTGTGATGGCGTTTCCGGACTCCATGGGTTCCCCGAACGGCTGAGTGATTGGGCGCCAGACCATAGTCGTGTGGAATGGGTCGGACAATAGGCCCGGCGGGGGCATATGGATGGATGAGGTCTGGGGACGACTGGGTTCCCTCCGGGGGAGAAGGATGGGATGAGGGGGGAATGAGGTGGTGACGAAACTTGCGGCATCCTCATACTAAGCCTGTCGAAGCATGCGGCCAGACGACATCCCGAATAGCGAGGCCATTGCCCACCGTCCCCGTCCCCCCTACGGTTCCCCAAGCAAAAGGAACCACATAATGACCAACGGAACCTGCCTCTGCGGCCAAGTCACCTGGACCCTGACCGCCCAGCCCTTCACCGGCTACAACTGTTATTGCGCCATGTGCCGGAAGCTGCACGGCACGGCGTTTTCCACCTTCTGGCGCCTGGGCGCCGATGACCTGCATTGGACCGGCGACACCGACGCCATCGTCCATTACCAGTCCTCACACCTGACCCGCGGCTTCTGCGGTCATTGCGGCTCGTCGGTGCCGTTGATGAGCAAGAATCACTTGGGTTGGGCCGTCCCCGCCGGCAGCCACGCCACCGGTCGCCGGCCCGACTGCGACATCTTCACCGCCCACACGGCGCCTTGGTTCACCCTCACGGGCACGCTGCCGCGCCATGACGATTACCCGCCCGACACGGGCTACCCGGCGCTGCCCGACAAACCGCTGCCCCCGCAGCCCGACGGCATCATCCGCGGCGGCTGCCTTTGCGGCGCCGTCCATTTCCACGTCACCGAGCCGTTCAAGATGGCGCGCTACTGCCACTGCTCGCGGTGCCGCCGCGCCCGTTCGGCGGCGCACGCCTCCAACGGCTTCACGTCAATTGATGGCGTCACCTTCACGAGGGGGGAAGACCAGGTGAAAGCCTACGATCTCCCCGACGCCAAGGTCTTCGGCCAGGCCTTCTGCCAGACCTGTTCATCGCCCATGCCCCGGCGGATCGCCGAGACCGGGTCCGCCGTCGTGCCGCTGGGATCACTGGACGACGACCCGGGCATCCGGCCCGCGTGTCACATCTACGCGGGCGATAAGGCGGGGTGGCATGAGATTACCGACGAACTGCCGGCTTATGCGGAGGGCCCGCTGCGCTAGGCATTTGGTTGGCAAGCCCGCAACGGCGGCGCCGACCGCGCCTGCCGGGTTGCAACAAATTACAGGCGGCGTGTTCCCCGACGCGGTTCTTCAAAAATCGCCCCATTAACGTTGGTCTCGCCCACACCTTTCATGACGCTGTTTGAACATATTGCTAATACCAACGCATCCATGCTTCAGTCATCGTCCGTCTTCGCCTAGGACCGAGACATGCCGGAAATGCACGAAAAATACCAAGCCGGGAGAATTCTCGAATCAGAGCGCCTCGATCTTGACCGCATTCAGTCCGGCGTCTTGTCGGATGTGTGGCGGTATTGGGACGAAAAACGCGGTGCAAATTTTGCGCCGTCGCTGAAGGAATTCCGGATTGACGAACTGCCGACGCCAATCGTTCCTTATACGATTGTGGTCGATTTTCTAGGGCCGGAACTCGACTTCTATTACCGGTTCTTCGGCACGCGGATGGTCGAAATTGTTGGCCGTGAATTGACCGGAAAAACCCTGATTGCCGATGGACTACTGGAATATGGCATTTTGAACGCTCAAATGTTCCCGATCGTGATCGCCGAAAGGCGGCCGATTTGCACGCACCGCAAATGGGTGTCACCAAAAAAACGGATTTTCGACACGATTACCATTCGCCTACCGCTGTCGGACAATGGAACCGACGTCACCAACGGTGTCACGGCGCTACAGTTCACGGATAAATCCGCGGAACGAGATACCCTGGCCTTTTGACCAGCGGATTAAGGCAGCAATGGGGTGCGAAAATTCAGCAATACGTCATTTTTTCGACGTTCGCGGCCGAGCGCCTTCAACAGCGCCCGGGCGTGGCGCGTCATTTCGTCGCCCATGGCGGCGTTGCCTTGCACGGGCAAGGCGGCGAAAGCCGCGCCGGCGGCCAGGCCTTGGGTGAAACGGCGCCGGGTCAGCGCCATCAGTGCTTGGCCTCCAGGGCGGCCTTCTGTTCGTCCTTGAAGCCGACGATGACGTCGTCGCCGGCCTCGAACACCGGGCGCTTGATCAACGTCGGATGTTCCAGCATCAAGGCCATGGCGCCGCTTTCGTTGACGTTGGCGATGACGTCGTCGGGCAGGTTGCGCCAGGTCGTGCTGCGCCGGTTCAACAGCATTTCCCAGCCCACCTTCCGCGTCCAGCGGCCGACGGCTTCTTCGTCGATGCCGTCGTCGCGGACATCATGAAACTCATGCATGAGGCCAGAATTATTCAGCCATTTCATGGCGTTGCGGCAGGTATCGCAGTTCTTCAATCCGAACACCTTGATCATCGCTCACCTTCTCTCACGCGTCCTATTGTTCAAGCCGGGTTACGACCTATATGTTAGGCAACACC
>CAZQPC010000458.1:0-3516 GCA_964595005.1 uncultured Magnetovibrio sp.
GTCGGGTGTTCAAGTCACCCAGGCGGCACCATTTCTTTCAATGACTTAGCGCCTTTTGCCCGATGCCCGTCAAAAGGCAACGTGACAAACCGTGTCTTCTGAAACGGTGGGTGTCACGTTCGGGCGCCTGTCCAGTACCGCAATCGCGGCTTCCTGAAACTCAGGCGCCAAGTGGGCGTATCGCTGGACCATCTCCAGAGATTTGTGCCCGGTCAGGTGCATCACTTCGTAAAGCGGCACGCCGCCCTGGACCAAACGCGATGCGAAGGTGTGGCGAAGATCGTGAAAGCGGAAGTCTTCGATCCCCGCTTTCTCACGGGCCTTGTCAAAGGACGATTTAAAGCCCTTCAAGGCCTTTCCTTGGTAAGTGAACACCGGACCTAAGTCTTTTGGCCCCAAGCTCTCCAGCGTCTCGTATGCCCGCTGACAGAGCCTTAGGGTACGGTCCTCGCCATTCTTGGTTTGGACGAAGGTAATTCGCCGATTGTTCATGTCCACATAACGCCAATCCAACCCCAAAAGTTCGGAGCGCCTGCCTCCTGTATCGACGGCGAAACGAATGATCGGCTTCAAGTGCGCCGCTGCTGATTCAACAAGGCGTTCTTCCTCGCTGAAGGTGAGCCAACGGTTCCGAGGTCTTGACGGTTTGATGCGGGGGAAGTTCGGGACGAAGTCCGTCAACTCTTCCCGCCGCGCCAGATTAATCGCGGCCTTTATGTACGCCACGTCCTTGAGCGCCATACCGGATGACACAGTCTCCAGCCGCTCATCGACAAACTCCTGAATAGCCCGATAGGTGAGATCAGAGACGTTGTAGTCTTTGAACCTCTCGGCCAGGAATTTGATACGGTAGCGGTTCTTGTCCATGAAATAGTCCGGGTTCTTGCGCTTAAGTGCTTTGGCGTAACGTAATAGGACTTCCGAAAAGGCCAGGTCGGGTTTCTTGTGCCTGAAGCTAAGGTACGGGAATTTCTATCGACACCTAAGCTTAGGTGTCTGGTGTTAAAATCGTTCCGAAAATCCGGGTTCCCAGGTGCCACCACGCAGGGATTGCCAATGTTAGAGATTCGAGATTACCGTCACGTATCGGGTTTTTCTTCGAATTTGAAGGGCTCTTGTACACATTTTTTTGCACCGGCATTTCATGAGTTGGATAGGCGCATTACATCTACCGTCTGAATCGGTTTCAATCCTCTGTCGTCGATAATATTCCGCTTGTCATTGATCGTGCATCGCGTAGTTGCCAGTTCCCCGTTTCTACCTGATGGAAAAAATCGTCACAGAATTGGTTAAATAACGCCGGCTCTTCAAGGTTGCTGGCGTGACCAGTCTGCGGCAATAGGACCAACGCCGAGGAGCGGATCGCCCGTTTCATGAAGAGGCCAATTTCAAGGCACGGATCGTCCTCGTCACCGTTGACGATGAGCGTCGGCAGGATTAGCTGCGACATCTGATCTTCAAGATCATAAAGCGATGGCCGCCGGCGCTGCACACCCCGCATGGTATTGGCCGATCCCATACTTGAGTGCTCGCGCAGTTGTGTCTCGAATTCCTTCCAACCGCGGGGATCCTTGTTCTGAAACTGGACGCGGGTCGGTCCCAGTGCGTAGCTCTTGCCGAATTCCGCCATGGTTTCCGATTCCATGCGGTTGGCGGCTTCGGCGGTTTCGCGTTCGAATCGTTTTTTGGAATCTTCACCGGCGCCATATCCGGCACCAGCGACGACTAAGGATATTGCGCGGTCCGGATAGTTCAGGCCGAAATGAAGGACGGCGAACCCGCCCATTGAAAGGCCGACAATGTGGGCCTTGTCGATGCCCAATCCGTCGAGAACGGCGAGAATGTCGTCGCGTGCCAAGTCCTGGCTATACATTTCCGGGCTATCGGGCACGTCCGACGGGGGATAACCGCGGGCATTGAAATTGATACAACGATAGCGTCTGGAAAAATAACGAATCTGAGGTTCCCAGCTTCGGAAATCCCCAGCAAACTCATGCACGAAGATGATCGGAGTGCCATCGCCGGTCTCCTCGACATAAAGTTTCACGCCGTCGACGCCCGTCACCTGCGTCATGTTCTCTCTCCCCTACCGGCTGTGCTAACGTGGCCCAAAGTTATCGCATCAAGATAGCCACGGAACAACAGGACAAGCTCATGCCGCACAATCCCGCCTCTTCTGCACTCGCCCACATCCGTGTCCTCGATTTGACGCGGGTCCGTGCCGGCCCTACTTGTGTCCGCCAACTCGCCGATTGGGGTGCCGATGTCATCAAAGTCGAGTTGCCTGAAGCGCTGGCCGCCGGCAACGAGATGGGAGGACCGCGCCATGCGTCGGACTTCCAAAACTTGCATCGCAACAAACGTTCCCTGGCGCTCGACTTGAAAAGTCCCGAAGGCTTGGAGATCTTCAAAAAACTGGCGCAAACGGCCGACGTGGTGGTCGAAAATTTCCGGCCGGATGTAAAGAAACGACTAGGTATCGACTTCGATGCGCTGAGTGTTGACAACCCCGGACTCGTCTACGCCAGCATTTCCGGCTTCGGACAAGACGGCCCCTACGCAAACCGGCCCGGGTTCGATCAGATCGCCCAGGGCATGGGCGGGTTCATGTCGATCACGGGGCTGCCGGGTCAAGGACCCGTGCGGGCCGGTATTCCCCTTGCTGACCTGACGGCAGGACTGTTCGCCGCTCAAGGCATCATGGTCGCGCTTCTAGAACGGCAGCAGTCTGGCAAAGGGCAATGGCTGCACACATCGCTTCTCCAGGCTCAGATTTTCATGCTTGATTTTCAGTCGGCGCGCTGGCTGGTCGATGGGGAGGTGCCGGGCCAGGCCGGCAACAATCATCCGACCAGCATTCCAACCGGCGTTTTTCCAACCAGTGACGGCAGTATCAATCTGTCGGTGACCGGCGGGGTCATGTGGGCGCGGCTCTGCGCCGGGTTGGATTTGGAGGACCTTGCCGACCATCCCGACTACGACACGGACGAAAAGCGCTCCGACAACCGCGATGCCCTGAACGCCGAGATCGAGGCGGTGACCCGCACCCGATCCACGGTCCATTGGGTTGATACCTTGAATGAGATCGGCGTCCCGTGTGGTGCTATTTACAGTATTGACGAAACTTTCGACGACCCTCAGGTCCAACATCTGCGAATGCCGGAAACGGTAACCTCGGCGAGCCTTGGTCCGCTCAGTCTGGTGGGTCAACCGGTGCGTCTTGAACGAACCCCGAGCCGGCTGGCCGCGGCACCGCCGGAATGCGGCGAGCATACAGCGGAAATTCTAGAGGACTTGGGCTATGCGTCGGATATCATCGACGACCTGCAATCTCGGGGTGTTGTCTAGAGCATCGTGCGCTATTTCGTACGCACTGAGACGGTCAGTCCGGTTTGCCGGCTAGGAAGGGTTCGCGCCGCGATGCCGGCGCATCACCAGCGGACCCTGACGCCGTCCGGCGAACCGGACTGGCCGCCTCCGGTCACCGTTGCGGCGCCGCCGCTGCGTCGAGAACAC
>CAZQPC010000459.1:0-3515 GCA_964595005.1 uncultured Magnetovibrio sp.
CCGAGATTGTCGGACAGGGGGCGGAAAGCCGTCATTCGAAACGCTCCTCCTTCCACGGGTCGCCGTCATTGTGATAGCCGCGTGCCTCCCAATAGCCCGGCGTGTCGGCGTCCATGAACATCATGTGCCGCACCCATTTGGCGCTTTTCCAGAAATACAGATCGGGCATGACGAGCCTCACCGGGCCGCCGTGCTCGCGGGGGATCGGCCGGCCCTCCCACGCATGGGCCAGCATGACGTTGTCGGCCCGAAGACGATGCATCGGCACGTTGGTGGTGTAACCGTCATAGCCGTGGATGACGCAAAACGCGGCCTCCGGGCGCGGCTCAACCATGCGCAGCAGATGCGCCAGGCTGACGCCCTGCCAGGCGTTGTCGTAGCGCGACCAGTCGGTGACGCAGTGGATGTCGGATAGGCTTTCCGTCTGCGGCTGCGCCATGAACGCATCCCAGTCCCACTTCAGCGGCCGCTCAACCAGCCCGGCGACGGTAAACTGCCAGTCCCGGGTGTCGATCGCCGGCCGGTGGCCGAGATCGAGGACCGGCCAGTCCCTGGTCCGGTGCTGGCCCGGCGGCAGGCGCCCGTCGCCGTCTTGGGGGCGCGATTTTCGTGGCTTGCCGCCCTCTTTCGCCCAGCGTTCCTTGGCCGCGACCAGTTTCTTGCGCTCGGGCGTCGGTTCCGGATCGCGGAAGCCGCCGAGGACGGACCCCGGTTTGCCGGCGAACAGCTCGGCGAAACGGTCGTCGTCCTGGTCGGCCATACCCTTTCCCTACCCCCGAAGACATCGGCGGGTTGACGCGATCACGGAGCGCACGCTCGTCATGCCCGCGAACGCCGGAATCCAGCCGATCATGTACGGCTGCCCGGCTGGATGCCCGCTTAGGCGTTCCGCCCGCTTCGCGCCCGCGGCATGACGGTTGGCGAGGTATGTCATGGCAGCCGGCCTCCCCTACCCCAGATCCCGCATCAGGCGCTGCTTCTGGCGGCCCCAGTCGCGTTCCTTCTGGGTCTGGCGCTTGTCATAGTGCTTCTTGCCCTCGGCGATGGCGATCTCCGCCTTGGCGATGCCGCGGTCGTTGAAATAGATGCTCAGCGGCACCACGGTCATGCCCTTGCGCTGTGTGGCGTCCCACAGTTTGACGATCTCGCGCTTATGGAGCAGCAGTTTCCGGTCGCCGCGCGGCTTGTGGGTGTCGATATGCGCGCCGTCGTATTCCGGGATGTAGGCGTTGCGGAGATACACCTCGCCCTCCTTCACGTCGGCATAGCTCTCGCCGATGGAGGCGCGGCCGGCGCGCAGCGACTTGACCTCCGAGCCCTTCAGCATGATCCCGGCCTCCAGGGTCTCGACGATATGATAGTCGTGCCGCGCCTTGCGGTTCTGCGCCGCCGTCTGGCCAGCCGCCTTGCTGGATTTTTTCTTTTTCCGGGCCATGACCTTACCGGACCCGCCGAACCACTTAGTTCAGCAACCCGACCTCGACCAACGCGGCGCGGACCTTGTCCTTGCTGTCGTCGGCGATTTCGGTGATCGGCAGGCGCGCCTCGGCGCTGCATTTGCCCAACAGGTGCGCCGCGTATTTGACCGGCCCCGGGCTGGCCTCGCAGAACAGCGCCTGATGCAGCGGCGTCAAGCGGTCCTGCAGGGCCATGCAGCCGGCGATATCGCCCTCGCGCCATTTGCGCTGCATATCCGAGCATTGCCGGGGCGCGACGTTGGCGGTGACGGATATGCACCCGGCCCCGCCGGCGGCCAGGAACGGCACGGCGGTGCCGTCTTCGCCCGACAGGAAGCAGAAATCATCCGCCTCATCCTTCCCCTCATCCTTCCCCTGGCCGTTCGATGCGTTCTTCATGGCGACGCGGGTCACCTGCGGCCGGTGCAGATCCATGGTCGCGTCCTTGACCCCGACGATATTCGGCAGACCAGCCAGTTCCGCCATGGTCTGCGGCGTCATGTCGACGATGGAGCGCGGCGGAATGTTATAGATGATCACCGGCGCGCCGACGTCCTGGACGGCCTTGAAGTGCTCGTACATGCCTTTCTGGGTCGGTTTGTTGTAATACGGCGTCACCACCAGCACCGCATCGGCGCCGGCCTGTTTGGCGTGCTTGGCCAGATCGACCGCCTCGGCGGTCGAATTCGACCCGGCCCCGGCGATCACCGGCACGCGGCCTTTCGCCTGGTCGATGCAGATCTCGGTGACTTGTTTGTGTTCGTCATGGCTCAGCGTCGGTGATTCACCGGTGGTGCCGCAGGGGACAAGACCGTTCGATCCTTCCTCGATTTGCCATTCGACAAAGGCGCGAAAGCCGTCCTCATCAACCGCGCCGTTGGTGAACGGCGTGATCAGGGCGGGTAGCGACCCTTCAAACATCAATTTACTCCTACTCAGTGCCCGGGCCGATATGACCCTCGACTAGGGACGCGGACATTACTCCCGAACCCGGTTGGGGGCAAGAAATCTCGCCACTCGGGCCCGGGCACGTTCCCACGCACGGGGTGAGGGATGGGGATGGCTGGGTCGGCCATCCCGATGTACTGCTCCCCGACGCTAGCCCGATGCGCGGTCGTCGGCCAGACCGATGTATCCTTACCAAGTCCACTACTCGCGGATACCCCCTCCGGGGGATCACATCGCGCTTTCGCGGCGACGTTAAGTCGCCACGGTCACGGTGTGATGGCCGTCCCGATGTGTCATGTGACTCACCGGCAATCACCCCGCCCAAATCAACATCTAGCCCCTCGCCCCCTGCCCGCCCCAAGATGCCCGGTACGAAAAGTACACCAAAGTGCGCATCGGTACGCATCGGTACGCGTTTTCGTGAGTGCCGATGTCGTGTTTTCAATGAATTCAATGTGTTACGTCCGCCCGCTTTTGCGATGGTTATTGCAATTTTCGGCGCGGAAATACACGAAAATACACGTTTTCCTAGGATCGGCGCC
The DNA here is from genome assembly GCA_964595005.1 of uncultured Magnetovibrio sp. Classification (GTDB taxonomy): domain Bacteria; phylum Pseudomonadota; class Alphaproteobacteria; order Rhodospirillales; family Casp-alpha2; genus UBA3470. The sequence goes on from CAZQPC010000459.1 coordinate 2,948, forward strand.
GCATTCTCGACGCGCGGGCGGGATGGTTCCCTCCGGGGGATGGCCAGGGCTTTCGCCGCTTCCCCGGAGCGACGGTCCCGTGCCCATGGGTCGGCGACCGCGCGGCCCCTCATGGACACCTCGGTTTCAGCGTTCACCGCGTAAGCGCCGCGCGTTTTCCCGAAAGGCGCCAACATCGTGATCCGGCGTTTAAGAAACTTAAAGGGCAACACTTGTTGATCCTATATACGTGGTTTAATTTAACAGTAATAGGAAAATATAACATTTTCGGGTTAAAATGTCAACCGATTTCGACTCGCTTGGTATGCAGCGCATTCATTCACCTGGGCGTGATGTTCGGAGGTTACTGCAAAGGGAACGGAACGGAATGGCGCGACGGCGCTCTGAGGTTCGGCAGCGCGACGGGTGAGTCGACGCGTCGAGCGGTATCATTCGGACGGACGATGAAATGGTGGGAATTCACGGGTCAATACCTGATGGAACCCTTACGAGGAGTGTCAGGACACGAATTACGTAAACTGTTGTCTAATTGCGTCTTCCGCATTCTCCGAGTTTTCGTATGTCCTGA
>CAZQPC010000460.1:0-3514 GCA_964595005.1 uncultured Magnetovibrio sp.
TAGTTGTTGAGGCTGGGATCGCCCTGGTTCGTAAACCCCGGAATAAACAACAACACCGCGGCGACATATCCGCAGCCAAGCGCCAGACGGCCAAGCAGGGCGCCCGGCGCCGGCCCGCCGGCGATGCGGTGCGCGGCGATGGTCATCAGGGCGCCCAAAATGCTCAGGTACCAGACGACAAAGGAGAACACCACGTGCACGACCAGTCCCTTGTCGAAGAATTTGACCGGCAAGGGCGCCATATCGGCAAAACCGGGCACCCGCGACAGCGCCACCAGCAGGGCGAACACCCCGGCAACGGCCAGCGACAACAGCGCCAGGCCGCACCAACCGCGCAATTCGGCGCGGGCGGGCGGCGTCTTCATGGCGTCGGCAAATCCGGCGAAGATGTTCCAGCGTTGCGCCTGGGCGGGTTGAAAAGTGTTCACGCCCGCCTATCCCGGCCCGTGCGGATACAGATGCACGGCCATGACATAGATGACGACGCCGGAAATGCCGACATACATCCAAAGCGGCCACGTCCAGCGGGCCAGACGTTTGTGTTGGTCGAACCGCCCCTTGAGGGCCCGGAACAAGGTCCAGGGGACCAAAGGCGTCAGGGTGATGGCGCCGACGACATGGGCCGCCAGAATGGAAAAATAAACCGGCCGGATCCAGCCTTCACCGCCGAATTTCGCAAACCCGGCGTTCGCCTTGTAGATCACGTAAAAGACCAAGAACAGCGCCGAAACCGCCACGGCGCTTAACATACACAAGCGGTGTCGGTCGCGCTGGCCGCGCCGGATGAACACGAACCCGGCCATCAGAAAGGCCACCGAAAGGCCGTTCAAGCCGGCAATCACATGGGTGAGGTCTTGGATTTCAAGCATGGCGGTAACAGACAACTGGGCGGCTAAGACATCTTCACGATAATGCCCACAAACATGGCCAGCGCGGCCAATGCGAGCACGCCACCGAGAATCAGATTGCTGCGTTTGCGATCACGCTTCGGGTTGTCATCTTCGGCCATGGACGCCCTATCCTTTCCTTGCCCGCGCTAATTAATCCCCCTGGCCCGGGGATACAATGAAAACGATGTGAAATTCGGTGTTTCGGCGATGTCTAATTTGCTATCATTGAAATGCGAATTAGTCCGGTTCCAATATGGTTTCAGGGTGCGCGCCAAGGCTTGCGTGTCCGTGTTTCTACGGATACAAAGACCACATCCAATCAAACGTTATATGTCAGGGCATTGAGTTTGGTTAAGGGGTTTGAACATTTTAGATCGATCTGAAAAACGGATGGAAAGCATGTTGAAAAGACTGTTCACCGTGATCCCGGTGATGGCCATGGGATTTTTGATGTCGGGCGGCGCAAGTTTGGCCGAAGGCGTCGAAATGCGGTCCAAACCTTGGCAACTGTGGTTCCAGAAACCCATGTCGCCCGTCGCCGAACAGGTTTACGACTTCAACGTCTTGCTGCTGTGGATTGAAGGTGCGATCATACTCTTCGTGCTGGGAATCATGGTCTATATCGTCATCAAGTTTAACGCCAAGGCCAATCCGACGCCCTCAAAAACCACCCACAATACGCTCTTGGAGGTCGCCTGGACGGGCCTGCCGATCCTCATTCTGGTTGCCATTGCCATTCCATCGCTGAAGTTGCTGTATTACGCGGACAGGACGAACGACGCCGAGATGACCCTGAAGGTGATCGGCAACCAGTGGTTCTGGACCTATGAATATCCCGATTACGATGGCCTGACATTTGACAGCATCTTCGTCCCCGACGACGAATTGAAGCCGGGCCAGCCGCGCTTGCTGACCGTCGACAATCCGGTCGTCCTGCCGGCCAAAACCAACATCCGCGTGTTGCAAAGTTCAAACGACGTCATTCACAACTGGGCGATCCCGTCGCTGGCCATGAAGGTGGACAACACGCCGGGCCGGGTCAATGAAACCTGGACCTATATCAACGCGCCGGGCAATTATTACGGCATGTGTTCGGAACTTTGCGGCGTCAACCACGGCTTCATGCCGATCCACATCAAAGCCGTGCCGAAGGCGGAATTCGCCAAATGGATTGCCAAGGCGAAAGAAGAATTCGCCAGCGATCAGACGAATGAAGATCAAGACGATCCGGTGCGCCTTGCACAGGCCGCGACGGCCAAATAGCGGCCAGCATACGGTACGTTATCAAAGATTTATCGAGAGGGTTTGAAAATGGCCAACGCAGCGGAAGCCCACCACGACGATCACGACCATCACATGCCGGGCTTTTTTACCCGATGGTTCTGTTCGACGAACCACAAGGACATCGGGACGCTCTATATCATCGTTTCGTTCATCGCGGCGATCGTCGGCGGCGCCATGTCGTGGTATATCCGCCTGGAACTGGCGGAACCCGGCATTCAGTACATCCATGACTTCCAGTTCTACAACGTGTTGGTCACCGCGCACGGCTTTTTGATGGTGTTCTTCGTCGTCATGCCGGCAATGATCGGCGGCTTCGGCAACTGGTTTGTGCCGTTGATGATCGGCGCCCCGGACATGGCCTTCCCGCGGATGAACAACATCAGTTTCTGGCTGTTGGCCGCCGGCTTGATCATGCTCATTCTGTCCGCCTTGATCGGTGATGGGCCGGGCACCGGTTGGACCGTCTATCCGCCGCTTTCCAGCGCTGAATACCATCCGGGACCGTCCGTCGACTTCGGTATTCTTTCGCTGCATCTGGCCGGCGCGTCTTCGATCCTGGGCGCCATCAACTTCATCGTCACCATCTTCAATATGCGCGCACCGGGCATGACCATCCACCGCATGCCGTTGTTCGTCTGGGCGATCATGATTACCGCCTTCCTGTTGTTGCTGGCCCTGCCGGTGCTGGCGGGCGCGCTGACCATGCTGCTCACCGACCGTAATTTCGGCACCACCTTCTTCATTCCGGGCTCCGGCGGCGATCCGGTGCTGTGGCAGCACCTGTTCTGGTTCTTCGGCCACCCGGAAGTCTACATCATCATCATTCCGGCCTTCGGCATCGTCTCCCAGGTTGTTTCAACCTTCTCGCAAAAGCCCGTGTTCGGGTATCTGGGCATGGCTTATGCCATGTCGGCCATCGGCGTCGTCGGCTTCGTCGTCTGGGCGCATCACATGTTCACCATCGGCTTTGATGTCGGCACGCGCGCCTACTTCACGGCCGCGACCATGGTCATTGCCGTGCCCACGGGGGTGAAAATATTCTCCTGGCTGGCGACCATGTGGGGAGGTTCCATCAAGTTCGAAGTGCCCATGTTGTATGCCTTCGGTTTCATCTTCCTGTTCGTGGTCGGCGGCGTAACGGGCATCACGCTTGCGAACTCCAGCGCCGACGTGGTCTTCCACGACACTTATTTCGTTGTCGCCCACTTCCACTACGTGATGGCCATCGCGGCGATCCTGGCGATGTTTGCGGGCTATTTCTACTGGGTCGGCAAGATGACCGGGCATCAGTACCCGCGCGGCTTGGCGAAGCTTCAGTTCTGGGTGTTCTTCATCGGCGT
>CAZQPC010000461.1:0-3502 GCA_964595005.1 uncultured Magnetovibrio sp.
AGGTGTTGGAGACGCTGTGGGTCGACGGGCATTTGAACCGCCACGTCATTGCCAAGGATGCCGACGTTCTGGCCGAAAATTGCGGCCTGCCCGAGGCCGCCAAATCGGCCAAGTTCTTCATGGTCGAAGATGAAAACGCGGCCGGCAAGGATCACCCGCTTTCCGATGAGAAACTCTCGTTGGTGCTCACCGTTTACCGGGCCAAGGACTTCGCCGCGGCGAAGGTGCATGTGCAGAATGTCCTGGATTTCGTCGGCATGGGCCATTCGGTCGGCATTCATACCAAGGACGACGCCCACGCCACGGAACTGGCCGAAGATTTGCGGGTTGTCCGGGTATTGGTCAATCAGGCGCATACCTTCGGCAACGGCGGCAGCTTCGACAACGGCTTGAGTTTTACCTTGTCCATGGGCTGCGGCACCTGGGCCGGGAACTCCATCTCGGAAAATCTGAACTACAAAAACTTCCTCAACATAACCCATCTGGTCCACACCATTCCCGAGGACAAACCGTCCGAGGACTCGTTGTTCGGCCAGCATTGGCAGAAGTACGGGAAATAAGATCATGAATTTTGAAGAACATGCCGCCAAGCCGGTCTTGGCGGCGGCCGGGATTGCCGTGCCGAACAGCCGGTTGGCAATGACCCCGGATGAAGCTGCCGACGCCGCCGAAGTCATCGGGCCGTGCGTCGTCAAAGCCCAGGTGCCGACCGGCAAGCGCGGCAAGGCCGGCGGTATTCAATTGGCCGACACGCCCGACGAGGCCAGCGTTCACGCCGACAACATCATCGGCATGGAAATCGCCGGGCACCGGGTGGAAAAGGTTTTGGTGGAGGCCAAGTCCGACATTGCGCGAGAGTTCTACGCGGCAATCCTCAATGATCCGGAAAGCAAAGGCCCGGTGGTCATGTTTTCGACGGAAGGCGGCATGGACATCGAGGAGATTGCCGCCGAGACACCGGAGAAATTGCGGAAAGCGCCGGTCGATGTGCGGCACGGATTTGCCAAACAGGCCGCCAACGGTTTGGTCGACGGGCTGGACTTGGATGGCGCCAACGCGGCGGTCGCCGACACGCTGTTGAAGCTCTACGACGCCTACGCCGCCAACGATGCGGAACTGTTGGAAATCAATCCGCTGATCGTCACCGGCGGCGGCGACGTGGTCGCGTTGGATTGCAAATTCGTCATGGACGATTCCGGTATCAAGCGCCAACCCGACCTGGCGCCGAAGGGCACGCCTGACAAACTGACAGAACTGGAAACCGTCGGCGAAGGCCATGGCATCAAATACATCGAACTGGACGGCAACGTCGTCGTGCTGGCCAACGGCGCCGGGCTGACGATGACCACCATGGACGTGGTCCGGCATTATGGCGGCAAGCCGGCTAACTTCTGTGAGATCGGCGGCGAGGCCTACACCAAGGGCAAGGCGGCCTTGGAAATGGTGCTGGGCAAGCCCGGCGTGAAAAGCCTGGTGGTCAACTTCTGCGGCGCTTTTGCGCGCTGTGATGTGATGATGGACGGGCTGTTGGAAGCCTGGGACGAGGTGCAACCGAATATCCCCGTATTCTTCTCCATCGCCGGCACGGGCGACGAGGAAGCCATCGCCATGCTGAAGGAGAAATTGGATATGGAACCGTTGCCCAACATGGACGCGGCGTGCCAGGCCGCCGCCGAGGCCGCCAATAAGGCGGCGGCGGATGCCGCGAATGCCGCTGAGAAGGGAGCCGCGTGATGCTGATCTGCCGACGCCAAAACAAAGTCCTGGTACAGGGGATCACCGGCCGCCAGGGCACCTTTTGGACCGAACGCATGCAGGAATACGGCACCAACGTTTCGGGCGGCGTCAATCCGAAGAAAGCCGGCACGGAACACTGCGGCGTGCCGGTCTATGCCAGTGCCGTCGATGCGGCAGAGGATGGCGCCTTCGACGCCACGGTGATGTTTATTCCGCCGCTTGGCGTCAAGGCGGCGGCGTTGGATGCCATTGACGCCGGCGCCAAGCTTATTGTCTGTTTAACCGAGCATGTGCCGGTGCAAGACGTCATGTATGTCATGGCCGCGGCGAAGGAAGCGGGCACCGACATTATCGGGCCCAACACGGCCGGCACGGTCACCGTCGGTGAATGCTTCCTGGGCTTCATGCCGGCCTTCAATGAACGCGTCTTTCAGCCGGGCAACGTCGGCGTGGTGTCGCGCTCCGGCAGTTTGGCGACGCTCATGTGTCAGAACATTACGGCGGCCGGTTTCGGCATCAAGGCGTTCCTGGGCATTGGCGGCGATCCCATCATCGGTACAACGACCCGCGACGCCCTTGAAGCGTTGGACGCTTTCGAAGGGGTGGAGGCCGTCGCCATGGTCGGCGAGATCGGCGGCGCCATGGAAGAGGCGGCGGCGGAGTATGCGGCGACCATGTCGAAACCCATTGCCGCCTTCATCGCCGGCGGCGCGGCGCCGCCGGGCAAGAAAATGGGTCACGCCGGCGCCATCGTCATGGGCGACAAGGGCACCTATGCCTCGAAGAAGTCAGCCCTGGAAGGCGCCGGCGTCAATGTGCTGGCGACGCCGTCGCACATTGGTGATGCCTTAAACGAGGCGCTGGCCGCTTGAGGCTTGCGAGAGATTAACGGGGCAATGCCGCCAAAGCGTCGTTGAAACGCCGCATGATGTCATCGCCGACTTTTTTGGAACACATGAGATAGCGTTTGTTTCCAGGCGGAATGTCTTTCATCTGAACGGCGGTAATGCCGTCCGAAACGGTCGGCAGGTTCGCCTGCAGGGAGCGAAATTCCTCCTGGGCGGCGAGCATGTAGTCGAAGCGCCGGCCGACCAGCATGTGCACCATTCCCTGTACGTCCTGCGGGGTCCGTTGGACTTTCGGTTTCACCTCGGCAATCAAATCATCAACGAACCCGCCATAGGAATAGGCAAGTTTGGCGCCGAAGGTGTGATGCCGGGCGGCGAACAGGGCGGCGAGGTTGGAAAATTTGAAATTGACCAGGTCGGTGGTCCGAATGATCACGACTTGTGGCCGGTCCTGGTAGATGGTGTTGCTGAACTTGGCGAATTTCTCGCGCTCGGGCTTTTTGAACCAGCCCGGTGAGCACGCGGCGGCGCGGTTGTTCCGGATCGTCTCGATCTGGCGCTTGCCGGGCCGGACCTTCCAACTGACGGCAATGCCGGCCCTGCGGAGGGCTTTCGAAACGGGACCCGCGACCAAGCCGCCCACGGACCCGTCCGCCGCGGTTGTGTAGTAGGGCAGGCGGTCCTGGTAAAGAAGTTGCAGCGGCGCATCGGCGGCGCCTGAGCGGGCACCGCAAAGTCCGAAAACGACGATGATGGCGAGCATCGCGAGATGGCGTGGTGTCACCGATTTACCCCAGACGTCATGTTTCCGTCATGGTAGCCGAGAAATGGCGGTCGAACAAAGACGCCATGTTGGCCTTGGGGCGGCCTTGGGGGTGGCATGGGCCGTCGCGGTTAACCATTCGCCACGGCACCTG
>CAZQPC010000462.1:0-3500 GCA_964595005.1 uncultured Magnetovibrio sp.
TCTCCACCGCACCCACCAACGCCGCCTCCGAGGCCCGCCCCAGCCCGGCGATATCGTGGGCGCTGCCGTGGGCCACGGAGCCGAACAGCACCGGGGTGCCGATGGTGATGGCCGAGCTTTCATGGGGTGCGGTGACCTTGACCGGGATATGGCCCTGGTCGTGATAGAGCGCGATGTAGACGTCGTGGGCGCGTGCCGCCAGCAGGCTGTCGGCGCCGGTGGGGCCGGTGACGTCGTGGCCGCGGGCCCGGGCGGCGGCGACGGCGGGGGCGACCATGTCGCGGTCCTCCGTGCCGAACAGGCCGTTCTCGCCGGCGTGGGGGTTGAGGCCGCAGACGCCGATCGTCGGGTGGGCGAACCCCAGGCGCCGCATGGCGGCGGCGGCGGCGTCGATGGCGCGGCCGATCAGGGCGGTGTCCAGTTTGGCGATGGCGTCTGACAGGGACAGGTGCAGGGTGGCGTTGACGATGCGGAAGTCCGCAGACAACAGCATCAGGAACACGGCGCCGGGGTCGGTGCCGGTCAATTGGGCGACCAGGCGCGGATAGCCCTGAAAATCCAGACCCGACAGGTTGACGCTTTGCTCCGTGTGCGGCGCCGCGACGACGGCGTCGATGGTGCCGGCCAGGGCCATCTCGACGGCGATTTCCGCATATTTGATGCAAGCCGCGCCGGCGGCGGCGTCGACCGTGCCGACCCGTAATGCGGCGGCGTCGATCAGGTCCGGCGAGATCAGCGGCACGGGGGGCAGACCGGCGACGTCGATGCCGTCATCGGTGACGGCCACGTCGAGGCCGGCCCTGTCCGCGTGCAGGCGCAGCACGCCGGCGTCACCGATCACGGTGGGATCACAGCGCGCCCGCAGGCTGGCATGCGTCAGCGCCTTCAGGACGATCTCCGGGCCGATGCCGGCCGGGTCGCCGATGGGCAAGGCGACGCGGGGCTTGCCACCATCGCTCATAAAGGGATCGCCAGCAGGGTGTCGATCTTGGCGCTGTCGATGACGGCGACTTTCTCGCGGAACAGGGCGGCGGCGCCTTGGACCTGGATGCGGTCCAGATAGCGCCCGGTGGCGAACAGCACGGCGTCGCCGTCGTGGCGGGTGCGGACCACCATGAAGTTGGTTTCCGCGCTCACCAATGCGCCGTCGCGCGCCAAGATCAGCGACGGGCCGATCATGTGGCGGTAGCCCTGGTCCTCGTAAATATTGGCTTTTCTGAGTGAGGTCACGCGGTCGATCAGCATGGCCTTCGACGACGCATAGATGATGCCGAGCGGCAGACCGTCGTCATAATCGGCCTTCGGCGTGATCCGGTAGTGGCAATCGTCGGTGAAGAAATCGGGCCAGGCCTCGAGTAGGTCGTTGTCGATGGCCGAGATATAGCGCGCCTGCAGGTCCTGGATCGCCATCTGCAGGGCTTGCGTCGCCGTGAGATCGCTCATGCCGGCGCGTCTTCCATGAGCGCCCGGTACTTCTTCCAAAAGCCGCGGATCGCCGCCTCGGTGACCCGGGACGGGCTGGACTGGGCCTCGGCGCCGCCCATCATGACGATGGAGCGGTCCTCATCAACGCCCCGGATGCCGCGCTGGACGAAGTCGCCGACGGCGCCGTCCTCCATGGAGATGTAGCCCGCCGGGCCGACCAGGTTGCACTGCTTCAGGCGATGTTCGGTCATTTCCGCGTCGTCGTCTTCGAAGCCCAGGTAGGTCCAGACCAGTTGCGTTTCCCCGGGCCCCGCCGGCAACACCTGGCGGACCGCGATGGCGTTGCGGATCTGCTGCAACACGAAGCCCGGAAACACCGACAGGATCTGCAAGGTGATGCCGTCGCCGAACTCGTCATACCCTTTCAGCATGGCGGGCTCTTGCAGCTGCACGGCGGTGCTGTCGGAGCGCACCTCGTCGTCGCCGTAGACGGAATTGTCCATGTCGCCATCGATCATCGAATAGCTGACATGGTTGCCGCCGCTTTCGTCGACGATGATCTCGCCCTTCTGGGTTAATCGATTAAGGCGGAAGGTGGTGAAAAACAGGTGCAGGATGGAGGCGTGATAGCTGTCCTTGACGTTCTCCATGTAGAGCTTCCAATTGCTGGGCAACACCTGGGTGTTGCGGCCGAGCACCCGCACCGGCCGGTTCAGGACGCGCCGCACGCGGGGGCAGATGTCGGCGCCCAGATACGCCTCGATGTCCGGCGCGGCTGCATCGAAGGAGCCGAAGATCAGGCCGCAGTATTCAGCGACGCGAAGCCGCCTCAGGCCGTGGTCCTCGGCGTCAAACTCGGCGTCCATGCCGCCCTGGCCCTTGATGCCACGGGCGAAGGCGACGTTCGTCAGGTTGCCGTCCAGGTCATAGGACCAGGCGTGATAGACGCAGGAAAACTTGCGCGCGTTGCCGCGCCGCTTCAGGCACAGCATGGTGCCCCGGTGCGCACAGCGGTTGACCATGGCGTTGATGGCGCCGTCCAGGTTGCGGACGACGATGATCGTCATCTCGGCGATGGCACTGACGACGAAGTCGCCGGGCTCGGGGATCTCGGCGGCCAGGCACAGATAATTCCAGGTCGGCCCCTTGAACAGGCGTTCGTTCTCCAGGGCGTATTGATCGGCGCTGGAAAACACGGCATAGGGAATTTCCGTCAGGCCGTCGCCCGGCCAGGCGACACCGGCGGGCATGGCGGTGGGCATGGCGGCTTCAGACGATGACATCCCGGGCACCTCGATCGCTGGCTGAGATCGCCGATGATAGGCCGAAGCCGTGCTCAGGCCAACCGTGTTGCCAGGCCAATCCGGGCCGCCTACGCTTTCCGAAATTCGCAAAGGACCTCACACCATGCCGGATCGTTTCGGACCGCGCGGCGTCTGCGCGGTGATCATCCCCCAACAGAACGCCAACATGCAGCCCGAATACGAGCTCATGCGCCCGGACGGCATCAATAATCAGATGTACCGCTTCGACATCTCCATCCATGACAAGGTCCCCGAAGCCGTGTTGAAGACCCTGCCGGAAACCCACGGCTGCTATCCCGACATGATCGTCGTCGGCAACTCCTTCGAGATGCGCAACGTCAGCCACGATGACTACGAAGCCTACCGCGAACACCTGTTGGCCGCCGCGGCCGGCGTGCAGATGACGACGGCCGCCGACGGCTGCCTGGCGGCCCTGCGCACCTTGGGTGCGAAGACCATCGGCGTGCTGTCGCCCATGTCCGAGGAATATTCAAGAAGCGTGCAGAGCTATTACGGCCACTACGGGTTCGACGCCCGCTGCGCCGCCTGGCTGAAGGTCGAAAACCCGCGCGACATCATCAAGGTCACGGTCGATCAAATCCTCGACGCCTTCGCCACCGACGGCTTCGATCAGGTCGACACCATCCTGCACGTCGGCGGGGCGCTCGGCATCGTCGGCATGGTTGCCGAACTGGAACAGAAGCTGGGCAAGCCCATCGTCTCGTCCAACGCGGCGGCCTACTGGTATGCGCTCCGGACCTTCGGCATCAC
>CAZQPC010000463.1:0-3488 GCA_964595005.1 uncultured Magnetovibrio sp.
TTGGTCGTCCAACATATGCAATTCCTGTGAGGGCAGGCCGATATTGCAGATCACCAGCTCATCGCTGATCACCGGAATGATGGATTTCAAGACTTCGCTTCTGATCATCGGAGGCCCCTCCAGAATGTCGCGTCGGTGAGAATTGCCGTCGGCCGGCTGCTCATTTGCGTATAGGTCAGGATTTCCGGCAGCTCAGCCACGTCATCCTGTTTGTGGAAGTGGAAGGTCGGGATCGCCAGTTGCTGCAAAAGCGGTTTCGTGTGTATGGCCATTTCGACCTGACAGGCCACCGGCTCACCCAACTCACCACGGAAGCTGATCAGCATGGGCAGCGGAATCTGGTAGAACTGGATCAGGGTCGCCAGCGTGTTAATGGTGACCCCGATGGCCGTGTTCTGCATAATGATGCAGGGTTTCCGGCCGCCCATGTAGGCACCGGCGCACAGCCCCATGCCTTCGTCTTCCTTGTTCGCCGGCACGTGATGCACCCGGTTGCTGTTTTCCAGGACATCGATGACGCCGGCCAATTGCTTGCATGGCACCGTGGTCACAAAGTCGATGCTGGCCTCGATCAGGTCGTCGACGATCCGTTCGCTAATGTTTTCTGACATATTCTCTTCCCTCTCAGATCAGCCTTCCAACAAAGGCTTCAAGACCGTGTTGTAAAGTTTCGATTTGGTTTCGACGCCCAGGCCCGGCGCTTCGGGCGGGCGGACCAGGCCGTCCTCGATGACCGTGTCATCACCGAACCCGCCGAACGGCTGAAATACCAACGGATAGGTTTCCGTGCCGCCCAATTGCAAACCCGCCGCCAGATGCAGGCCCAGTTGCTGGCCGCCGTGCGGTCCGTGACGCCCGGCCGGCCAGCCCAATTCCTCGGCCATCTTGACGATGGCGATAAACTCGCTGGGCCCGTAACAAAGCGACGGATCGAACTGCAGCCAGTCGCGGTCGCGCCTGAGCCCGCCGTGGCGGATCAAATTCAGGGCGTCGATGCGGGAATACAGGTTCTCACCGGTGGCGATGGGCATGGTGCAGACCTTGGCCATCTCGGCGTGCGCTTCGTAGTCCAGGGGGTCCACCGGCTCCTCGAACCAAGCCAGGTCGTACCCGGCCATGGCGCCGGCATAGGCCGTGGCGGTGTCGAGATTAAGCGCGCCATTGGCATCGACGGCCAGATTTTCTCCGCCGCCGGCGACCTCCAGGGCGGCCTCGATACGGGCTTTATCCTCATCGATGGGCGCGCCGCCGATTTTCATCTTCATCAACGTGTAGCCCGTATCGCGGTAGCCTTGCATCTCGGCGCGCAGGCCGTCCAGTCCCTTGTCCGGATCGTAGTAGCCGCCGCCCGGATAGACGGGCACCTGGGCGTCGAAGACGCCGCCATTGAAGCGCTCGGCGATGACCCGGTACAACGGCTTTTCTTCTATCTTCGCCACCGCATCCCAGATCGCCGCGTCGATGGCGCCGACGGCGAAAGCCCGCTCGCCGTGGCCGCCGGGTTTTTCGTTGGTCATCATGCAGGCCTGCACACGGGCCGGATCGAAGTTCGCGCCGCTTTCGTCAATTAGGCTTTCCGGGTCGGCGTCCATGATCCTGGGAATCAGCCTCTCGCGCAGCACGCCCCCTTGGGCATAACGGCCGTTCGAGTTGAAGCCGAAGCCAACCACCGGTTTGCCGTCGCGGACCAGGTCGGTGATGACGGCAACGGTGCTTAGGGTCATCTTCGAAAAATCGATGAAGGCATTGCGCATGGTCGACGACAGGGACGCGGTGGTCTCGCGAATTTCCGTGATACGCATGAAGATAACCCCAATAGTGCCGAACAAGTTATGCGGCAAACGGCTCTGCATGGCTTAACATACCGGGCAGGGACATCCAACCGACAGGAGGCAATTGTGGTGACATCGGAAATCTGGCCGAACGGCATGCCCGAGGTTGGGCAGCAGGCGACGCGCTCGCGCTTGGTCGAAGCGCGCGATATCGAACTGTTCACGGAAATCAGCGGCGACCGGAACCCGCTGCATTATGACGAAGCGGCGGCGAAGGCGACACCCTTCGGTGAAATCGTCGTCCAGGGCGGGATCACCACGGCGATCCTCAATGCCGTGGTCGCCGAGAACCTGCCGGGACCGGGCACCGTGTTCATGCAGGTCAACTGGAAATTCATCGCCCCGGTGAGGCCCGGCGACACCATCACCGGCGAGGTCGAGGTGACCAAGTCACGGGCCGACAAACCGATCTGCGAACTGAAGACCCGGGTGATCCGCGACGACGGCACGGTCGTGCTGGAGGGTGACGCGGTCTGTTACACCATGCCGTTACGCTAATTTGACATTGCTCGACAAGATTCAATCTAGTTGGCCAGATATTATAGCTCGAACTGAGCGACGCTATCTTTTCTTGTTGGGTCGCTGAGTTAGCGCGGATGCAGCAACAGTCTTCGCCGATTTACTAGACCGAGGATTTCGCAATACCCGTGCAGCCGCTGATGCAGCTCGTTTGCTGGTAACTTCACGATTTCCCTTACGTGCCATTTTGAAACTCCTTACTTCAGGTCAGGTAATGACCTCATGTATTCGACCAAAACATTTATCGGTCCGATGGGCGTCGATACCTGCAGTTGGCTTTTGTCGGTCTCTCGAGGGAACGACAATTCTACGTCAAACGACCACTCAAACGGTTGAGGCGGTAAACCTGTAACCGTCTGGACGTTTGGCGGCATCGTAACTTTGATTTTCGAGTCGATGAGATTGGTTTCTCTATTGAACTCGTACTCACCATCAAACTTCGCGCCCATAATGTCGACGCCATAGACTGTTCCGTTTTCCAGGATCAGCATTCCAGCTCCCCAATCGGAGTCGCTAGAAAATTTAATTCCGTATATTCCCTCACGTAACACAGGTTGCTCCTTTCTTACCGACGCCATTTCGGCGTCTTTATATAACGCCGGCACAGCTTCATATAATCTTAGGTAGCTGTTGACAGGTCCCGGTACGGATCTATCCCCAGACACCCACATGTTTACTGATCTTGGAGTTACCCCGAGGAGATTAGCCAAATCCTTTTGTGTGAGGTCCAAGCGCAGTATCGCTTCCCTGAGTTCATCGTTGGTCATGCTCATTCCTAATGTTCTATTTTAATACGAACAAAATGATCTATCGTCAATGAGTTGTTGTTCCTATTCACTCTCGACCCAACATATTGTGTCTCATAGCGCCCTATCGAGGCCTAGAATCCGAGCAGCACATCCATATTCCGCCTATTAGCGCAATTATATTCGGCCAGCTTGACATATTTGCTGCCGGTTCCAAATTGAGCCAGGCATGTTCAGCGAGGCCCGCCAATGATCAGCCACCCTCGTCCACTAAAACTTTTCCTGCTCGGCGTTCTGATAGCTGCCGTGGCATTTGCCTTGATCGCCTGCGCCGCCTCGACGGAACCGAAGCCCGGCGCGCCGGCTCATCACACGGTGGATGGGTTCCGGA
>CAZQPC010000464.1:0-3469 GCA_964595005.1 uncultured Magnetovibrio sp.
GGCAAACCGGACTGACCGTCTCAGTGCGTACGAAATAGCGCACGATGCTCTAGGCCTGCGCCTGACGTTACCCGCTCATTGGCAAAGAGTTGATCAAACCTCCGAATGTCTGCACCGTCCTTGAGAACGGACGCTATTCCAACCCGATTATAAATTCAACTAATAGCCAAAGGCGGCTGTTTGATAAATCTGATAAATTTTGGGTCGGGTATCAGGCAGCGGAGGTCGCTGGTGAATAAATCGAAAAACAATACCCATCATAAGATTTCTCAGCGGTAGCATTTTAACGTGTGATAGTATTGCCAAAAGTGGTCTTGTTAGATGATCGGCGTAATGACAGTGAGCAATCAAAATTAAGTTTGGGGGAAACAATGTCTTCTGAAAACATTTCCGATTACGAGATTGGGCAAGACAATATTCAAACGAACGTCGGACCGTTCGGTCTCGATATCCACAACCCTGTGTTCCTGATTTCGGGTTTGTCGATTTTTGCCTTCGTTATTGGAACATTGATGGTGCCGGAAGCTGCAACAGATTTATTTAAGTCTATGCGCAGCTGGGTAACGGTCAACTTCGACTGGTTCTTCCTGTCTGCGGGAAACATATTTGTCATTTTCTGTTTGGCATTGGTTGTTAGCCCTTTAGGCAAAATCCGCTTGGGCGGTAGTGAGGCAAAACCTGACTACGGCTATATCGGATGGTTCGCCATGCTGTTTGCAGCAGGTATGGGCATCGGGTTGATGTTCTTCGGCGTCTCCGAACCGATTTCTCATTTTAGTAGCTCCGTAGCCGAAACTGCAGGTAAACCAGAGAGCTGGGCTCCCTTAGCCGGCGCTCCTGGTGATCCAGCAGCAGCCGTAAAGCTGGGCATGGCGGCGACGATTTACCACTGGGGCCTTCATCCTTGGGCTATGTATGCCGTAGTGGCGCTGGCACTGGCGTTCTTTACCTATAATCGTGGATTGCCGTTGTCACTGCGCTCCGCTTTTTATCCGCTATTTGGTGACGCTGTTTGGGGATGGGTAGGCCACGTCATTGATACAGTCGCTGTGCTGGCAACCATATTCGGCCTTGCGACGTCACTTGGATTTGGCGCGTCTCAAGCCAATGCCGGGTTGAACTTTCTGTTCGGCGTCGCTGATTCCGACGGAACGAAAATCATTCTTATCATTGGCATTACGGCCATCGCCTTGTTCTCGGTGATCCGGGGGTTGGACGGTGGCGTTAAAAAGGCGTCTGAAATCAATATGGTGCTGGCGTTTTTGCTGCTGGTATTCGTCCTGATCGTTGGCCCAACTGGCGATCTGGTTGCCGGATTCTTTTCTGGTCTGGGCGCCTATGTCAGCAACCTACCAGCTCTTTCGAACCCCTTTGGCCGAGCAGACGCGAATTTCAGCCAAGGGTGGACTTCATTTTATTGGGCGTGGTGGATTTCCTGGTCGCCGTTTGTGGGCATGTTCATTGCTCGGGTTTCTCGCGGGCGAACGGTTCGTGAATTCGTAATCTGTGTATTGCTGATCCCGTCTCTGGTTTGCGTATTGTGGATGACCGTGTTTGGCGGCACTGCTCTTATTCAAATCGTCAACGACGGGTATGCCGGCGCAAAGGATGCGGCGACGGAGTTGAGGTTGTTCGCGATGCTTTCCGAATTGCCGTTAACCCAAGTCACATCAGGGATCGGGATTATTCTGGTGGTCGTTTTCTTTGTTACATCATCGGACTCCGGATCGCTGGTCATCGATACCATAACCGCCGGCGGAAAAACTGACGGGCCAATGCCACAACGGGTATTTTGGTGCGTATTGGAGGGGCTCGTCGCGATTGCGCTGTTGCTTGGCGGTGGATTAGCCGCACTTCAGGCCATGGCGGTGACTACCGGCTTTCCGTTCGCGGCACTGTTATTGCTGATGTGCGTAGGTATCTGGAAAGGTCTGCAGTCAGAACGAAATAAATCAGTATCGAGTTAGTATATGCTGGGCCCGTCGAAGCCAATCCTGGGCTCGCCTTCAGGGTTGGTTTCGTGCGGGAACTTCGATCTGGATCATTCGTTGCGCTTCAAAATTTCCAAACGATTTTGGACTACCCGAGTGTAGTTAGTTCGGGTTTGGGGCGGCTTTTACACTCAACACCGAAAAACCATTGCCCAAACGCCCCCTATTGCATCTGCATATTCCTTCTCGGCATGGGGCAACTGATCAGTATTGGTGTATGATAATTTTACGCAGAGTTCTCCCAGCTCTCCCTGAACACCTCCCAGGTCTGGGAATTTTGAAGCGCCGGTCGATGGACTTCCATTGGCCGGTTCTTCGTTCCATGTATTCGGGATTGACGAATGCCGAGGCGCGTATGCTCGATACCAGTGTTGATTGACCCGTTCAAAATGAACATGGAAGAGTCCGCTTGGGGCCACGAGCAGCCGAAACCGGCGATCAATTTTGACGTCCGCTTAGCGGCGCTGACCGTAAGCGCATGCGCCACTCTTGACGATGGCGGATGCGGAATGGTGCCTTGGGATGCAACCGGCCGGGCGCGTCTGTATCTGTGCTTGAGCTGATCGCCAGGCCGGAAATGCGGAAAATGGGCGCCGGCGGCCTCAGGATTTCGGACGCACCTTCGCCCGGTTGGTCACCGACAGCACGTTCTTGATGCCCTTGACCACCTGCACGGCCTTGTCCCGTTCCGCTTTGCTGAGCGCCCGGCCGAACAAATAGACGTGGCCCTGCACGGAGCGCCAGCGGAAATTGGTGACGCTGACCCCCGAGGCATCCAGCAGCAGCGCGTTGATTTTCTGATCAATGACCGTGTCGTCGACAAAGCCCTCGACGGCGCCCTTCTTCTTGTCGACGGGCTTGATGACGCGGATTTCGTTGTAGATTTTTTTCACGCCTTCGACGGTGCCGGCCAGGGTTGCCGACCGCACCTTCTTCTTGGCGTCATCGACAACCCCCGTCAGCATGACGTCCTGTTCATACACATCGGCACTGATGGAAATCACCTCGCCGGCCATCTTGTCCAGCACCTCGGCGGTAATTTCCGTTTTGATGCGGGCATCTGTGGCAATGTCTTCAGCGCTTCGGTCTTCGACCGCCGCCTCAACGGCGCCTTTGATAATCGACAGGGGATTGAACTGCGCCAGGGCCGGCAATCCGGCGGTGGTGAAGATCAAGGCGGCGATGATAAAACCGGTTGTCCGTTGCATGAAGGTCCCTCCCGTTCGGTTGCTCAGCTGTGTTTCCAATCGGCCTTTCGTTTCTCGGCGAAGGCGGCCATGCCTTCCTTTTGATCGTTCATGGCGAAGGTCGAATGGAAAATCCGCCGCTCGAACCGAATGCCTTCGCTGAGCGTCGTCTCAAAGGACCGGTTGACGGATTCCTTGGTCAGCATGGTCGCCGGATGGGACATGCCGGCGATGGTGCGGGCCGCTTCCAAGGCTTCGTCCATTAATTTGTCGGCGGCGACGACGCGCGCG
>CAZQPC010000465.1:0-3440 GCA_964595005.1 uncultured Magnetovibrio sp.
CCGCTGCCGTTGCCGGCCGCGCGGTGCGCTCTTACCGCACCCTTTCACCCTTACCCGTCTGGCCGAGGCCAAACCGGCGGTTTGCTTTCTGTGGCACTGTCCCTGGGGTCGCCCCCGCCGGGCGTTACCCGGCACCGTGTTCCCGTGGAGCCCGGACTTTCCTCCCCCATCCGAAGACGAAGGCGGTCATCCGACCGTCTGGCCGGCGGAGATTAAGTCATCGCCGCGACAGCGGCAAGGCGGTCCAAGGTTTCATCATCCACCGCGCCGTCCACCCGGTCCGGCCGGTATCGCCGCTGAAAGGCGTTGACGGCCAGGTCGAGATCGCTGACGTCGTAGCCGATTTCGGCCAACAGGGCCGGCACGTCGCCGCCGGCACCCGCCGCCTGGGCCGGCCACCGACCGATGCCGGCGGCGGCCATGGCGGCCCAATCGAACAATTCGCCCGGATCGAGCTTGCGCGCCGGCGCCACGTCGGAATGGCCGACCACATTGCGCGCCGGAATGGGGTGACGGCCGAGAATACCCAGGGCCAATTCCCGAAAGGCCGCCATTTGGTCGGCCGGAAACGCCCGGTAACCGAATTCATGGCCCGGGTTGACCAGCTCGATGCCGATGGAACGGTCATTGATGTTGATGGCGCCGCGCCAGAACGACACGCCGGCGTGCCAGGCCCGATCGCCTTCGTCGACCAGGCGGTGCACGGCGCCGTCTTCCTCAATCAAGTAGTGCGCGCTAACCTCGGCGGCTGGATCACGAAGCCGCGACAACGCCGCCGCGGCCGACACCATGCCCGTGTAATGGATGACCAACATATCAATGACCGCGTCGGCCGGCCGGTCAGCAAAATTCGGTGACGGGGTTTCGATGATCTCCATCGCCCTACTTCATGCCCCGCTCCTTCTCGACGCGGTCATAGGCGGCGTTGATGGCGGCCATCTTTTCGTTCGCCAGATCGATGAATTCCTGCGGCACGCCCTTCGCCATGAGCACGTCGGGATGGTTCTCGCGGATCAGTTGGCGGTACTTCTTCTTGACCTCGGCGTCGCTGGCCGTGCGGTCGATATCAAGAATTTCGTAGGGGTCGTTGGCGTCGTCGCCGCCGATATGGATTTGCTTGATGCGCTCGAAGGCCTGCGCGTCGAAGCCGAAGATCATCGCCACCTGGGTCAGCATCTTCATTTCTTCCGGATGCATGACCCCGTCAGCCTTGGCGATGAGGAACAGCGCGCCGAGCAGTTCCTCCAGAACCTGCGGCTCGTTGGCGAACAGGCCGGCAATTTGCTCCGCGTAGGGCTCATAGCCGGCGGCCTCGCGCTTCGCCTCGCCCCAGATTTTCGCGACGCTTTGCTGCTCGCCGGGCGGAATGAGGAATATCCGTTTGAAGGTGGCGATCTCGTCCGGGGTCACCTGGCCGTCGGCCTTCGCCATCTTCGCCGACAGGACGATGATCGCGGTGGTAAAGGCGACCTGGCGCGCATCGGGGCCGTAGCCGGTGAAGGTCGACGGCCCCTGGCCCGCCTCCTGGGCCTTCATCTTGTCGACCGCATGGCCGGCGACGGTGCCCATGATGGCACCCAGGGGGCCGCCCAGCGCGAACCCCGCGACGCCGCCGATAACCTTCCCCCAAATGCTCATTTTATATGTGGCTCATTTTATATCTGGCTCACGCGATCAGGTCCCGCCGATGCGCCCGGCCATGGGCAGTTTGAGGGCCGGCGCCAGGGGATCGATGCCGAAGGTCAGGCCCAGCACGTTCAACTCCACCCCCTCCTCGCGGCCGACCATCAGCCCCAGCAGGCCGCCCAGCGATACCTGATAGCCGGTGCCGCTGGGCGTCTTGGCAAGCACCGCGCCGCCGGGCAGATAGTCCTTGCCGATGGCCGTCGGCGGCAGGTCCAGTTTCAGTTCCGGCACGGCGCGGGCCACATGGGCCGTGAAGGTGTTGGAATTGGGGCCCGGCCAAACCACGTATTCATCCATGTACGGGTACGACCGCGCCGCCGCGTCGACGCGCTTGATCATGTCGTCGACGCCAACGCCCCGCACATCGGCCAGCAGGTCGGGCACGGCATTGAACCAGCGCCCGTCGGCGGGACGGTTGGACACATAGACGGCCGGCGCGCCGCGCCGGACCCGCCAGCCGATGACCTCGTAGACGGTAAATTCGGGCGCCCCCGTGGGCTTCACGGCGATCCAGGTATGCACCCCGAACAGGCCGCGCCAGCTATAGGCCCGGGCGCCGTAGACCTGAATGATGGCCTCGCGATGGGCCGCCGGGTCCGGCGCGATGCCGGCGGATTCCCGGCTGGCGGTGCGCCAATCAGCCATCGAATGGCGCACCCAGGCCGTCGCCACCATGGCCACCAAAATGGCCATGGGCAGGGCCTTCCACCAGAACATTCGGCGCCGCCACCATGTCATTACCTTACACCTCAACAGGCCTTCATATGGTCTTCTTCGCCACCAGGCGCAACATCACCGGGCGCAGCACCGCCGGCATGATGTAGATGGGAAACTGTCCGGCGGCGAAATACAACAGCATGTCCGGATCCGTATCGGACGGCAGCACCGCCAGGATTATGCCGAGATTCCGGCATCCCGCCGCCAGCCCGACACTGAGGTTCAATCTGCGGCCCCATCTTGGCGTTATTATGGCAAGAATCACAACGGTGACGATTAACAATCCCGTGTAGACCGCGAAACTGATCACCGCGACGAACAATACGAACGCCGGCTCGGCGATCAGCCGGGCCGTCATGCCGTCCATGATCGCCAGGGCGAAGATGATCAAAACGATCACCGCGGCGCCGTCCAATTGGCCGCTCAGGCCCTGCAGCCGGCCGGGCCCCAAAAACTTCCGGCCAAGCGCCGCGACGATGACGCCCGAGCCGACCAGGGCGGCCAGGCGGCCCATCAGCTCCAGAGAGCTCATCTCCATTTGCAGGCCCAGCAGGAACA
Source organism: uncultured Magnetovibrio sp. (assembly GCA_964595005.1). GTDB lineage: Bacteria > Pseudomonadota > Alphaproteobacteria > Rhodospirillales > Casp-alpha2 > UBA3470. The sequence continues at coordinate 2,962 of CAZQPC010000465.1, forward strand.
ACCCGACGGTCGGCATGGTCAGCGGCACCAACAGGGTTGACCCCAGCATGATCAACACGATCATCGCCCCGTCCAGGCCCATCAAAAGGCCGATGGTCGGCGTCGAGATCAGCACCGACGACCCGGCCGTCAGCACCATCGCCCCGGCAATCCCCGGCGGCAGCGCGCTCACACTGGTGATCGCAAACATGGCGGCCGGCATGGCGACCAGGAAAAACGCCAGCAGAACGGCCAAGCGCCAGGGCCGGCCGAGATGCGCCGCGCCTTCGTCGATATTGACCCGCAACAGGCTGAGCACCAGCAATAGCCAGACCGCCGGCGCCAACATGGGCCTGAGCGCCGTCGCCAGGGCCGGCACCAGAAGGCCCAGGAAAACGCCGGCGACCATCGCCGTCATGGCATGGCGGGCGAGGAAGGCCAGCGTTCGGGTCATCGACAATCTCTCCTTCGTCGCCGGGTGCCATTGTTGGCCATCGCGG
>CAZQPC010000466.1:0-3410 GCA_964595005.1 uncultured Magnetovibrio sp.
GAAAACCCTGGAAAACCGTCTCTATGGGTCATTATTAATGCAACTTGGTATAAGACGACGTCCCCCGACCCTCTCCCTGAGACTCCCAAACTTGGCGCCCCCTTAACAGGGGCGCCATTTCTCTTTCACGCCGGGTCTGTCTTCGCATCAATATGGCAGAGCAGCCGGTAGACGGCCGTCTCCAGGGCGTCACCGGACAGCGCCTGATCTAGATCGCCGGCGATCCGCCGTGCCGCGTCCTCACGCAACGTTTCGACGACCAGACAGGCGGCGATTTTCCGGTCACCGCCGCGCAGCTCTTCCTCGCGGGTCGGCGGTCCGGTAATGTCGTCGTCGGCATCCCAGATTTCCGCCCGGGCGACGTCTGGCCGACCGGCGATTTCCGCCAACAGGCGTGCCGGCCCGTCGGGATCGAGCCGAGCGAGTTTCACCGTTACCGCCCAGGCACCGTGAAGGCCGCCCCAGTTCTTGGAAATCCGGCAGACCGTGCGGCTCATGTTGAGGAATGTTTCCGACATGATGCGTTCTGTCATGGGAGTCGGATGGTCCAACAGTTTGCGGTAGGCCGGTGAGGTCAGAACCGCCGGCGTCTCCGTCCGGTAATAGGTAAAATATTCGGGCCCGCCCTCGACCCGCTGGAAGCGCCGGCCGAACCGGAACCCGGGCACCGCCAAGCGCTCGAAAAGATGCTCGGTCTGGTACCAGCTCTCATAATCCGCCTCGTGGCCGGCCCGGCAGTCGTTCCAAAGTGCCAGAATGCCGTGCGCGTCAGGCATCGCCGCCAGACACATTACCAGCAGCAGCATGGGGTTCGGTCTGCCACGGAACGCCGCCCGCATAACTGCGATAAAGCGTCGCCGCCTCCCAACCGGCGTCCACGGGCATCATCGTGCCGGAAACCGCCGCGGCCTTTTCAGAACACAGGAACGCCGCCACGTTGGCGATATTTTCCGGGTAGACGAACATTTCCACGGCGCCGGCGCCGCGGATGATATCGGCGTCCCGGTCCCCCGATTCGATCCGGCTTTTCAACGCCGGCGTCAGCACATAAGTCGGCGCAACACCGTTCACCCGGATGCCGAAGCGGCCCAATTCGACGGCCAGAATCTGGGTCAGGCGCAGGATCGCGGTTTTGCTTGGGCAATAGGCCGGCAACGGCAAGGCGCCATAGCTGTTGACTGAGCCGATGGTCAGGATGGCACCTGCCTTGCGTTCGGTCATGGCCGGCGCGAAGGCCCGCACCGTATAGACGGTGCCGTGATAGTTGACGTCCCATACCCGGCCATGATGTTCCAAGTCCATATCGAGCACGGTGCCGGCGTTTTCCAGGATGCCGGCCGAGGTGACCAAGGTGCGAACCGGGCCGACCTCGCCTTCCACCCGTGCCGCTAGGGCCACCAAGGCATCGGAATCGGTGACGTCACATCGAAATGTATGGACCTCTGCGGCTTCGGCAGCGATCTTCTCTTTCGCTTCCGCCAGCCCTGTGTCGTTAGAATCGACTAAGGCCACACGCCGATGATCGGCCGCCATGGCCTTGGCACAGGCGAGACCAATGCCGCTGGCCCCGCCGGTAACAACAAGCACACCCTCAGTCATATCCATCCTCCCGGTCCGGGCTCAGCCGGCCAAAATTTCACCAGCCATTCAATTACGCCGGCATTGTCAGGGTGGCGGCGCACCAAATCAATGACTTAGGGCATATACGTGGCAAATCCGCCACTGGGGTCGACCTACCGATAGGCGAAACACCGACCAGAGCCAGCCACGACGGCGCCACGTTGGCGCGCCAATTATTCAGGATCGAAAACCTGAGAGACTGAAAACTTACACCGAGGAAGGGTTAATGCCGGCCTTGCGGCAGATTAATCGACAAATTCCCGAACCACACCGAGCAAGGTGTCGACGACCTCATTGACCAATGACGCGACATCGAACACATCTTCCTTCATATCGACCTTGCCGCTTTCAATCGCCGAGACGTCCAGAATGTCGCTGATGATGGAAAACAAATGCGTTGCCGATCCGTTGATCGTATCAACGTACTGTTCGTAACGGGAATTTCCGATCGGCCCGAAAATCCGCGCGCCCATCATCTCGGATAGCCCAAGGATCGCATTTAAAGGTGTGCGCAATTCGTGGCTCACGTTGGCGAGAAATTCCGTCTTCGCCGTGCTGGCTACTTCGGCCCGTTCCTTTTCCGTGATCTGGCGCGGTACCTGATCGATGGCACAAAGCGTTCCAAGATTGTGCCCGTCGCGGGATTTCAACGGCGCCCCGGCATAAACCGGACTTTCAGGCCATCCGTGACCAGCGGGTTTTCGGCAAACCGCGGATCTTCCGTGGCATCGGGAACGACCAACAGACGATCTTCCATGATGGCGTGGGCACAGAAAGCAACCTCGCGCGGGGTTTCCGTGACATCGAGGCCGTGGCGGGATTTGAACCACTGGCGGGACTATCCACCAACGACACCAGGGCAATGGGAGTGTCCATTATGGACGCCGCTATCCGCGTGATCCGATCAAACTATTCTTCAGGATCCGTGTCGAGGATGCGCAACCGTTCAAGGGCCTCGATCCGTTCGTCCTCGTCGGTTGGTATGGGAATCGGCAATATATCATCCTCGACCTTGATCGCTTCGGTTTCGACCGGCCCCGCCCCCGGTCCTGAGGGGGGTCAGAACCGGGGACGGACCCGAGCACAGCGAATTTTGGGGGTGTCGCTATGCTGTCGTGAGGTTTCCCGATTGCCGCCGAAGCACAACAACGGATGTTGCACCTGACCGGATCAATCGTTTGGGAATGCCGTCAATCAATGTTCGTGCCTGTCGTGTTTCCGAGCGCCGACGGTTGGCACTATGCGCTCATCACGGCAGCGCTCCAACGTGGCAGAAGCATACCGGGTGGTATCCAAAAGCATACCGGGACCGAATTGTGGCGGGCGGCGGCAACTGGAAAAAATGTTATCCCGTCAAGCAAATCGGGGCGGATTGCAGGTAGCCGGATTTATCCGGCGGCGTCCTCGCGGCGCACCCGCTGCGCCAAGGCGGCGGCCATGAATGCGTCCAGATCGCCGTCCAGGACCGCCTGGGTGTTCGACGTCTCGACTTCCGTGCGCAGGTCCTTGACCATCTGGTAGGGCTGCAAAACATAGGAACGGATTTGATGGCCCCAACCGATGTCGGTCTTGGCCTCGTGTTCGGCCTGGGCTTCGGCTTCGCGCTTTTGCAGTTCCGCTTCATAAATGCGGGCCTTCAACATGGCCCAGGCGGCGGCGCGGTTCTTATGCTGAGAGCGGTCGTTCTGGCATTGCACGACGATACCCGTCGGCTCATGGGTCAGGCGGACGGCCGAATCGGTCTTGTTGACGTGCTGGCCGCCGGCGCCCGATGCCCGGTAGGTATCGAC
>CAZQPC010000467.1:0-3394 GCA_964595005.1 uncultured Magnetovibrio sp.
CCACCCCGAGGGTACCATCTATGGGTGGTTGGGACGGGGGAGCGGGTGGCTCGGTCCTAACCTGCGACATAGGTAACATCTTTACGTCACGACATGGGTAACAGTTCAAACTATCGGCGGGGAGGGTCTGCCGATGCCTTGGACGGAGACTTGTGCGATGGATGAGAGGATGTGTTTTGTAGCGGCTTATCTCGACGGTGCCGAGAGCATCAGCGGCTTGTGCCGGGAATTCGGAGTTAGCCGCAAGACCGGCCACAAGTGGCTGGCGCGGTACCGTTCGGATGGCGCGGTTGGTCTCGAGGAGCGGTCACGGGCGCCGCATCACAATCCGCAGGCGATGACTTGCGATGTGATCGAGGCGGTGGTGGCGGTCCGGCTACGCCATCCAACCTGGGGGCCTGACAAGGTCAAGGCCTACCTGGAGCGGACGGCGCCGGACAGCGCCTGGCCGTCGGCCTCCAGCATGGGCCGGCAATTTGCCAAGGCCGGCTTGGTTCGTCCACGCAAGCGCCGGGTCCGCACGCCGGGCATGGGCCATGCGTTGTCGTCTTGCCAGGCCAGCAATGACGTCTGGTGTATTGATTTCAAGGGTTGGTTTCTGACCGGTGATGGTATCCAGGTTGATCCCCTGACCTTAACTGATCACTACAGCCGCTACCTGCTGTGTTGCGAGGCGGTGGGGCGTTGCGATGAAAGCCATGTTTGGCCGCTCTTGGCGGCCGCCTTCCTCGAACACGGCCTGCCAAAGGCACTGCGTTCGGACAACGGGCCGCCGTTCGCCAGCCGGGGCGCGGCGGGATTGTCGCGACTGGCGGTGAAGCTGATCAAGGTTGGCGTGTTGCCCGAGAGGATCGAGCCAGGCAAGCCGCAGCAGAACGGCCGCCATGAGCGCATGCATCTGACCCTGAAGCAGGAGACGGCCAGCCCACCGGCAGACAGCCTAGCGGAACAGATTGTACGGTTTCGTGCCTTCCAACAGGTCTACAACCATGAACGGCCCCATCAAGCCCTCGGCCAGATCCCGCCGGCAGATGTCTTTGCTCCATCGTCACGCTCATGGGACGGCCAATTACGCTCGCCCGACCATGACGGGAGCTGCCAGGTCCGCAAGGTGCGCAGCAACGGTGAAATCAAATGGAAAGGCCGTACGATCTTCGTCTCATCCGCCCTCAAGGGCGAGCCGGTCGGTCTTTGGCGGATCGGCGAGCGAAATTGGCTGGTCAAGTACGGCCCCATTATCCTCGGCACCATCAAGGGAGAGAACAAGATGCACCGCATCATGCCCATCAAACAAAACAGAGCAAAGAAAATGACAGCTAAAACGCAAAAACTGTTACCTATGTCATGATCAAAAACTGTTACCCATGTCGAGGGGCGGTCAGCTCGGCGACTCGATGAATATCGAAAATGGTCTAGCACTACTGAGTCACAAAATCTGGTAATTATTGGAGATATTTTACTAGATCTTGTGGTATTTATGACGATTCACGCTGGATGGAGGGGTTGGCGATGGATCTCGAATGGCACAGTTGTGGCAGTGAAGCGCGTTTTTCGGCTTATCTCGAGGCTCTTTCGGGTTGTCTTGGCCACGCGGATCGGGTGACGCCGTTTCGCTCTTATTGCACGGGTCTGCTTTTGCCTGGGGCTCGCAAGTCGGTGGAACCGATGGCGGCGCGGCTGTGTCCGGAGCGAACTTCGGCGGAACATCAATCTCTGTTGCATTTTGTCGGGCAGTCTCCTTGGGATGCGACGGCCTTGCTGCGATCGGTGCGGCGTTGGGTTTTGCCTGTGATGACCGCGGCGCGGTCGGTCGAGGCCTGGATCGTGGATGATACGGGCTTTCCGAAGAAAGGCCGTCACTCGGTCGGCGTTGGCCACCAGTATTGTGGTCAGCGCGGCAAGCAGGAGAACTGCCAAGTGGCGGTGTCGCTTTCCGTTGCGACATCACAGGTGAGCCTGCCAGTTGCCTTCCGGCTCTATTTGCCGCAGTCCTGGTGCGGCGATGGGGCCGAGGATGTGGCGCGCCGGGCGACGGCCAAGGTTCCGGCCACGGTGGCGTTTCAAACTAAACCCGAGATCGCCTTGCAACAGATCACGGCGGCGCGGGCGGAGGGTCTCGAGCCGGGTGTTGTGTTGGCGGATGCCGGCTATGGTCATTCGGGTCCGTTTCGCGACGGCCTGGCCGCGCTGGGCCTGGACTATATTGTCGGTATCCTGGGCAAGGCGACGGTCTGGCCCGAGGGGCAGGTGCCCGAAGGGGGGCGCAAAAGAGGCCCTGGCCGGCCTAAAAAGGCTTCCGAGCCAGGCCGCGGGGAAGCCCTGCTGGTGCAGGTCTCGGCCCTTGCCAAGGGGCTCCCCGCCGCCGCCTGGCGGCAGGTGCATTGGCGCCAAGGCAGCGCCGCGCCCCTGAGTTCGCGCTTTGCCGCCCTCAGGGTGAACCCGGCCCCGGCCGAACGACGGCGCGATCCGCCGCGCCCGGCACACTGGCTGCTTGTCGAGTGGCCCGAAGGCGAAGACGAACCGAGCAGATACTGGTTCTCCAATCTCCCCGCCGATAGCGCGATCGAGCGCCTGGTCTATCTCGCCAAGCTACGCTGGCTGATCGAGCGCGACTATCAGGAACTCAAGGGGGAGCTCGGGCTCGGCCACTACGAGGGACGTGGCTGGCCCGGCTTCCACCATCACGCCGCCTTGTGTATCGCCGCTTACGGCTTCCTGGTCGCCGAGAAGGCGGCACTTCCCCCCTCAGCTCCCGCAACCGCCGGGTTGGTCAAGGCGCCTGAAATTCCCGCAGGTCACAGACCTCGCGGCAGCCCCGATGCGAACCGAAAGGCATGTCTGGCACTCCATCGCGACACTCAGACGACGGATCGCCCTGGCGCTGGCGCAAAACCTTCCGAGATGTCCCTGCTGCGCGCAAATAATCGAAACAACAAACCAACAAAGGGAAAGTTTATGACGCAGTAGTACTAGATCAAATTCGAGTTCGAATTACGCAAAACAGGCCGCGACCGCGGCCCGGCGCCCCTGCGCCGCCCTCGCGGAGCGGTGCGCCTTGGCGCACAAGCGTGAGCGACGATAGCTAGACTAGATTCGATGAATATCGAAACTGGTCTAGCAGACTGCGGAAGACCATTTAGAGCGATCAAATTCGTGCTATAGTTGTCATTCCCGCGAATGCGGGAATCCAGATGTATACGTAACTATAATTGCTTCAGTTACTTGTACATAGACAGCAACAAAGGTATGGATTCCCGCTTTCGCGGGAATGACGAGAAAATTCTATTATAATATGTATTTCAGTAGCCCGACGAAGCTGATTTAAAGGACGCTGGAATCGTCTAGGCCATTTTCGAGATTGACTTACCCACCCGCTCCCCCGTCCCAACCACCC
>CAZQPC010000468.1:0-3385 GCA_964595005.1 uncultured Magnetovibrio sp.
CTACCAGGCCGATCAGGCCATCTTCCCTATCGTCCAGGACCGCTGGTTCATGGCCCTGGTCATTATCGTCGCCTTTGTTGTCGTGCCCATGTTCGCCGACGAATATTGGCAACAGGCGGTGATCATACCTTTCCTGATCCTGGCCCTGGCCGCCATCGGGCTCAACATTCTGACCGGATACGCGGGTCAGGTGAGCCTCGGCACCGGCGCCTTCATGGCGGTCGGCGCCTATGCGACGTACAAGCTTTCCACGTCCTTTCCGGATTTAAACATTATCATCGTATTCCTGCTGTCCGGTGTCATTGCGGCGGCCGTTGGCATGGTTTTCGGCATACCCAGCTTGCGCATCAAGGGCTTTTATCTGGCCGTTGCCACGTTGGCGGCGCAGTTCTTTATCCTTTGGGTGTTCAACAAGGTTGAGTGGTTCTTCAACTATTCCCCGTCGGGCACCATCACGGCGCCGCCGCGGGAACTTTTCGGCGTTCTGGTGACCGGACCGGAGGCCTCGCCGATGGCCAGGTATTACGTCTGTCTGGTCTTTCTCTGCGTCTTCGCCCTGGCCGCCAAGAACATGGCGCGCGGCCATATCGGGCGGTCCTGGATGGCGATCCGCGACATGGACATCGCCGCTGAAATCATTGGCATTCAGCCGCTGCACACGAAATTGTCGGCCTTTGGCATCAGCTCCTTCTACTGCGGCGTTGCCGGAGCGCTTTACATCTTCTGCTGGCTGGGCAGTGCCGAGTCGGAAGCCTTCGACATTCTCAATGTCTCGTTCCCGGTGCTGTTCATGGTCATCATCGGCGGGTTGGGCTCCGTCCTGGGCTCGATCCTGGGGGCCGCGTTCATCACCTTGTTGCCAATCTTCCTGACAAATGCGCCGCCCATCGTCGGGATTCAGATCGCCACGGATTTGCAAAAACACTTCGAAGAAATCATTTTCGGCGTGCTGATCATGTTCTTCTTGATTGTCGAACCGGCCGGGCTGAACCGCTTATGGCAGATCGCCAAGGAAAAAATTCGAATGTGGCCATTTCCATATTGATGGCCAATGAGATAACCTGAAAAGAACAACTGGAGCTTTTGAGCCGCATTAGGTGAAACACCGGTCGCATGCTAAGGTTGCGGCTCAAAATGAAAGACCGGTAACGGGTCGCTTAACGACTTGCTTAACGACTAGGGAGAGTACAATGAAACTTCGCAGTTTGCTTCTGGCCGCCGCCGGAATTGCCGTCGGCGTCACCGGAGTTACGGAGGCTAAGAAGGCCTACGCCGCCGAGCTCTTTTTCCCCGTGTTTGTCTATCGCACGGGTCCTTATGCGCCGAGTGGCATCCCCATCGCCAACGCCATGCGGGATTACATGAAGCTCTTGAACATCCGCGATGGCGGCATCGGGGGCCACAAGCTCGTCACCGAGGAATGCGAAACCAAATACAACACCAAGGTCGGTGTGGAGTGCTACGAGAAGCTGAAGAAAAAGCACGGCGGCGCCATGGTTGTCAGCCCCTATTCCACGGGCCTGACCTATCAGCTGATCCCGAAGGCGCCGGTGGACAAAATTCCGATCCTGTCCATGGGCTATGGCCGTACGGCGTCGGCTGACGGCCGCGTCTTCCCCTGGGTGTTCAATTTCCCGAGCACGTACTGGAGCCAGGCGTCCGCCTTCATCAACTACGTCAGCCAAAAGGTCGGTGGCCTGGACAAGCTCAACGGGCTACACATCGCCCACGTCCATCACAATTCCGCCTACGGCAAGGAAGCCAACCCGACCCTCAAGGCATTGTCCAAGAAGTTCGGATTCAAGCTGACCATTCTTGCCGTTGACCACCCGGGTCAGGAACAGAAGGCCACGTGGCTGCAGATCCGCCGCAAACGGCCCGATTGGGTGTTCATGTCGGGCTGGGGCGTGATGAACTCGGTCGCCATCAAGGAAGCCAACAACATCGGCTACCCGATGGACAAGTTCGTCGGCAACTGGTGGTCCGGTTCCGACGCGGACGTGATCCCCGCCGGTGACGGCGCCATCGGCTACCAGTCGACGGGCATGCACGCAGCAGGCTCCAACTTCAAGCTGTTCAAGGACATCATCAAGCACGTCTACAAAGGCGATGCGGCCGCGGCCAAGAAGAACAACCTCGGCGAGGTGCTCTACAACCGCATGATGTTGAACGCCATCTTCGCCACCGAGTCGGTGCGCGATGCCGTCAAGGCGGCGGGCGGCAAGAAGCCGACCGGCGAACAGGTTCGCACAGCCATGGAGAACCTGCAGATCTCGAAAGAGCGTTTCGCCAAGCTGGGCCTGGCCAATTATGCCAACCCGGTCAGCGTGTCGTGCATAAACCACGAAGGCAACGCCCCTGGCGTGTTCATCCAACGATGGGATGGCTCCAAGTGGAAGGTCACATCCAAGTTCATCCCGGCGATGAGCGACGTGGTCCGTCCGATGGTTGAAAAGGCGGCTGCCGCCTACGCCAAGGAAAATAAAATCACGCCGAGGAAGTGCTAAGACGCATGTCCGTACAAACGGCTGAAAAGACTGAGTTGGGGGCGGCGGAAGCCGCCCCCCTTCTCAATGTCAACAACATCGAGGTCATTTACGATCACGTGATCCTGGTGTTGAGAGGTGTCTCCCTGCAATTGCAGAAGGGCGGCATCACCGCATTGTTGGGTGCCAACGGCGCCGGCAAGACGACCACCCTGAAGGCTATTTCGAACCTGCTGCGCGCCGAGCGCGGCGAAGTGACGAAGGGCTCAATCGAGGTCGACGGCGAACGGGTCGATAATATGACCCCCAACGAACTGGTCAAACGCGGTGTCATTCAGGTCATGGAAGGCCGCCACTGTTTCGAACACCTGACCGTCGAAGAGAATTTGCTGACCGGCGCCTACACGCGCCGCGACGGCCGCGCCGCCGTCAACGAATCGCTCGAAAAGGTTTATCACTATTTCCCGCGCCTGAAGGATCGCCGCACCTCACAGGCCGGCTACACTTCCGGCGGCGAACAACAAATGACCGCCATCGGCCGTGCCCTGATGGCCAACCCCCACACCATCTTGTTGGATGAGCCGTCCATGGGACTGGCGCCGCAGTTGGTGGAGGAGATTTTTGAAATCGTCCGCGACCTGAACACCAACGAACAGGTCAGTTTCCTGTTGGCTGAACAAAACACCATGGTGGCCCTGCGTTTTGCCGAATACGGCTACATCCTGGAGAACGGCCGGGTGGTGATGGATGGTGAAGCCAAGTCGCTCCGTGAGAACGAAGACGTCAAAGAGTTCTATCTGGGACTCAGCACCGCCGGGCGGAAAAGCTTCAAGGACACCAAGCACTACCGCCGCCGCAAGCGCTGGCTCTGACGGACCCGTCCGTTGACCGCATACGGC
>CAZQPC010000469.1:0-3365 GCA_964595005.1 uncultured Magnetovibrio sp.
GCCTTCTGCAACTGGTCCAGAAGCTTGTTCAGTTCCTTTTGATCGGCCTTGTTGCGCATGGCGTCCATGAGGCGCTTCTGCGCCTTTCGAAGGCTGCGATCGGCGATCGCGAATTCCCCGTCCTCGATGCGCAGGGCCGTGTCCCAGAGCAATTTTTGAACCGAGGCCACGGCCTCGACGCTGGCATCGTGCAGAAGCCGGCTGCGCGACACGACCAAGGTCAGGAAGACCGCCGTGTCGTCAAAGAAATGCGCCGGGCGCTCGGCAATCCTTTCGATATCGGCAATCGCGTCCAGCGCCGCTTGACGTGCCGGACGGTTCAACTTCTTGCGGGCCGCGATGATCGCCCGGGCCACCGGGTGGTTGAAGATGCGTTCGGGCAGGATCACCGCGACGGGATCGCTTTCGCCGCGTTGATCGGCCGCGTCAACGGCGTGCAGGTACAATTGCACCCCCGTGCCGGCCCACGGATGGGCGGTCATATCCTGAGACGACGCGCCCTTCACCAGGGGCGTCCCCAGGCCCGGCGCCGGCAGACCGATGACCACGTCCTTGTCGCCACCGGGCACCGGCCAACCTTCCGGATTACGGATCGTCATGCCGACCTTGGCGAGGCCGAAATCATCGCGGGCCTCGAATTCGACCCGCAGAAGGCCGCGGCCCTGGTTCTTCGGAGGCTGGGTGAATTCCACTTCCGGCGCCCGATCAGCCTCAATGCGAACCGGCCATGAAACGGCGACACGGCCGTCCACCGTCACCGACAGGCCGTCGACACCGGCATCTGCATCGCCAAAGGTCCCCTCGACGCGGGCGCCGGCTTCCGGAACTGCCGCATCCAGGGCCTGAAACGCGGTTTGGCGGGCACCGATCTGCAGGGCGGCATTGGCATCGCCACGGCTCATCTGGGCCAGGAAGGTACTGCCGACAGGCACGCGGATTAGCTTTTTCTCAGGTTTGGTATCGGTCGCGGCGGCGGTGGTGGTGGTGGCGTCGGCGACCTTTTTCGCCTGGGCGCTTTCCAGGAAGATCGGCGCCATGCCCGTATAGGCCGGCGGCGTGATCCACAGATCCAAACTGGTTTGGACCTGGGTCAGGGCGGCCGGCTGCGGCACCAGTGCGCGTTCCAGCCGGGCCCGGGCGTCGCCGGCGCCGGCGGCACCGGCAATCACCAAGATCAGGATCAACGCGGCACGCAGCGCCAGGGGATCGCGCGCCGCCATGCCCGGCGACGGCAGACCGAAGCGCAAGCGCTGCAAAAGTGCCGCCATGCGGGCCAGGTGCAGCCGCCAAAGGGTGGCCGCCTCAGGGTCGTCACCGGGCGCCACGGGCTGGTCGTCGAGGGCCGCCAAGGGCCGATGCGCGACGCCGCTGTCGGTCTCCACGCGGCGCCGGGCGGCCTGTTCATGGACACGGTAGTCGCCCCCCGCCAAGCCGCGCAGGCTGTATCCGAAAATACCAGCGAACAGGGCCAGAGCGATAATGTGCAGCCAAAACGGCAGCATCGGCAGGAAATCCAGCAAGGCGACGGCCAAAAACATCCCGCAAATGGCCAGCGGCGGCAACAGACGCGGCCACAGGCGTTCCCACAGAAGATTGAGTTGAGCGGCCCGGATCAGGACCCGCACTCGCCAGCTTCGCAGCGGATCGCGCACCCCTTGTTCCCGGCCGGCGGCCATCAGCCGGCACCTTCCGCGCGCAGGGGCGGATCGTCGCTAAGCCAGTCGGGGAAGGATTCCAGTTCTATCATATCATCCACCGTAAAGCGCCGCCGGATCACCGTATAATCGGCGCCGTTGACCAAAACCTCGGGCGCCAGGGGCCGTGTATTGTACATCGATCCCATCACCGCCGCATAGGCCCCGGTCGTCCGTATGGCCAGCAAATCGCCCGCCGCCGCCAGTACCATATCGCGATCCTTGGCAATATAATCCCCGGATTCACATATGGGGCCGACCACATCCATCTTAAGACGGGGAGCCCCGGACGGGTGTTCAATCACGGGCACGACCTCGTGATAGGCATTATAGAGCGTCGGGCGGATCAAGTCATTCATGGCGCCATCGATGATGCAGAACCGCTTCGCCAGGCCTTCCTTGACGAACAGCACCCGGGTGACCAATAGCCCGGCATTGCCGGCGATCACGCGGCCCGGCTCAAAAGTCACGCCAACATCCAGATCGCCCACGGCTTCCGTGGCCATGGCGCCATATTCCGCCGGTGTCGGGGCCGCCTCATTGCCATAGGTGATGCCCAGGCCGCCGCCCAGGTCGAGATGGCTGATGGCGTGGCCGTCGGCGCGCATGGCACGGACGAAGTCGACGGCGCGGGCGTAGGCTTCCCGGTAAGGTTCGAGATCGGTCAGCTGCGAGCCGATATGCACGGCCACGCCCATGACGTTGATGCCCGGCAGTTTGGCGGCGCGCGCGTAAACGTCGCGGGCGACGGCCAGATCGATGCCGAACTTGTTCTCGCTGCGCCCGGTGGTGATCTTTTCGTGGGTCTTGGCATCAACATCCGGGTTGATGCGCACGGAAATGTCCGCATCAATACCCAGGCCGGCGGCAACCTCGGAAAGGATATCCAGCTCCGGATCGGATTCCACATTGATCCGCGACACGCCGGCTTTCAGGGCGTCGGATAATTCCTCGCGGGTCTTGCCAACGCCCGAGAAAACAATCTTCGACGGCGCCACGCCGGCCGCCAGGGCGCGCCGCAGTTCACCGCCCGAGACCACATCGGCGCCGGCGCCGAGCCGCGCCAAAAGCGCGATCACGGCAATATTGGAGTTCGCCTTCACGGCATAACAGATGCTTGCGTCCAGGCCCGATACAGCCTCGGCGAAGACCCGGTAATGGCGCTCCAGGGTGGCCGTGGAATAGCAAAAAAACGGCGTCCCCACCTCTGCAGCCATGCGGCTGAGAGGCACCTGCTCGGCATGCAGTTCGCCGCTCATATAATCAAAATGATCCATGTCCGCTGCCTCCGCCGCGTCTATTGCTTGGGCGGTTGGTAGGAGGGGGGATTGGGGTACTGATAAATACCGCTGGCCGGCGCCGTCGCCGGCTGGGGCCGTTTCTGCTGGTTTTTCAGAACCGGCGCCGTCGGTCCGGCAACCGGATAGTCCCGGGGAAAGGTGCTTCCCTTCGGCGCCTGCGGCGACGACTTCACGCCGCAGGCCGCCAGGGCCAGCCCGCAAACCAACAAAACCGCGCCGTTCAGAAGTTTCCGCTGCCGTGTCATCGTTCCCGTCCGCTTATCCGTCGCCAGCATAGCGCGTCCCGCTCAATCCAGGAATACCTGTTGCGGTCAATCGACAAACCTTTTGCGTGCCGCGCCGATGGCGGCGCGCACGTTCTCGGGCGCCG
>CAZQPC010000470.1:0-3354 GCA_964595005.1 uncultured Magnetovibrio sp.
CAGTCCCAGTGTGGCTGATCATCCTCTCAGACCAGCTACAGATCGTCGCCTTGGTGAGCCGTTACCTCACCAACAAGCTAATCTGACGCGGGCTTATCCAAGAGCGGCCGAAGCCTTTCCCCCGTAGGGTGTATGCGGTATTAGCGTTCGTTTCCAAACGTTATTCCCCACTCCTGGGCAAATTCCCACGTGTTACTCACCCGTCCGCCACTAAGGTAACCGGAGCAAGCTCCGGGCCTTCGTTCGACTTGCATGTGTTAGGCCTGCCGCCAGCGTTCGTTCTGAGCCAGGATCAAACTCTCAAGTTGATTTCCCATCTTCCGAGATCAGTTCAGGTTGGTTCCGAAGAACTTCCCCAAGCTTCCCTCGCCGGGAATAAACAAGAGCTTCATCCGCACATCAAATGTGATTATCCGAACCTGAGCCCGAAAGCCCAAATCCAAACAGTACATTCACGTAGAACGTCACAAAGATGCACAGACAAAGTTTGATCGTTAAACAACGCCGAACGCCGCCCGCGCATCCCTTCGTTACGTATTCAAAATTTAAAATAGCGCGCATGCAGGTCTCGCGGACAGACCGTCTGTCCTGCAGCGGAGGCCGGGTTATACGAGCTCTCCCGGGAGGTGTCAAAGTTTTTATTTCGATTATTTTACACTATTTTCCGGGCCACCGGAACCGTCAAAAACAATCTGTTAAGATTTCCCGCATATGATTGATTCCGTTGACGGAATTGACCCAAGGACCTTGACATGAACGGTCCGGACGGACATCGTCTCGAAACCTTCGCCCCAACCGGCGCAAAAATGATGTTGAGCGGCTTAATATGCTTTTGAGAGGAATCGGAACAATTGCGGGTTTGGCCGCCACGTGCGTGCTATGTGGCGGCTACATGCTGGTCCAGGCCGACGCCTCCGGCAAAGCCTTCCCCGTACGCACATCGACGGCCGATAAAACGCTGGCGTTGGCGCCCATGTCGCTTGGCAATCCCAGCACGGCCAGTGGGCCGGAGACCCAACCACCGCTGTTCCCCGGTGCCGGTCTGGATGCCCCGGCCGACCATCCGATGCCCGTCGTCGAACAGAAATTCAAAGTCCGACGCGGTGACACCCTGGCAGCGGTGCTTGGCCGCGCTGGAGTTGAGCGCAAGGACGCATACGCCGCCGTGACGGCTTTTTCCAAACGCCACGACCCGCGCCGCATCCGCGTCGGACAGGAATTGAAAGTCCGCTACCGCCTGTCCTCCATTGACGATCAGACCGGCATGGCCAATCCCGGACGGTTCGACGGGTTCCGCTATGCGCCGGCCTTCGACAAGGAAGTACGGGTGGCACGGGCCGCCGAGGCCGAGAGCAAAGGCTTTGACGCGCATTTAGTGGACCGCCCCGTCACCCGCCAGGTGTCGCGGGCCGAAGGCATCATCAATTCCAGCCTCTATGTGGCCGGCAAAAAATCCGGCTTACCCAATGCGACCCTTGCCGAACTGATCCGGGCCTTCTCCTGGGATGTCGATTTCCAGCGCGGCATCCGCAAGGGCGACAAGTTCGAGGTCATGTTCAACTTCGTGGTCAGCGACGAAGGCCGCATCGTCCGTAGCGATGAGATATTATTTGCCGCCCTGACACTGCGCGGTGAGCGTCGCGCCATCTACCGGTTCAGCGATGGCCGCGGCGGATTTGAATATTTTGACGCCAAGGGAAATTCCGCCCAGAAGGCGTTGATGCGCACGCCCATCGACGGGGCGCGGTTGAGTTCCGGTTTCGGGCGCCGCCGGCATCCGGTGCTGGGTTATACCAAGATGCACCGCGGCGTCGATTTCGCGGCGCCGCGCGGCACCCCCATCTACGCCGCCGGTAACGGGGTCGTCGAGATGGCCGGGCGCAACGGCGGCTACGGCAAATATGTGCGGTTGCGCCACAACGGCACCTACAAGACCGCCTACGCCCACATGTCGCGTTTCGGCCGCGGGATCCGCAAGGGCAAACGGGTCCGCCAAGGCCAGATCATCGGCTACGTCGGCACCACGGGACGTTCGACGGGCAATCACCTGCACTATGAGATCCTCCGGAACGGCGGCCAGCTCAACCCCATGCGCATGAAGATGCCTTCAGGCCGCAAGCTGATCGGCAACGAACTGACCCGCTATCACGCGCTCCGGCGCGCCCTCGATGTGCGCTATGCTTCCCTGCCCAAGGGCCGGGCGCTGGTTGCGCAGAAGAAGAATTGAGCGCCGTCACCCTTCACTTCGATGAGATTGGCCATGGGCCTGACGTCGTCATCCTGCACGGCCTGTTCGGCATGGGCCGCAACTGGGCCGCCATTGCCAAAGAACTCTCGCCCACACATCGTGTTCTCGCCGCCGATCTTCGCAACCATGGGCTTTCGCCCTGGCACGATGCCATGGACTATCCCCAGATGGCCGCGGATGTCGCCCGCCTGATCGAGGCGCATTGCAACCCGCCCGTTGCCATCGTCGGCCATTCCATGGGCGGCAAGACGGCCATGGCGCTGGCTTGCGAACGGCCGGCATTGGTTGAACGGCTCTGTGTCGTCGATATCGCACCGGTGCCTTACGATCACGATTTCGACGCCCATTTGGACGCGATGATGGAAATGGATACGGCGTCGCTTGGCCGTCGCGCCGAGGCCGAAGCGATTCTGGCCGTGGCCATCGGTGATCCGCCGGTGGCGCAATTCCTCGGCCGCAACCTGAAACCGGCGGATAGCGGCCAGGGGTTCGAATGGCAGATCAACGTCGCTGCCATCGCCGCCAATCTGGATGACATTACGGACTTCCCCGTCTACGAGGCCGACCAGGCCTATGATGGCCCGGCCCTGTTCCTTTCCGGCGGCGCTTCCGACTACGTGCAGGCGTTCCATCAATCGGAGATCGAGAGGCTGTTCCCGAACGCCGAAACCGAGATCATCGCCGGCGCTGGGCATTGGGTGCATGCGGAACGGCCGAAGGAAGTCACGGCCGCGCTGCACAGATTTCTCACCGCGTGATCCCGACCCCTATTTGTGATCGAGTGTCCAAACGCCGTCCCACGAATCCGCCGGCGGATTTTTAGAGAACGTCTCACACCGCTCGATATAGAGCGCCGCAGCGGCGTCGTCTTCAACCTCGGCTTGGCAGGTGCGAAAACGGTCCAACGCAGCCTGAAATGAACCGACGCGATAATGGAGGAGACCATCGGCAAAGACCTCCATTGTTGATTGACGACCATCGCCATCGAGCAACAACTCGAAAAAACTCCGGACGATATGCACCTCTCTCGCTCGGAATCCATCCGCAGGCTACAAGTGAAGTTTCTGGCAGATGCCACCGATGCCACCGTGGACATACAAGAAACT
>CAZQPC010000471.1:0-3334 GCA_964595005.1 uncultured Magnetovibrio sp.
GGAGGCACCGCAACAGTGATCTCAGTGCGTACGAAATAGCGCACGATGCTCTAGACTGGCGGCGGATCGGATCTAGGGATGGCAAAGGGGAGACATGACGCCTGACGGACCTTCGCCAACGGGCGGGTTGCCGTTCGCCGGGCGCATCAAGGCGGTCACGACCCAGGACCCGTGGCTGTGGCTGGCTGCCGGATGGCGGGATATGCAGGCGACGCCGTTGCACAGCATCGGCTACGGGGCCTTGTTCGTTGCGCTCGGGTACGCGGTGACCATTGGTCTCTATCAGATCGGTCTGAGCTACATGATCTGGCCCATGGCGGCCGGCTTCATCTTGATCGGACCGCTTCTGTGCACGGGATTTTATGAGATCAGCCGGCGCCTGGAACGGGGCGAAGGCGTGAATTTTCGAACCGTGCTGTTCGCCTGGCGCGGGCATGCGCCGGCGGTCTTCGGCGCCGGGCTGGCGTTGGTGTTTTTCATGATCATCTGGATCAGGGTCGCCGCCTTGATCTATGCCATCAACTTCCCCTACACGGGGCTGTCCATTGAAGAGATGACCGTGAAGACCTTCTTCACCACCGACGGCTTAACGTTTCTTGCCGTGGGCTCCGGCCTCGGCGCGGCGCTTGCCTTCGTCGCCTTCCTGTTCAGCGCCGTGTCGCTGCAAACGATGATCGCCCACGACACGGCTTTCGTGCCGGCCATCGCCATCAGCGTTCTGGCGGTGATGCGGAATTTCGTCCCGATGATGGTCTGGGCGGTGATCATCACGGTGACCACCGGGGTCGGCATGGCGGCCGCGCTGGTGGGACTGGCGATCACCCTGCCGCTGATCGGGCACGCCAGTTGGCATGCCTTCCGGGCCTTGGTGGAACCGCCCACCGGTGGCGCGCCGTCAATTCGTGCTTAGGAATCCTCGCGCAGCTCATCCCGGTAGCGTTTGTATTTGTTGATATAGCTCTGGCAGGCGGAATTGAGCATCGCCAGTTCTTTCTCGCCGACTTCGCGGATGACTTTTCCGGGAGCGCCCATGACCACCGAATTGGGCGGAATCTCCTTGCCTTCGGGGATCAGGGCGCCGGCACCGACCAGGCAATTGGCGCCCACCTTGGCGCCGTTGAGGACGATGGCGCCGATTCCCAAAAGCGTTCCGGCACCGATATAACACCCGTGCATCATGACCATGTGGCCGACGGTGACATGGTGTTCCAAGGTCAGCGGGAAGCCCGGATCCGTGTGAAAGACGCAACCGTCCTGAACGTTTGAGCCTTCGCCCAAATGGATCGGTTCGTTGTCGCCGCGCAACACGGCGTTGAACCAGACACTGGTGTCTTTCTCCAATATCACCTTGCCGATCAAGGTGGCGTTGGGGGCGACCCAACAGTCATTTCCTGCGGTCTGGACGTTTCCGTCACCGAGGGTGTAGAGCATGGCGGCTTCCTTTTCTGACGCAATGGCGGCTCATGATAGCAATGCCCACGCTATGGATCACGCGGCGCTTTCCCTCGATTCCACGAGCGCCTATTATTGCGGTTATGCCGCGCCGCCTGCTTCCGGTTTTGATTTTTGTGACCGCGTTGACGGCCGCACCATTGGCGCCCGCCAAGGAACCATCACGAGAACTCGCAAAAGGCGGCAAGACGGAACTCGGTACATTTTCCGTCAAACACGAGAACGATTTATTCGCCGGCACGGACCGCCACTATACCAGCGGTCTGCGCCTGTCGTGGCTGTCACCGGAAGGCGACGACATTTGGGAGGCGCTGGGCATCGTGCAGGGTGTCCTGCAGACCGTTGCCCAGGATTATGAGCGCGACCGGACGCGCTTCGGCTGGGCCTTGGGCCAGGATATCTACACCCCGGAAGACCGTTTTCGCACCGACCTGATCACCGACGACCGACCTTATGCGGGATGGCTTTACGGTGCGCTTTCCCTGCACACGGTGACCGAGGATGATGCGGACAATTCGCGGAAGGTTTCCGAATCCGTCGAACTGGCGTTGGGCGTCGTCGGCCCCGAAGCCTTGGGCGAGGAATCCCAGGATTTCATTCATCATCTTCGCCTGATCGAGGTGTTCCACGGCTGGGATAATGAATTGAAGACCGAGCCCGGTTTGATGCTGTCCTACGAACGCAAATGGCGGTTCCGCGATCCGGTGCCGCATGGCGACAGATACGAGGCCGACTTCATCCCCCGCGTTGGCGCGACCTTGGGCAACGTACGCACCCAGGCCGGCCTGGGTGCCGCCGTGCGGTTCGGCTACAACCTGCCGCGCGACTTCGGGCCGCCGGGACTGATTCACGGATCGCAACCGCTTAGTTCATTGGATTCACGACCGAAAGGCCCGTTCAGCATCTACGCCTTCCTGACCGGCGACGGCCGCTTTGTCGCCCATAATATATTTCTCGATGGGAACACATTTCGGAGCGGCCACAGCGTCGACAAGAAGCGCTGGGTGGCCGATCTGACGGCCGGCGTCGCTATCGTCTATGACCGCTTCACCATCGCCTACACCAATGCCTACCGGAGCAAGGAGTTTGACGGCCAAAACCGGGCGACGCGCTTCGGCTCCATCAGCGCATCATTCCAGGCATTTTTCTGAGTGATTAATACCGCGAGCGTTCGTGTTATGCTTCCGGCCCCAATAAGGAGATACACCTCATGGGCGAAGCTCCCGCCACGCCTGCTGTCATTTGTAAGGATCTCGGACCTTATATCGTATCCGGCTTGACCGATTTGAAGGACCCGCAGGGCAACCCCGTGCCGACGAAGCCGACCATCGCCTTATGCCGCTGCGGCGGATCATCCAAAAAGCCGTTCTGCGACGGCACCCACGCGAAAAACGGTTTCGACAGCGCCAAGCAGCCGGACCGGGCCGAAGACAAAATCGACACCTATGTGGGCAAGAACATCACCATCCACGACAATCGTTCAATCTGCGCCCACGCTGGCGTTTGCACCGACAACCTGGCGGCGGTCTGGCGCATGAACGACGAACCCTGGATCGACCCCGACGGCGCCGACGCGGCGTCCATCGTCGCGGTGATCGAGGGCTGCCCGTCCGGCGCGCTGAGCTATACCGTCGACCCGGCACCGGCACGCGCCGACGCGCCGCCGTCGATCCAGGCCCTCAAGGACGGCCCTTATCTGGTCATCGGTGAGGTTGCCCTGGAAGGTGAGGACTGGGGCCATGGCGCCAACCGGGGTCAGTATACGTTGTGCCGTTGCGGGGCGTCGAAGAACAAGCCGTTCTGCGACGGCAGCCACTGGGCCGTTGAGTTCAAGGATGACGGATCGGGCGCCGGCTGAAGATATCGGCGCACGAGGCTCTAG
>CAZQPC010000472.1:0-3318 GCA_964595005.1 uncultured Magnetovibrio sp.
CCGCATGAACCCGCCGAATATTTCGTCAAATCGCGCGACCAGTCTATCGACCGGAAAATTGGACGCGAACATTGAGCGGTCCACCCCGAAAATGCGGATGGTCGCCAACACCACGTCGCGGTTCAGCTCCGCCGTCCAGGTCTCACCGGGCACGCAGATGCCGGAGATTTTCACCGCGGTGTTGGGTTGGGCGGCCAGGATTTCCATACCCTGCCGCCAACCATCCAAAGCGGCCGGCGAGCGATCGGAAGGTAAACCTGTGTGATTGAGAATAATGGTGGTGTCCGGGAAACTTCGGGCCAGGTCGGCGGCCTCGCCCAGGTGCCACCAGGGGGTTTGCAGGTCGTAATGAAGGCCATGGTCCGCCATATGGGCGAAACCCCGGCGGAACGCTGGGTCAGCCAGCGAACCTGGCAGGCCGGGCTGGAAGGCCTCGGGTGATGGCGCGGCGGCGGGTTTTTGGCGGACGCTTCGCATCAACGGGCACGCCGCCTGCCCGGCCAACATGTCGGCAATGTCATCGGCCATGAACCAGGCCTGGCCGATGATGGCGTGCGGGAAGCCGGTGCGGGCGTGCTGGTTCATGACCCATTGGGTCTCGCCCAGGGGATCGGCCGGGTCCCATTCGGCTTCCATGTAGACGGTCTTCTGAACGTTGAAGTTGGCGGCGTCGGCCAGATAGTCGTCGGGCAGGTAGTCGCGTTCCTTGAGTGCCGAGTAATCGCCATAGCGGAACGGAATTTGATGATCGCCACAGAGCCAGGGATGTTTGCCCAGGCTCAAGTCCCAAAAATGCTGGTGGGCGTCGATGATGGGGAGGTCGCGGTTCAAGTCAACCTCACCGCATTCGATTCCCTCCCCCATCAAGGGGGAGGAAGACGACTGGCCGGGTGTCGGGGTCAATCATTCCCGCCCTGTTCATAGAGCTTCAACACCGACACCCCGTCCAACTCCCCACCGCCCTTCGCAATCAGCATGCGGAAGAGCGACGTCGCCTGGCTCGACATGGGGGTCGGCGTCTTCAGGGTTTTGGCCAGATCGTGAAGGGTGTCGAAGTCCTTCAAGATTTGCCGGGCCCGGCCGCGCGGTTCGAAATCCCGTTCGATCATGCGCGGGAACAACAGCGGCAGCAGGTTTGAGCCCGCATGGCCTGACGCCAGGGCCTCGGGGATTTTCGCCGCCTCGATGCCGCCGGCTTCCGCCAGGGCCAGGGCCTCGGCGATGATGGCGTAGTTGTTGAGGACCAACACCTGGTTGACCATCTTCGCCACTTGGCCGGCACCGACATCGCCAAACACCGTGAATTTGGCGGCCAGGGTCTCCATGACGGCCTGCACCTTGGCCACGTCCGCGTCAGTTCCGCCGGCCATGATCGCCAGCTCGCCGGCCTCCGCACCCTCCGGCCCGCCGGAGACGGGCGCATCGATCCAGCCAATGCCGGCGGTCTCGCGCAAGCGCGCCGCCATGGCCTTGGTCACGTCGACGGGTGTCGTCGAATGATCGACCAGCACGGCACCGGCGCGCACCCCGTGGGCCGCGCCGCCGTCAGCGAAGATGGCGGCTGCCAGATCGGCCGGCGTCATGACGCAAACCAAAATCACGTCGCTGGCCTCGGCGACGGCCTGGGCGTTGGCCGCCGGCATGACGCCGTGCTGGGCCGCCAGGTCGTTCTTCGCCGGATCGATATCGAAGCCGGTGACCTGATAGCCGGCCCCGCACAGGCGCTTGGTCGCGCCTTGCCCCATGAGGCCGAGGCCGATGAATCCCAACGTTGGTTTGTCCGTCATGATGTCCCTCTATGTTCTAGGCTGCTTGCCGGCGCATTTTATTGGCCCGCCTTGAGGCGGGACGTCGCCATGGCCTTGCAGATGGCGAAGGCGTTCTTGAACGATTCCGGCGTCGCAATGCCCTGCCCGGCGATGTCATAAGCGGTGCCGTGGGCGCAGGTGGCGATGGGCACGGGCAAGCCGCCCAGCACGGTGACGCCGCGCCCAAACCCCATCAGCTTCATGGCAATCTGGCCCTGGTCGTGATACATGGTGACGACCACGTCGAACTGGCCCTTGGTGGCGCGCACGAAGATGGTGTCCGAGGGCAGCGGGCCGGTGGCGTCGATGCCCTCGGCAACGGCCCGTTCCGTGGCCGGCGCGATGATGTCGATTTCCTCGCGGCCGAAATTGCCGCCGTCGCCGGCGTGCGGGTTGAGCGCCGCGACGCCGACCCGGGGCGCCGCGAACCCGGCGTTGCGAAGCGTCGTATCGGCGAAACGGATGGCGCCCAGGACCGAATCACGGGTGATGTAATTGGCCACGTCCTTCAGGGGAATGTGCGAGGTCACCCGTGTCGTCCACAGGCTGTCGATCTTGTCCATGACGTTGAGCTCGCCATAGAGCCCGTCCCAGGCCAGCGCGTCGGCCAGGTACTGCATTTCGTCTTCGTGGGTCAGCCCGCCGAGATGCATGGCGGTCTTGTTCAGGGGCGCGAAGACGACGCCGTCGGCCTCGCCCGCCAGCACACGCTTCGACGCATGCACCAACAGATCCAGACATTCCCGCCCGGCCGCCGCCGTCTCTTGTGCGCGGGTCGTGGCGATGCCCTCGACCGGCCGGAACGTCGTCTGGCGAAACGTCCCATGACCCAGATCGACACCGGCCGCGTCGGCGCCCTGAGCGACCACGTCCGGATCACCGAGGATTTCCAGATCGATACCGTCATAGCCTGCGGGCTCGGCCAGAAACTTCGCCAACAGCTCCGGGCCGATGCCGTTGCGGTCGCCGGGCAACAGGGTAATTCTTGGTGTCACGTCGTCTCTCCTTCTCCCACCGGCATCTCATACCCGGCCAGGCCTTCCAGCGTCTTCAGCACGCTGATGGCGTCGTTGTCGCCATCGCCGTTGGCCACCGTGGCGTTATAGATTTCCCACGCCGACGTGGCCTGGGGCAACACCAGGTTCAGCTTGTGACAGGCCTCCATGGCCAGGTTCAAGTCCTTGCGTTGCAGGCCCGCGCGGAAAGTGGCGTCGAAGTTGCGCTCCAGCATGCGCCCGCCGTGGTTCTCAAGGATGAACGAGCGCACGGCGCCGCCCATGAGGGCTTCGCGCACCTTGGCCGGATCAGCGCCGGCTTTCGAGGCGAACAGCAACGCCTCGGCCACCGCGTTGACCATCACCGCGCCGATGATCTGGTTCGCCACCTTGCAGACATGCCCGTCACCGTTTCGCGTACCGATCAGCGTCACCGTGGAACCCATGGCATCAAACGCCGGTTTGGCGCGATTGAACGCCGCTTCCGGTCCGCCGGCCATGATCGTCATCTTGCC
>CAZQPC010000473.1:0-3297 GCA_964595005.1 uncultured Magnetovibrio sp.
GTCTGGATGCAGACCGTGGCGCCGTCCAGTTCCTTGGCGCTTTTGACGCCCAGTTTCTTCGGAACCATGAAGCCTTGGCCATCATAGTAGTTGACGCCGGCAAAGGTCAGTTTGACGTCAACGTCGCGGGCGAAGGTCCAGGTGGTGTTCCGCCACAATACGTCACCTTCCTTTGAGTTCAGAATGGTGAAACGGGTTTTACCGGTGGCCGGCACATACTTCACCTTGCTGGCGTCGCCGAGAACGGCGGCTGCCGTGGCGCGGCAATAATCGGCATCAAAGCCCTGGTACACGCCTTTCGCATCGGTATACGCAAAACCGGCAATACCCGTGCTGACGACGCAACGCAGTTGACCGGCGGCACGGACATCTTCAAGCGTTCCCGCTTGCACACCCGCAGCTGCCATGACGGCCGCGGCGGCCGCCATTATTCCAAGAGTCTTCCTCATTTTAATTCTCCCTGGCATTCATAATTAGCCACAAAAAAACGTGGCGCTTTTTGTCTTATCAAATTTACCGTTACACAGAATTTGACAGGGAACAAGAAGAAACCTGAAGCCGGAACATTAGTATATTCAATAGCCCGCATAGCGTTGATTTACAGCCCCGCCGGGTGTATCTCCGGGGCGCGGTCAGCAAGGGCCGCCAAGAGTTCAGGAACCCGTTCAATGAAAAAAGATACGCTGATCACGGCCATCGGAAGAGACCCGAAATCCAATCACGGCGTGGTCAATCCGCCGGTCTATCACGCATCGACCATTACTTTTCCGACACTCGAGGAATTCAAGACCCGCGATCGGCCGCCCTATGGGCGTATTCCCCAGTACGGGCGCACCGGCACGCCGACGCAATTTGCCTTTGAAGACGCCATCACGGCGATGCACGGGGGCCACGGTACTGTCGCCTATCCGTCCGGTCTGGCGGCCATTGCCGGGGCCGCCATGGCGTTTCTTCAGAACGGCGATCACGTGCTCATGGCCGATACGGTCTATGGCCCAAGCCGCATCCGGGTTGCCGGTAATTTGCTTTTACGGGCCGGCGTCGAAACAACGTTCTTCGATCCTGAAATCGGCGCCGGCATCGGTGATCTGATCCGGCCCAACACCAAAGTCATCTTCATGGAATCACCGGGCTCACAAACCTTTGAGATGATGGACGTACCGGCCGTATGCGCCGTTGCCCGCGAACGTGGTGTGGTGACGATGATCGACAATACCTGGTCGTCACCCTATTTGTGCCAACCCATCGGCCTGGGTGCCGATGTGGTGATCGAGGCCTGTACGAAATATGTAGTCGGTCACTCCGACGTCATGATGGGCAGCGTCACCGTGACGACGGAGGAACATTTCCAACAATTGAAGGGCATGGCCAACGCACTGGGATATCACGCCGCGCCCGATGATTGTTATCTGGCGCTGCGCGGATTACGGACCATATCAGTGCGTCTGCAGCGCCATCAGGAAAATGCCTTGAAAGTGGCCACTTGGTTGCAGTCGCGCGCCGAGGTTGCCGAGGTGCTCTACCCGGCCCTGCCCGACCATCCGGGTCATGAATTGTGGAAGCGCGATCACGCCGGTGCGTCAGGATTGTTCAGCATGGTGATGGCGGCCGGCGACTTGGACAACGCCGGCGCCGCGATGATCGACGGGTTTGCTCATTTCGGCCTGGGTGCCAGTTGGGGCGGTTATGAAAGCCTGGTTTTGCCGGCCCATCCGGAAGGCAACCGCACCGCCACCACATGGCCGCACACCACGCCATGCATCCGTTTGCACATCGGCCTGGAAGACCCCGATGATCTGATTGCCGATCTGGAAGCCGGTCTCGCGCGCTACGCGGCGGCCATCTGATCGACCTTGCACCTGGAGAATAAAATGACAGACGCTGTTTCCGACCGAACCATCGACGAAGTCGTCAACGCCCTTAAGTATAATGACGACGGGATCATCCCGGCGATTTCCCAGCAGCATGACACGGGGGAGGTTTTGATGATGGCCTGGATGAATAAGGACTCCGTCGCCGAAACCCTGAAGACGGGCCGGGTGTGTTATTGGTCCCGGTCCCGTCAAAAAATGTGGCGCAAGGGGGAAAGTTCCGGCCAGGTTCAGACTTTGAAGGAATTTCGCTGGGACTGCGACGCCGACACCCTGCTCTTGCAGGTCCACCAGGAAGGCGTCGCCTGCCACACGGGGCGGCGCAACTGCTTTTTCCTGGCCGTCCGCAATGACGCTATTGAGGAAATCGCCGAGGTTGAGATTGACCCCGACGAATTGTATGGCTGAGGCAATTCTGACAAGCTGACGGTTCCACTATTACCCGGGAGCGTCAATCTCATGGGATTCATCTGCCGCATCGGATTGCTTGCCGCCGTGCTCTGGTGTGCCGGTGCGGAATCGACACGGGCCGATGACAAGCCGGTGGTGATCTTCGCCGCCGCCAGTTTGACCAGCGTGCTTTCCGATGTCGCGGCAATGGCCGTTGACGCAGGACTTCCCCCGTGTCGCTGCGTCCACGCCGCCAGTTCGGCCCTGGCCCGCCAGATCGTGCACGGGGCGCCGGCCGATATTTTCATTTCCGCCAACCGGCAATGGATGGATTATACCATTAAGGAACGTACAATTGACGCCGAAAGCCTGCGCATCATTGCACGCAACCGTTTGGTCCTGATTTCACCCGCTGTCGCGCCGATCAAATTACCGGAAAGGCATTGGCCGGCGTTGCCCGCGTCACTTAACAACGGTTGGCTTGCCATGGGCGACCCGGATCATGTCCCGGCCGGCCAATATGCCTTGGCCGCATTGAAGTCCCTCGGTTTGTGGGATCGCCTGGCGCCGCGCATCGCCCGGGCCGCCAACGTGCGCGCCGCCCTGGCCCTGGTTGCCCGTGGCGAGGCCGCCGCGGGGATCGTTTATGGCTCGGATTTGCAGGTCAGCGAGAATGTACTGTTGGCGGCGGAATTTCCGGCCGATAGCCATCCGCCCATTGAATACCCGGCCGCCTTGACGCGTGAACAACCGAATTCGGATGCAGCGCGATATTACACTTTTCTGTTTTCACCGGCCGTTCAGGCGCGCTTCCGGAAACATGGTTTCCTGGCGGCGCATGGGTCTTAGGAGCGCCCTGGTGAACACCTTGTCAGCCATGGAATGGGAAGCCCTGCGGCTCAGCCTGCAAGTTGCCGTTTGGGCGGTCTGCGCAACCTTGCCGCTCGGCGTCGCCATTGCCTGGGTGCTGGTGCGGCTCAGGTTTCCGGGCCGCATCATTCTTGATGGCATTGTTCATCTGCCGTTGATCCTGCCG
>CAZQPC010000474.1:0-3289 GCA_964595005.1 uncultured Magnetovibrio sp.
GTTCATGGGCAGCGATTGCATCATGTTGTAGGCCTTCGCCGCGGCATCGTTGCCCGAAGTTTGTTCCGAACTCAGTTTCGGTTCGGTCTTTTTGCTCATAAAGTTCATTTTCATGTGTCCCTTCCTGAAAACGGATCAACCGAGTTCGGTTCATCGGTAAAAATTCTTCATTCACAGGGGAACATGCGGCACACAACCGATCAATTTGGCAGAAGCATACCGCGGGGGTCCATTCGGATACCGGGGTATGCGAATGGACCCATCCGACAGAATTGAGAGTACAGGCGCCGTGACAATCTGAAATGACGGTATTAGTTTTGAACAGAGCCTTCAGGTTGCATCCGACCTAGCCGTCCAAGCCAAGTTCCAGGGCGATGCGGGTCGCCTGGGTCCGGTTGGAAACACCCAGTTTTCGGTATATGCGGCCCAGGCGTTTTTTCACGGTGACTTCCTGAACGCCCAAGATTCTGGCGATTTCCTTGTTTGAGTTGCCTTCCTTGAGCAATTCCAGGGTGCCCACTTCCTGGCTGTTCAAATCGGCCGCCGACATGGTCGGATTGGCATTGGCGCCGCCGAGCTGGCTGGCGTCGTCGTCGATGAACATGGACGACGGAATGTAGCGCTCACCGGACAGGACAAGCCGCAAGGCGCTGACCAGCGCCTGGCCGCCGTAGGTTTTCGGGATAAATCCCGCCGCCCCGTTCTTGATCGTCCGCATGATTGTGTTGGTGTTGACCGACCCGGACAGAATGACCGTCGGCACATCGGGATACAGATCTTTGAAACGCCGCAAGCCGACAATGTCGTTCATGCCCGGCATCATCAGATCAAGAATGACCAGATCCAATTCATCGGCGCCCTGCGCCAGTTGGATCGCACCGTGGAACGATTCCGCCTCCAAGACCGTGACGTCGTCCGCGATTCGCCGGATGAACGGCAAAAGAGCTTCGCGGACCATCGCATGGTCATCAGCAAGCAGAACCTGCACCGTGCCTTCTCCTAAAACGCTCAGCCGGGCCGCCCGACCACCGCTTCGGCGACTGTTTTACGGCATTCCCGACTGCCCAGCCCGATCAACAGATAAACAGTACTCGACATCAGAAGCAAGCCGGATAGGCGGCAGACGCAAGGCGGAAACCGGGTAGAAAACCGGAAGGAAAGGGCTACCTCAAGATCAACGTTGGTCGGAATCAGTCAATAGTTTCAGAAGACTATCAATACGATTGTCCAATTCGCGGAGGTCGACCGGTTTTCGAAGCAGTTGGATCGGCAGGCTTCCGGTGCCGGGTTCTGTCAGATCGCCGGCGTCAAGATCGCCGGTGACGACGATGATCGGGAGGAGCTCATTTTCAGCCCGTAGATTTTTTATCAATTCTTCGCCGTTCATGCGCGGCATGCGAAGATCGGTGACAACAATATCGGCAGGTTCCTCGGAAAATTGCGCCAGCGCCGCGACGCCGTCATGGGCCGTCTCAACGTCGAAACCCCGGCGATTGAGATGCCGCGCAAGAGAGTTCGCGGCACTTGTTTCATCGTCGACCACCAAGATCCGGCGGGTGCCGTCGATCTGGCGGGACCCGCCGGCCGTTTCAACGGAATGGCCCTGGTCCGCGGAGGCCTGGGCGGTGCTGAGCGGCAAGGTGATGGTGAAGCGGGCGCCCGCGTCGGCGTTCTCGGCGGTGATCATCCCGCCCATTGCGTTGACGATCTCCATGCTGATGGCCAATCCCAATCCGGTGCCTTTGCCGGAATCCTTGGTCGTGTAGAAGGGGTCGAATATGTGCGCAAGCACATCGTCGGGAATGCCCGGGCCCTGGTCCTGAACGGAGATTTCGACGGATTGTTGCCCACCAGGCAAACGGCAGCTTAAGCGGATTTCACCGATCTCACGGCCGCCGTCGCTGGGCTTCTCGCCCATGGCGTCGCGGGCGTTGGTCAGCAGATTGATGATCACCTGCTCCAATTGAATGCGTTGTCCGATGACGTGGCCGCAATCATCGGGAAGCTCGAAGACAATGGAGACGCCGTCCGCCATGAAGGGTTTTCGAAGCAGCGCGACAGAATCCTGCATGGCGCCGCGAACATCGAAGGGCTCGTGGACCGTTTCATCAATTCGGCTGAAAATCGACATGTGGGAGATGGTTTGCGCCATCCGGCGGCATTGCAGGCTGACCGCCTCCAGGGCCTGATGGACGTCGCCCAGTTCGTATTCACCGTCGTTCAGCCCGATAATCTGGTCATCGACGGTCAGATTGATGATATGCAAGGGCTGACTGAGTTCGTGGGCAATGCCGGCACTCATGGAGCCGATGCTGGCCATTTTCGAGGCGTGCAACAACTGTGTTTCGGTCAATTTCCGTTCCGTGATATCCGTCGATATGCCGCACACGGCGTAGGGTTCGCCGCCCATGTTGTAAAGCGGGAAACGGGCCGTCAGGAAGGTCCGTTCACCGTCCTTCAATTCAATGCTTTCCTCGTCTTCGCTGGGCATCCCTGATCTCAGCAGGTTGCGGTCATTCTGTTCGAGGACGACGGCAATTCGGCGGTCGAAAAGCTCCCCATCGGTCTTGCCGACGGCATCGTCGCCAACACCGAACAGCTCGGCGAAGCGGTTGTTCATCTGCAGATAGCGGCCCGCCGTGTCCTTTACGTAGACGGCGGCCGGGGCGTTATCCAGGATGGTCGCGGCGCGGGCCTCCACTTCCTGAAGCTCGCGCTCCACGGACTTCCGCTCTTCAATGTTGATGGCGGTGCCCAAATATCCAAGCAGGTCACCATCAACGGAATGGTGCGGCGACGCGCTGATGTGCACCCAGACGAAATTTCCGGAGGCGTTTTCGAACCTGATTTCGATCTCGAATGCGGTTTCCGTGCTTACCGATTTCCGCCAGGCTTCGTCGGCGCGGTCCGCATCCTCGAAGCTGACGGCCTGGTTCCACGCGTTGCCGATGGCCTTGTCGGCGGGAATCCCCGACAGTTCACAATATGCCTGATTGACGAACCGGCAGACGCCATCGCCATCCACATAGAACACCCCCGCCGGCGATGCCGCCGCCAGCATCTGAAAACGTTGTTCGAGTTCCCGGCCCCGCTGTTCCGCCAGAACCCGGTCGGTGACATCGGTGCCGGAGCCCCGGTAACCCAGGAAGCCGCCGTCGGCATTGAAATACGGCCGCGCGCTGGCGGAAAGGTAGACGACGCGTCCGTCGGCTAATTCCCGCGGGTGAACGAAATTCCGAAACGGCCGGTGGTTCTGCAAATCGTCCAGATGGCTTGCGAACGCTTCGGC
>CAZQPC010000475.1:0-3263 GCA_964595005.1 uncultured Magnetovibrio sp.
AACCGGTGTACACGGCTTTGCAGGCCGCTGCGTAGCCACTCCGCCACCGCGCCAGTTTGTTTTCACCACGATCCATCGTCACGAAAACCACTGGCCCCGACCTCGAAGGCGAGCGAACTTAGACGCTCGCCCGGGCACGGTCAAGCCATTGGATGGCCCTGAGATAGATAGAATTTCAAGCCTCGGGCGCGCTGTCATAGCAGGTGCCAAAGACGCCATGAGGTTTGAGTTTCCGTGCGTCAGGTAATATAAATTGGGGACGGATTCAATTGCCGCCTAGGAACCGAACATGGACTTCGCCGCCGCCCGACAGAACATGGTGGATTGCCAGATTTTGCCGAACCGTGTTGACGATCAACGGATCATCAACGCCATGACGGAAATTCCGCGTGAGATGTTCGCGCCCAGTGAGTTGAGCGCCATCGCCTATGTTGATGAAACGCTGCCGCTGGGTGATGGCCGATGTGTCATGGAGCCCATGGTTATCGCCCGGCTGTTGCAGACGGCGGCCCTGAAATCGGGCGACGTGGCGCTAAGCATCGGATGCGGAAGCGGCTATGCGGTGGCGGTGCTGGCGAAAATCGTCGATACGGTTGTTGCCGTGGAAACGGATAAAGGGTTGGCCCAGAAGGCCACCGGCAACCTCTCGGAATTGGGCCTCGACAACGTTGCCGTCGTCGATGGCGATTTGCAGCAGGGCAACGCCGAACAGGGGCCTTACGACGTGATCTTCTTCGACGGCTCGGTCAGCGATGTCCCGTCTTCCATCACCGATCAGTTGGCGGACGGCGGGCGGCTGGTGGCGATCATCACATCGGGCGGCGTCGGCACGGCGCAATTGATCACCCGCCATGGCGGCGCCCTGTCGAAACAAAATATCTTCGATGCGGGGACCTCTCCGCTGCCTGGTTTTGAACCCGAAAAATCATTTGCCTTTTAGCTGGCGGCAGGGATTTTTTCGTGGAGAATCACCTTGTTAGGGCAAATTTATCGAATCAAAAGATTCGCGAAAAACGACGTTTGACCGCCAACGCGTTTTCTGGGAGTCTGTATAACCCGCAGAATTCCGGGAGTTTTTGACGGCTATTGACGCGAATCCATCACTTGGGGTCATCTGTTGTGTGTAAGTTGACGTCGGTGAGTATTTAGCGCGAGGGCGTTTTGTTAAACATAGACATAGCAGAAAGAAGAATCCGCGCAGCTTTTCTTGGGATTTCTGCTGGCGTTGTTCTGGGTGTGATGCCCGGACCGGGGGGAGCGCAGGCTCAAAACCTGGTCGACGCCTTGGCATTAGCCTATCTGAACAATCCCACATTGCTGGCGGCCCGGGCGGGTGTCCGCTCGACGGATGAAGAGGTTCCACAGGCCTTGGCCAACTGGCGTCCGGACGTGGCGGTCAGCGCGGACTATGGGTTCTCACAGATCGAGAATACCCGAAGCACCGGCAACGATGTGGATCAGACCCGCCAGCCGAAGGGCTTCGGTGTCGAAGTGACCCAGCCCTTGTTCCGCGGCGGTCGTACCCTGGCGTCGACCAGCGAGGCGGAGAACAACATTCGGGCCGGACGGGCCCGGCTGATGTCGACGGAGCAGACGGTCCTGACGGAAGCCGTGACGGCCTTCATGAACGTCTTCCGCGATCATGCGGTGTTGAAATTGAACGTCAACAACGAACAAGTTTTGAAACGCCAGCTTGAGGCAACGCGGGACCGCTTTGAAGTCGGCGAAATCACCCGCACGGACGTGCACCAGGCAGAGGCCCGGCTGGCCCGCGCCGTCGCCGACCGCATTCAATCGGAAGGTGACCTGGACGCTTCGCGGGCAAATTATGAAAATGTCATGGGCGAGGCCGCCCCGGCCGAGCTGAACTTGCCGCCCCTGCCGGGTAATCTCCCCGATGAAAAGGCCGCGGCGTTGAAAATCGCGTCGACCAAGAACCCCGACGTGATCGGTGCCGAGTTTGACCGCCGCGCAGCACTTGATACGGCCGACGGCGTATGGGGTGAACTGTTGCCCGAGGTTGAACTGACGGGCAGTTGGACGCGGGATTATCAAAGTGCCGCCGAATGCTGTCAGACCACGACGACGGCCCTGAAGTTGAACGTGACCATTCCCATTTACCAGCAGGGCGCCGTCTATTCGCGGTTGCGCGAGGCCCGCCAGGATGCCGCACAAACGACCTTGTTGATTGATCAAGAACGCCGCGACGCCGTCGAAGCCGCCGCCGCCGCCTGGGACGCGCTGTTGACGGCGCAGGCCCGGGTGAAGGCCTTCAACGCTCAGATCGATGCCAACGTGGTCGCCCTGGAAGGTGTCGAACGCGAAGCGGCGGTCGGCTCGCGCACCGTGCTCGATGTGCTTGATGCGGAGCAGGAACTGCTGGATTCACGCGTCGCTCATGTGCGCGCCCAGCGTGATGAGATTGTCACCACGTACCAGGTGCTGTCATCGGTCGGCCGGATGACGGCCCGCGACCTTGAGCTGCCGGTCACGCGCTACGACCCGCGCGGACACTACAATGAGGTCCGTGGCAAGTGGTTCGGCGGAAAATCGCAGGGAGGCGTGAAATAACCGGCTGCCGGCAATCGCGAGTGATTGAGCCGATGCTCATGGCGGTGACGAGTGGACGCTGATGACGCGGATGCTCAGGACGTTGAGCTGCTTCGGCGCCGGTTATGGCTAACCGTTTGTTAACCATGGATGGTTAGCGTAGGAATCCGGAGACACCGGGTGGGCGTGCAATGAGCGAAGAAACGGCGACAGCGGAAGACGGCGCAGAACCTTCGATGGAGGATATCCTTGCCTCTATCCGGCGAATTCTGTCGGAAGAGGAAGAGGCGGAACTGGCGGCTGAGTCGGCGCCGGAGCCCGAGCCGGAACCAGAGCCCGAACCCGAACCGGTTGTTGAACCTGACCCGGAGCCCGAACCCGAACCGGTCGTTGAGCCTGACCCGGAGCCGGAACCCGAACCTGAACCAGAGCCGGAACCGATCCCCGAACCGGAACCCGAGCCGATCCCCGAACCGGAACCGGAGCCCGATCCAATTCCAGAGCCGGAACCGGAACCAGAGCCCGATCCAATTCCGGAGCCCGAACCCGAACCTGTCTTTATGCCTGAGCCGGCACCCATGCCGGAACCGCCGCCCATGCCCCAGCCGGCACCGGCGCCCATGCCGCCGGCCATGGAGGCCATGCTGGAGCTGACCCCGGACATGATCGCCAATGAGATCGTATCCGAGCCGACACACAAGGCATCGACGGAC
>CAZQPC010000476.1:0-2771 GCA_964595005.1 uncultured Magnetovibrio sp.
TTAAGCATTTTGGCGAACAGTTGCATGTTGCGCGCCTCGCGGCGGTAATCCAGTTCCTCGCGCAGGCGTTCGGAAAGCTCGGCATGGATATTCACCGGATCGATAGCGTTGTCGTATCGGAAATAGAGACCGAACACCAACTTGAGCTGTTGCAGGTCAGCCTCCACGGCGGCGCCCATGTCCGGGTATTGCAGCTTGCAGGCCAGCAATGTGCCGTCCTCGGCCGTCGCCCGATGGACTTGGCCCAACGAAGCCGCGGCGGCGGCCTCATGGGTGAAATCGGCGAAGCGGGTCTGCCAGTCGGCGCCCAGTTCCGTGCGCATGCGGCGCTTGACGAAGCTCCACCCCATGGAGGGCGCGTTGGTTTGCAGCTGCGCCAGCTCACTCATGTATTCCTCGGGCAGCATATCGGGCACGGTGGCCATGATCTGCGCCACCTTCATTAGCGGGCCCTTGAGGCCGCCGAGCGCCGATTGCAGTTCCGACGCGTGCGCGCCTTTGTCGATGGCCATGCCGAACAGCCGCTTGCCGGCGACTTTGGCGGCCAACCCACCGGCGGCGCGGCCGACCTTGGCGTAGCGCTTGATGCGCCCGCCGACGCGGTCAGCGTCGTCGAAGTCCCTGTCGTCGGCCGATGTCAAAGGGCGGCCTCCAGTTCATCGATAAAGCCCGAGATAACGCCCAGGCCTTTCTTCCAGAAATCCGGGTCGGAGGCATCCAGGCCGAATGGCGCCAGCAGTTCCTTGTGACGCTTGGCGCCGCCCTGGGCCAGCATGTCGAGATATTTCTCCTGGAACCCGGGATGGCCATCCTGGAACACGGCATACAGCGCGTTGACCAGGCAATCACCGAAGGCATAGGCGTAGACGTAAAACGGCACGTGGATGAAATGCGGGATGTAGGCCCAGAGCACTCGGTAGTCGTCATCGAAGTTGAAGACGGGGCCAAGGCTTTCGCGCTGGGTCTCGACCCAGATATCGCCCAGACGTTCCGGCGCCAATTCGCCATCCCGTCGTTCACGATGAACGCGGGTCTCATACTCATGGAAGGAGATTTGCCGGACCACCGTGTTCAACATGTCTTCGACCTTGCCGGCCAACAGCACACGGCGCCGGGCCGGGTCCGTTTCCCCGTCCAACATGGCCCGGAAGGTGAGCATTTCGCCGAACACGGATGCCGTTTCCGCCAAGGTCAGGGGTGTCTCACCCAGCAACAGGCCTTGTGGAGCGGCCAGAACCTGATGCACGCCGTGGCCCAGTTCGTGAGCCAACGTCATGACGTCGCGGGCCTTGCCGTGGAAATTCAACAGCACGTAAGGGTGTGCCGAGGGAACCGTGGGATGAGCAAAGGCGCCGGAGTTCTTGCCTTCGCGGGGCGGTGCGTCAATCCAGTGTTCATCAAAGAACCGCTTCGCCGTTGCCGCCATAGACGGCTCAAAACCACCGTAGGCCTGCAATACCGTATCGCGCGCTTCGGCCCAGGAAAAGCGGCGGTCAGCGTCTTCGGGCAGCGGCGCATTGCGGTCCCACCAGTCCAGTTTTTCGACACCCATCCAGCGCGCCTTCAGGCCATAGTAACGATGCGCCAGATCGGCGTAGCTGTCGCGAACGGCGCCGGCCAGGGCATCCACAACTTCTGCCTCGACTCGGTTCGCCAGGTGGCGGGGCGCCGCCGGGGTTTCGAACTTGCGCCAGCGGTCCTCGATCTCCTTGTCCTTGGCGAGCGTGTTGGTGATCGTCGCGAACAGGCGCTCGGAACCGCGCAATCCTTGCGCCAAGGCTTGCCCCGCAGCCTTGCGCTTGGCGCCATCACTGTCGGTCAACTGGTTCAGGGTATCGGTCAGCGGTTTGTCTTCGCCGTCCAGAGGAAACCGCAGATGCGCCAAAGTCTCATCGAACAACCGCACCCAGGCGCTGCGCCCGGCGACGTCCTTTTCGTGCAGCAGTTTTTCCTGGGCTTCATCCAACTGGTGCGGGCGCATGGCGCGGCTGTCGCGGATCCACGGCCCGTAGCGCGCCGCCGCCGGATCGCTCAACTGGCCGGCCAGCACCGCATCGTCGATATCGTTCAGCTCCAAGCTGAAGAACAGGGTTTTCGTGGTGATCGCATTCAGCCGTTCCTGCATGGTCTGATAAAATCGGCCGACATCGGCATCGGTGGTATGGGTGGCGTGCAGAAGTTGCGCGTAGCTCATCACCCGATAAACTTTTTCCGACAGACGCTCGTAATCGGCGACGGCCTCTGCCAAGCCCGCCCCGTTCAGGGATTCCAGCTTTCCTTGATGGCCGGCTTGGAACCGATCCGCCGCCAACTCGGCGGCCTGAAGGTCGTTTTCAAGCTCCGCGGCGTCCCGTCCGCTGTAGAGATCGTTCAGGTTCCATTCGGGCAGGGCGTCAGTGGTCTCGGTTTGCGGCATACTGTATCTCCTTGTCTCCTGCGATATAGGGGTGGAAATCCGCCGCCGCAACGGCAATCATGGCGTCGTCTGGCAGCATCCGGCGAAGATCGGAGCACAACGGGAGGACTTTCGATCATGGTTGACGCAATCTGGCCGAACCTGGCCGCCATGTTCTTCGACCAAGTGGACGCCTACGGCGACAAACCGTTCTTGTGGGCAAAACGCGACGGCGCCTACACACCCCTGTCCTGGGGCGACGTCGCGGCGCGGGTGACACCGCTGGCCCGCGGCCTGATGCAAACCGGCATCAAACCCGGCGATCGTGTCGTCCTGGTGTCTGAGAACCGGCCGGCCTGGCTGATCGCCGACATGG
>CAZQPC010000476.1:2781-3234 GCA_964595005.1 uncultured Magnetovibrio sp.
GGCGATCATGTCGATTGGCGCTATCACCGTCCCCGCCTACACCACCAACACGGTCGCCGATCACCTGCATGTCTTGGAAGACAGCGGCGCCAAAGGGGTGATCGTGTCGAACCGCAAGCTGGCGCAAAACCTTATCCCCGCGGCGGAGAAATGTCCGGACACACAGTTCGTGGTTGCCCTTTATCCCCCGGAAGATCAGACGGCCCGCGGCATTGACGTCTATCCCCTGAACAAACTGATCGACATGGGCGCCGCCGGTCACACCAACATCGTCGAAATGGCGCGCCAGTGGAATACCGATGAGACCGCCTGCATCATCTATACATCGGGCACCGGCGGCGCGCCGAAAGGCGTGATGTTGTCGCACCGGGCATTGTTCCACAATGTCGCCGGCGCAAAGGATGCCCTGGTCGACCTGGGTGACCGCGGCGCCGTTGCCGATGCCGGCGGGCG
>CAZQPC010000477.1:0-3231 GCA_964595005.1 uncultured Magnetovibrio sp.
CGGCAAACTGAAGCGCGGTTCGCAAGCCGACAATGGCGCCGTCGACGACCCGGACAAAATTATCCGCATGCAGGTGGCGGCGGACGTCAAAGGCTGATCTCACGAACGGATAGAGCGCGGCTCAAGCATCGGAGGTTTCCATGGCCGGCAAAGCCAAACTGTTGATCACCCGAAAGCTCTCCGAAAACACCGAGAGACGGGCCGCCGAAACCTACGATGTCGTCTTGAATCCAGGGGACAAACTGTATTCGCCGGCCGAGCTTCTGGCGAAATGCCGGGACATGGATGCCGTCCTGCCATGCCATTCGGAGATCTTTTCCGCCGACATCGTTGACCAATTGCCGAAGAGTATTCGGATCATCGCCAATCACTCGGTCGGCGTCGACCATTGCGACCTGGCGGCGTTGGCGGCAAAGGGCGTCGTGGTGACCAACACCCCGGATGTGCTTTCCGATGCGACGGCGGAAATTGCCATGTTGCTTCTGCTTGGCGCCGCCCGGCGCGCCAGCGAGGGTGACCAGATGGTGCGCTCAGGCAATTGGGCCCATTGGTCGCCGTCATTCATGGTCGGCGCCCAGGTCACCGGCAAACGGATCGGCATTGTCGGCATGGGCCGGGTCGGCCAGGTGATGGCCCGGCGGGCGCGTGGCTTCGACATGGAGGTCCACTATCACAACCGCACACGGCTTGCGCCGGAAGACGAACAGGGTGCGATCTATCACGACAGCCTCGATGAGCTGTTGGGCGTCTCCCAATATCTCTCCCTGCACTGCCCGGCGACCCCGGACACCATCGGTTTTCTGAACGCTGAACGGATTGCCCTGTTGCCGGACGGCGCCATCGTCGTCAACACGGCGCGCGGCAACCTGATTGACGAAGCGGCGCTGATTGCCGCGCTCCGTTCGGGAAAGATCGCCGCAGCCGGGCTTGATGTGTTTGTCGATGAGCCCGGCGGCAACCCCGGCTATGCGCCGCTCACCAACATTTTCATGTTGCCGCACATCGGCAGCGCCACCTTCGAGACCCGCGACGCCATGGGCTATCGTGCCCTGGACAATTTGGATGTTTTCTTCGCCGGCGGCGAACCCGGTGACCGGGTTGCCTAACGCTTCATCTCAAGCCGCCGCGCCGCCGTAGGATTGGGTGATGTGACGGCCGGTTTCGACCACCATGGCGGCCAGGTCATCGATCCGCGTTTCGGGAATGCGAACCTTCGGGCCGGATAGGGAAACGGCGGCCAAAACAATTCCGTGTTCATCGAATACGGGCGCGGCGATGCACCGCAGGCCAACGGCGTGCTCTTCATCATCCGTCGCATAACCGCGGACCCGCGCGACCTGCAGGCTTTCGTGCAGGGCCTTCAAGGTGGTGATGGTGTGGTCCGTGACCTTCGGCAGGCCGCGAATTTTCAGAATGCGCGATACGTCGGCTTCGCCCATTTGCGCCAATAGGGCTTTACCGACCGCCGAACAATGCATGGCAACCCGGGCCCCCGGGCGCGCCAAGGTGCGCATGAGTTGCCGGCATTCGACTTGCGCCAGGTAGACGATTTCGCCCTGATCGGCCATCGCCAAATTTGTCGTTTCGCCGGACAGTTCCATCAACCGGTCCATGTGCGGACGCGCCGCGTCGACAAGATCCCGGGAGCTGAGAAACCGGCTGCCGACAACGAAGGCCTGGACGCCGACCTGCCAAAGCCCCAACGCATCATTGAACCGAACGAAGCGTTCGTGCTGCAAGGTCGTCAACAGGCGGTGCGTCGTCGACGGGGCCAACTTGAGGTCCTTGGCAATGCCCGTCAGGCTCATGCCGTCATCGTGCTCGGCCAACCGGCTGAGGATGGCCAGGGATCTTGAGACGGATTGAACTTGGCCATCTTTTTTGACCGACATGACGCTCCTACAAATTAGTGATTTCCATATCGTGGAAAAGGCTCTCAAAATACTTGCAACCGAATCCCGCCCTGTCAATATGGCTGCTTAGTGAGAGAAACTTAGCCTTGTTGATGTACGGGCGTCAGTTCGCCATAATTGAATGCAAGGTCTACGAAGGCAGTCAAACTGCTCAAAGCAGACGACGAAGAAAATCGTTAGAAGTGCGCGCCTCTCGTCCGCAGCCAAAACGAATACAAGAAAATTTTGATTTTGGCTCGGTTGGTCGGCACTGAAACACCGGTCTTGGGAGGCATACGCGTTCGACATCATGAAAAAGGGAGAGCGTTGTTATGGTTGAACAAAAATCAAAAGTATCGCGCCGTAAGTTCCTCAAGAGCGGCACGGTTGCGGCTGGGGCCGCCGCCGCCGCGACATTGGCCGCACCGAATATCGCGACGGCAGCCCCGACCGTTTTGAAGGTTCAGGCCGCCTGGGGTGGTGGTATTTTCCTTGAAAACGCCAAGAGCTACGTTGACCGCGTCAACAAAATGTCCGGCAACGGGTTGAAGATTGACCTGCTGTCCGTGAACTCGGTCGTCAAGACCAGCCAGATGCAGGACGCGGTGCACCGCGGCGTGCTGGACGGTGCGCACTATGTACCGGCGTACTGGTATTCCAAGTCAAAAGCGGCATCCCTGTTCGGGACCGGCCCGTGCTTCGGCTGGTCGGCTCAGGAAATGCTCGGCTGGATCCACTATGGTGGCGGCAAGGCGCTGTTCAATGAGTTGATGGGCTCGCTTGGCCTCAATCTGGTCAGCTTCTTCAACAGCCCGATGCCGGCCCAGCCGCTCGGCTGGTTCAAGGAGCAGATCAAGGACTCGTCGCAGATGAAGGGCCTCAAGTACCGCACCGTTGGTCTGGCCGCCGACGTTATGTTGGAAATGGGCATGTCCGTGGTGCAGTTGCCCGGTGGCGAAATTCAGCCGGCCATGAAATCAGGCCTGATCGACGCCGCCGAGTTCAACAACCCGACCTCGGACAGCGACTTCGGCATGCAGGATGTGTCCAAGCATTACCACTTGGCCAGCTTCCACCAATCCCAGGAATGCTTCGAAGTGACCTTCAACAGGAAGAAGTTCGATTCGCTGTCGAAGGAACTTCAGGCGATCCTCGAATACGCATCCGAAGCGGAAAATTCCAACTTCTATTGGAACAACACGCTGCGGTATGCCGACGACCTGATCAAACTGAAGGAAAAGCACGGCGTCAATGTGTACCGCACGCCCGATTCGGTCATGTCCGAACAACTGAAGGCATGGGATGTTCATAATAATTCCTCTGAAACCGAAATTGACTT
>CAZQPC010000478.1:0-3198 GCA_964595005.1 uncultured Magnetovibrio sp.
TCGTCCGCGGGCAATCCACGGTTGGTCTGTTGTTATCTTTGTTTTACGGCATCGGGTTGACCGTCGTTGGTTTGAAATCGGGGTTGCTGGTTGGGCTTGGCGCCGGGTTCATTTCCTTCATTCCGTACCTGGGCGCGGCCACCGGTTTGACGATCGGCCTGGGGATCGCATTGTTCCAGTTCTCCGACTGGGTGCCCATCGCCATCGTCATCGGCATCTTTTTGACCGGACAGACATTGGAGAGCTATGTCCTGACGCCGCGCATGGTCGGCGACCGGGTTGGGTTGCATCCGGTGTGGATCATCTTTGCCCTGTTGGCCGGGGGCGCCTTGTTCGGATTTACCGGCGTCCTGTTGGCGGTTCCCGTGGCCGCCGTGATTGGTGTGCTGACCCGTTTCGCCATCGGCCGTTATCTCGACAGTCCGCTATATCACGGCGCCGCCAATCGCGCCGCCGGCCGGCCCTCCGGCGATGGCGGCGATAGGGGCGGGCAGGAGGGCGCGTGAGCAGCGCCATGGGAAATCCACGCCAACTGCCCCTGGTGTTTGACCTTCGGCCTGCCTACAGCGGCGAGGACTTCCTGGTTGCCGATTGCAATCGCGACGCCGTGGGTTGGATCGACCGGTGGCCCGACTGGCCGTCACCGGCCCTGGTGGTGCACGGACCCGCGGGCTGCGGAAAAAGCCATCTTGCCGAAGTTTTCCGGCGCAAGTCCGCTGCCCGGTCGCTTGATCACCAGGTCCTGGCCGCCGATGAACCCCGCGATCCAGCGAGCGCCGATGGTGCCTGGATTGTCGAGGATTGCGATGCCTATCTGAGCAACGATGCGCCGGCGCCATTGTTCCATCTGTTCAACCAAGTTCGCGAGGGCGGCGGCACGATCCTTCTCACCGGGCGCACGGCAGCGGCACGCTGGCCCGAGACCTTGGCCGATTTGCGCTCACGGCTGAACGCCGCCACCTCGGCGGCCATTGGCCCGCCCGACGACCAGCTTATTGCCGCGGTCGTGGTCAAGCTGTTTGCCGACCGCCAGTTGCGGGTCGGGGTTGAGGTCGTTGATTATGCCCTAAGGCGCATGGAACGCAGTTTCGACGCGGCCCGTAAATTGGTGTCCGCCGTCGATGCCGCGGCGCTTGCGGAACGCCGCGAGATCACGGTCCCCTTGGTTCGCCAAGTGATCAAGGAGATTGCCGGCACCTGAATCGCCGGCATTTTCTGCATCATTTTACACCAACGTTGCCCCGGCGTCACATTTTGGGGGTGAAATATGTAAGCTGCCCGTCAGCGATACGCGTCAAGATGGCGTTGTCCAACGAGGAGTTTGCCATGCGTCGATTTGCCGTTGTTGCCGTGATCATGATCGCCCTTGGCGGATGCGCCCTGCCGCCGCCGGTGACCGTGGCGTCGTGGGCGCTGGACGGGATCAGCCTGCTGACAACGGAGAAAACCCTGACCGATCACGGCTTGTCTGCGGTGTCGGGCAAGGATTGTGCACTGTGGCGGGGGCTTACCGAGGGCAACGTGTGCCGCGATGAGCGGGGCAATATCCTGATCGCCGCGCATCGCCGGCCAACGCTAATTCGCGCGCCCGTCGAAATGGCGGCGCTGGCGCCGAGCCTCGACGGTCCCTACCTTAACGTCCGATAAATTGAGTTCAGGAAGCTCGGCCGAAGCGCTCGGCGCCGGGGTCCTCGTCGAACAAATCGGCCAATTGGTTCATCATCGTGCCGCCCAGTTCCTCGGCGTCGACGATGGTCACCGCGCGGCGGTAATAGCGGGTCACGTCGTGACCGATGCCGATCGCCGTCAATTCCACGTTGGACCGGGTCTCGATGTATTCGATGACGTCGCGCAGGTGCCGTTCCAGGTAGTTGCCGGGATTGGCCGACAAGGTCGCATCGTCCACCGGGGCGCCGTCTGAAATGACCATCAGGATGCGCCGCTGTTCAGGGCGGCCGACCAAACGGTGATGGGCCCATAGCAGCGCTTCGCCGTCGATATTTTCCTTCAACAGGCCTTCGCGCAACATCAGGCCCAAGTTTTTTCGCGCCCGGCGCCACGGTTGGTCGGCGGATTTGTAGACGATATGGCGCAGGTCATTGAGCCGTCCGGGGTTTTTCGGCTTGCCGTCGGCGACCCATTTTTCGCGGGCCTGACCGCCTTTCCACGAGCGCGTGGTGAAGCCGAGAATTTCCACCTTGACGGCGCAGCGCTCCAAGGTGCGGGCCAAAATATCGCCGCACATGGCGGCAACGGTGATTGGACGGCCCCGCATTGAGCCGGAATTATCGACCAAAAGCGTCACCACCGTGTCGCGGAAATCCATGTCCCGTTCCATCTTGTAGGACAGCGGGTGCGTAGGGTCGACGACCACCCTGGAAAGGCGGCCGGCATCCAATATGCCTTCCTCCAAATCGAATTCCCACGACCGGGTCTGCTTCGCCAAAAGGCGCCGCTGCAGGCGGTTGGCGAGGCGCGAGACGACACCCTGCAGGTGGGACAATTGCTGGTCAAGTTGATGGCGAAGCCGGGTCAGTTCTTCGGGGTCGCAAAGCTCATCGGCGAAGATCATCTCATCGTATTCGGCGGTAAACGGATGATATCGCATATTCGCGTCTTCGCCGTCACGCTGCCACGGTTCGTTCCAGCGGCTGGGGCCGGCCGGCTCTTCCTCGCCGTCGCCGCCCATGAATTGGTCTTCGTCGCCGTCGGCGAAATCGCCGTCGTCGGACATATCCATCTCACCCGATTCGCCGGCCGCCATCGAATCGTCACCCATTTCCGAATCCGTGCCCTCATCAGATTCATCGCCGGCGTCCTGGGCGCTGTCGTCGTCGTCCTGATCTTCGGAATCCAGCGGCTGGTTCTCGTCGTCCATGAGATCGAGGGTGCGGATCATGTCGGTGACAACATCGGCGAAACGTTCTTGATCGCCAGGACAGCCACGAAGTTCGCGAATCTGTTTTCCGACTAGGGATTCCAAATCTTTACGCCAGACGTTCATGAGGCCATGCGCGCTGTCCGGTGCCGCTTCGCCGGTCAGGCATTCGCGGACCAGAAGGCCGACGGCTTCGGGCAGCAGGGCTTCGTTCTTTTCGGTCACCGCGCCGAGGCCCTTGGCCTTGCATTTCTCATCCAAAAGGACGCCCAGGTTTTCGGCGACACCGGTGAACCGGCGGGTTCCCAGGCTTTCACAGC
>CAZQPC010000479.1:0-3181 GCA_964595005.1 uncultured Magnetovibrio sp.
CCGCTGACCGAAGATACGGCCTCATGATCGAGGTGACACCAACCATCCAACTGGCCGACGATGAAATTGACGAAACATTCATCCGTTCACCGGGGCCCGGCGGGCAAAACGTCAACAAGGTCGAGACCGCCGTCCAGCTAAGGTTCGACGCCGCCAACAGCCCGGCGATTGCGCCTTCCGTGATGCGCCGCCTGCGCACCCTGGCCGGCCGCCGCATGACCAAGGCCGGGGTGCTGATTA
Organism: uncultured Magnetovibrio sp.; assembly: GCA_964595005.1. Classification (GTDB taxonomy): domain Bacteria; phylum Pseudomonadota; class Alphaproteobacteria; order Rhodospirillales; family Casp-alpha2; genus UBA3470. The sequence goes on from CAZQPC010000479.1 coordinate 241, forward strand.
TCACGGCCCGCCAACACCGAAGCCAGGAACGTAACCGCGCCGACGCCCTTGCCCGCCTCATTGATCTGATCGGCCAAGCCGCCGTCAAACCGAAACACCGACGCCCGACAAAACCTTCGAAAGCCGCCCGCCAACGGCGAATTGACAGCAAGAAACGGCGCGGTGACGTTAAACGCGGGCGCGGACCGGTACGCGGAGACGGGTGACATATCCGATCATCGCCCAGTCCACACCGGCTCGCGTTTCTCATTGAAAGCCCGCCGCGCCTCCTTGCTGTCTTCCGTATCGAAGGCGTCGGAGACGACCTTAAGAGCGGCTTCGGGGACATCGGCGAAATCCAGATCCTCGCAGGCATAGATGAAGTCCCGTGCCGTCTTCAGAGCCAAAGGCGACATGGCGGCGATCTCACCGGCCAAGGCCATCGTCGCCGCGCGCAATTCGCCGCGCGGTACGACCCGCGTGATCAACCCGGCGCGCTCCGCCTCCGCGGCACCGATGGGCTTACCCGTGAAGATCAGCTCAGCCGCCTTCATGCGCCCGATCAGGCGTTGCAGAAACCAGGTGTGCATGCCCGGTGGCGCGCCAATCACCGGCACGCCCGGATAGCCGAAATCCGAATCGTCGGCGGCAATCACCATGTCGCAGGCAAAGGCCAGCGTGCAGGCCCCCTCGCGCGCATATCCATGGACGGAAGCGATGATCGGTTTCGTCAGCGCCCGGCAAATGCGAATGGTTTCGACGTAGAACAGGCGCAGGAAGGCGTGCATGTCCGGTGCATCGAAGCTTTCCATGTATTTCAGATCGACACCGCCCGATAGCCCCCGCCCCGCGCCGTTGAGGACGATCACCTTGACCGCCTGATCCGCGTCAGCGGCCTCCAAGGCGGCGTGATATTCAAGCGTCATCTCCCGGTCGATCACATTCACGGGCGGCCGGTCGAGGGTGATTTCGGCGACACCGTCGGTGCTGTTACAGCGAATGAATTGGTAGGCGTCGGTCATGATGGCGGGGGTCCTTGCGTTGCGTCCACATTCTTGGCGGGAGGTTAGAATATTTCCCACCGGAAATCTAACGGACGTCGAATAGATCAACACACAGGTCTGGCAATCCGATGTTACGGCGGCTCCAATGGTGCATCGATATCGCTAAATTTTCAGTTCGGCATTGTTCGCTCGGGTGGAAACCTGACCGTTACTGTCGTTCCCTTGCCGACGGCGCTTTCAATGGACAATGTCCCGCCATGCAATTCCGCTATGCGTTGGCTCAGGTGAACGCCAAGTCCCGTGCCCGTGCCTGAATGGTTGTAATTGTTTCGAACTTGCTGGAACGGCGCCAGAACCTTGGGCATATCGCCCTCGGCAATGCCAATTCCGGTGTCTGAAATCTGCAAAATCACCGCCCCGTCGTCGGTGAAAATCTTCGTCTTCACCGTGCCATTTGGCGGCGTAAACTTGATTGAATTGGAAAGCAGATTGAGAACAATCTGCTTGATTCGAACATCGTCGCCTCGAATCCAAGGAAAGCTGTCACTGATTTCCGTCGACAATATCACCCTCGCCTCGTCGGCCTGCTCGCGGACAATCAGAATACAACTTCGGATCAGGTCAGCCATATTGAGTTCTTTTTCGGCGATCTCCAGTTCGTCGGCCTCAATCTTCGAGACATCAAGGATGTCATTGATCAAATCCAACAGATGCCTGCCGGCGAAATGAATATTAGCGGCGTATTCCGTGTAATTCTCATGACCCAGTCGGCCGAAAATCTGTTCTTTCAACAATTCAGAAAATCCGATGATCGAGTTGAGTGGTGTCCGCAATTCGTGACTCATGTTGGCGAGAAATGACGTCTTGGTCTGGTTTGCCGTTTCCGCCTCCTCCTTGGCAACACGCAAGTTTTCACGGGCAATCCGCAAGGCCAGGTTGTCGCTGGACAGGCCACGCGTTACGGACTGCGCGCGCCGGTAAAAAACAAATGCCGTCACGCCGAATATCACAAATGCCAATGAAATCAGCGGCAGAACGACCGTAAGCAAATCACGGGCGTGGGATTCAGGCGTCCATTCCAAAAATCCAATGGGCGTCTCATCGAACGAAACGATACCAACAAACGCATCGGCCTGCGGCGTCTTTGTATCGACAAAGCGCAGATCTCGGAGCAAATAGTTCTTCGATATATCAACCAACAATTGCCGATCGATTGCGCGCGTGAATATCAGGGTGGACCCGGTCGCGATCACCGTTTCAGGAGCGGATTTTGGGGTAAATTTTGTCAGCGTGCTGACCGCGACAATATGCGCCGAGGTTCCATCGCTTATGATGCCGGTAATCGGCGTCGGAGGTTTATTTTTCGGTTGCTTGCGGGCCATCTCGAGCATCCGGTCAAGGCCCCCGGAAAAATGGGTCAGCGGGTTGGTGTCGCGTCGTTTCCCATTAACCATGGCGTATATTCGACGGCCCGCCGCATCGACAACGAAACTGCTCGAAATTTGAAATCGGTCGTGCATGTAAATGCCGACATTCTTGTCCGCCCAGTTCAAGTTTGGTTTGGTCACGAGATGCTGTACGGCCTCATCCCAATAACTGTAGTCGAGCAACTGATCGGCCAAGCGCCGCTCGATATCGCTGACCACAGATCGGGTAAGATGCACGGAACTTTGGACCTCAGCTTCGCCCTGACTGCGCGCCGCAATAATTGTCAGGGCGGTAATAATGATGACACTCATCATCAATACGACGACGAACGGCAACAATATGTTCCGTAAACTGGCAATGTCCTCGTCGCGTGGCGCTTTCATGTCGGAATCCCGGCTGTCACCGTTACACTCATTCATGAAATGATTTTGGCACCGTCTGCCTTCTCTGCATGTCCAGACTACAGAATTTGCCATCAAATTGACAAATCGAAATTCATCATCTTAAGCATGTAAAACTATATAGACTTC
>CAZQPC010000480.1:0-3163 GCA_964595005.1 uncultured Magnetovibrio sp.
TGTCGGCCATGTCCGTGGCGGCGGGCGTGCGGCGGATGACATTGATCGCGGCGCCGAACGGTTTCAGCCGCGCCGCCACGGCCTGGCCGATGGGGCCGAAGCCGATGATCAGCCAGTTGGTTTTCGACAGCTCCCGGAACGGCGTCGTCCGCCATTGCCCCTTGGCCTGTAGATCGCGCTGCTGGTCGACGGGATGCAACAGGCTCATGACCTGGGCCATGGTGTATTCGGAAATGGCCACGGCCTGGGCGTTGGAATTGTGGATGCGCATGCCCTTGGCGGCGGCCTTTTTGTAGAACGGATGATCGAGGCCGGCGTTGAAGGTCTGGAGGACGCCGACGGACTTGCACGCCAACACGGTCTCAAACACCGGCTCCTTGGCGCCGCCGGCGTTGATGTGTGCGCTGAGCCAGAGATAATCGACGGCGACCTCGCCCGGGTCGACCTGGGCGCCGTCGATCATGAACTTTCCTTCCTTATTGAAGGTGATGACGGAGACATCCAGGCCCAGCGCGTCCAGGCGCTCGGCGATGTGGTCGTGGGATTTGTCGTACATGGCAAGCGTGACCGGCATGGAACGTTCCTTTGATTGAGATTGCCCGGCACATGTACAACGTCGGCGCCCACGGGGCCAGCGGTGAGCGGCGCAAAATCCCCGGCGTTCGGGCTTGGCCTTTCCCGTTCAATCCGGCCTATAGTCGGGCGATGACAGAAACTTCGCCCATATCACTGTGGGATGCATCCGCGGAAGAAGCCGATTTTGCCAAATCCATGGACGGCGACGTCAGCACCGAACTGGCGATCGTCGGCGGCGGCTTTACCGGATTATCAACGGCCTTGCATGCCGCCGAACGGGGTATTGGCTGCCACGTGCTTGAGGCCGAACAGATCGGCTTTGGGGGATCGGGGCGAAATGTCGGCCTGGTCAACGCGGGCCTATGGTTGCCGCCCCAGGATGTGCGGCAAAAAATCGGCGACGTACGTGGCTCCTTTCTGGTCAAGGCCCTGGGTGATGCGCCGGAGTATGTCTTCTCGTTGATCGAGCGCCATCAAATCCGCTGTGCGGCGACGCGCACGGGCACCATTCATGCGGCTCACTCACCGGCGGGGTTTGAAGACCTGGCCCGCCGTGCAGAGGCCTGGCATCACCTGGACGCGCCTGTGGATTTACTGACGGCGGCGGAGGCGGCGGAGAAGATCGGCAGCCAGGCTTTTCACGGCGGCCTGCTTGATCACCGCGCCGGCACCATCAACCCCATGGGATATGTCCGCGGTCTGGCCCGTGCCGCGCTTGCCCAGGGCGCGAAGATATCCACCAATGTGCGGGTGCGGAAATTATACCGTGAAGGCGATAAATGGCGGCTGCAGACCGATCAAGGCAGCGTCATGGCCTCGACCGTGGTGCTGGGCACGAATGCCTACACCGATGAGCTTTGGCCGGGACTGAAAGACACGTTCACGATGATCCATTATTTCCAGTTGGCGACGGTGCCGCTGGGCGACCGGGTCCAGGATATCCTTCATGAAGGCCAGGGCCTGTGGGATACGGGAACGATCATGTTTTCCCTGCGCCGCGATGCTGACGGGCGGCTGTTGATCGGCTCCATGGGCAAGGCGGTCGGCGGTCACGAAGGTTTGTCGCGGCGCTGGGCCAGCCGCAAGTTGAAGCGGCTGTTTCCAGAGCTGGGTGAGGTTGAGTTTGAGACGTCATGGCATGGTCAGATCGCCATGACGCCCGATCACCTGCCGCGAATCCACCGCTTGGCCGATGGGCTTTATACACCGATCGCCTACAATGGCCGCGGCATCACCACGGGCACCCTGTTCGGCAAGGCCATGTCGGACCTGATTTCCGGTGGCGCCGAAGACCAACTGCCGTTGCCTATTTCCAAGCCGAAAACATTGGCCATGACATCCGCGAAATCGCGCTTCATGCAGACGGCGTTCACGGCCAATCAATGGTGGAAAAGCTTCTGAGCCGGAAACGGCGTTTTGCAGCTTGAGGGGAAGTCCGATAGATTTTCCCGATCAACATTTGCGGAAGGTACCGACATCATGGACGCCCTCGAAAACCTCGGCATTGCTGAACTGAACGGTGCCTACACTTCGGGGCAGACAACCCCCGTCGATGTTACAAGCCGTCTGCTGGCCCGCATTGAAAAACTGGAATCCAGGTTGGGTGCCTTCGAAGTGGTGATGGCCGACCAGGCCATGGCAGCCGCCGAGGCCGCCACCCGGGCGATCCAAAACGGCCACCGCCTGGGCCCGTTCCATGGCGTTCCCTTTGTGTTGAAAGACTTGATTCATGTCGAAGGCACGGTGACGACCGGTGGCGCCAACCCGCATGCAGCGCGGGTGTCGACGGAGACCGCGCCCATCGCGCACCGCCTGTTTGCCGGCGGCGGGGTTCTGTTGGGCAAGACCAAAACCGTGGAAGTCGCTTACGGCCCCTGGGGTACCAACACGCAGCGTGGCACGCCCTGGAATCCCTGGGATACGGAAAGCCACCGGGCGCCGGGTGGCTCATCGTCGGGGACCGGTGCCTCCGTGGCGGCCCGCGTGGCGGCCTGCGGCGTCGGCACGGATACCGGTGGATCCGTCCGCATTCCGGCGGCGTTTTGCGGCCTGGTAGGGCTTAAGGTGACCGAGGGCCAACTGCCCTTGGAAGGTATTCAGCCCTTGTCCCATACCTTGGATACGCCGGGCCCCATGTGCCGCAGCGCCACCGACGCGGCGATCATGTATCAGACCATGGCCGGGCGCGAGCCGCATCGCATTGATGCCGATTTTCAGGGCGGCCAAGGGATGTTCCGCGAGATGACCCGCGGCGTCGATGGACTGGTGTTTGGCGTGTTGACGGAGACCGACCGCCAGATCGTCGATCCCGGTATTCTTGAGCTTTATGACGCCGCCATTGAGCGGCTGGCCAAGTTGGGCGCCGTTATCGTGCCGTTGGCCTTGCCGCGCAGCATCGACGAGATGCGTTTCGGGGTGGCGACGATCATCGGCGTCGAGGGCTACTATTATCACGGTGAGATGTACGAAACCCACGACAACATGATGGACCAGGACGTCAAGGCCCGGATCATGACCGGAAAAAATGAGACGTCGCAGAATTATGTGCGGGCGCTGCGCGAACGCCTGACCGACCGGGCGGCATATG
>CAZQPC010000481.1:0-3149 GCA_964595005.1 uncultured Magnetovibrio sp.
GCCGGTTCTGGCGGTCGGGCCGACGGCCAACTGGCGGGCCAAGACCTGGCGGGCCGAGAAATTCGCCGAATTGTGTTTGCAGGCGACCGGGCCCGACGGCGTTTTGCCCGGCGGCCGGGTGGCCCTGTTCGGCCGCGATGACGAACGCCCGCAGGTCATGCAATTGATCGAAGCCCTGCCAGCGGATCGCTCAATCGACCTCATCGGCCGGGCCAGCCTGTTGGAGATTTTCGCCTACCTGCGGCGCTGCGAGCTGTATGTGGGCAATGATTCCGGCCTTATGCACCTGGCCGCCGCGGCGGGGATCAAGACCCTGGGCCTTTTCGGCCCCAGCCGGGAGGAACTGTACGCCCCCTGGGGCGATCACTGTGCCCACGTGCGGACCCCGGAATCCTTTGATACCATCCACCCCGATGGGTTCAACCACGTGACCTCGGACAGTCTCATGGACAACCTGACGGTGGACAGGGTGGCGCAGGCCGTGTCGGCGCTGTGGGCGGACCGGCCGGAGGCGGCGCAATGACCCCGGAAGCCCCTGTATTGTCGGCCGTGATCAGCGTTCACAACGAAGAACGTCAACTGGCCGCCTGCCTGGAAACGCTCGATTTCGCCGATGAGATCGTCGTGCTTTTGGACAAGTGCAGCGACGGTTCGGAAGAGATCGCGCGCAAGTTCACGGACCGGGTCATCGCCGGCGACTGGGCCAAGGAGGGGGACCGCCGCAACGCCGGCATTGCCGCCTGCGCTGGCCAGTGGGTGTTTGAGATTGACGCCGACGAGCGCGTGCCCGAGGCGCTGGCCGAAGAGATTTCGCTGGTGGCGAAAACCTCGACCGGCGATTGGCACGAAATCCCCGTCGATAATTACGTCGGCGAGCGGCTGGTCCGCTGGGGCTGGGGGGCGTCTTTCGGCAAGGCCGCCTATCCCGGACTGTTCCGGCGTGGCGTCAAGGTCTGGGGCGACCAGCGCGTGCATCCGGCGCTGACCTGGTCGGGACGGCGCGGGTCCATGCTGACCAACCGTCTGGACCATTATGTGGACCGCAACATCTCCGACATGTTGAAGCGCCTGGACAGCTATTCCTCGGCCCGGGCCAAGGACTTGCGGGACGCCGGAACCGTCGGTTCGACGGCGAACAACGTGCGGCGCCTGATTTCGCGTTTCATCAAGTGTTACCTGTTGCGCAAGGGTTACCGGGAAGGCGGTTATGGGTTGATGATCGCCATCTGCGCCGGGCTCTACCCGCTGCTGTCGCATCTCAAGGCCAAACTGGAGAACGATTAGGTGGCGCGCATCGTCCTGGCCGATGACGGCATCGCCTTTGACGGGCGAAGCCTGGAACGCGGGCCGCTGGGCGGGGTCGAATCGTCGGTCATCAACCTGAGTGCCGAACTGGCCCGGCGCGGCCACGAGGTGCATGTCCGCAACAAGTGCCCGGCGCCCCTCGATCATCTTGGCGTCAGCTGGCGGCCCATCGACAGCGGCGCGTGGCCCGCCGACGTCGATCTCTATATCGCCAACCGCGGCGACAAGCTGATCGGCTTGATGCCCGACGCCAGGCGCACGGTGTTCTGGATTCACAATCCGGCCGGCTATCTGATGAAGTGGCGCTATCTGTCGAAGCTTTGGAAGCTGAAGCCGGCGATCATCTTCATCGGCACCGTGCACGCCGGCACCTATCCGGCCTGGGCGCCGGGTGGGGAGCGGGTGGTCATTCCCTACGGACTTTCGGAAGACTTCTGCGCCGCCGTGCCGGCCAGTGATCCGCCGCCGCCCAGGGCCGTGTTCACCTCCAATCCCCTGCGCTCCCTGGATTGGCTGCTTGAGCTGTGGGCGGCGGAAATTGCACCGAAGGTGCCCGGTGCGGAACTGCACCTGTTCACGGGCGCCGCCACCTATGGCGCCGTCGGCGACGCCAAGGCCCGGGACATGTCGGTGGTGCTGGGGCGGGCCAAGGCACTGGCCGGCGACGGCGTGGTCATCCGCGGACCGGTGGCGAAGGCGCAACTGATCGATGAGTTCCGGTCCGCGCGCTGCATGCTGTACCGCGGCGACATCAACGAAACCTTCTGCCTGGCGGTCGGCGAGGCCCAGGCCTCGGGCGTGCCGGCGGTGGTGCAAAAGCTGGGCTCCGTGGTCGAACGGGTGGTCGACGGGGAAACCGGTTTCGTCGCCGCCAATGAGCGGGCTTTCGCCGAGGCGGCGGTCAAGTTAATGTCCGATGACGATCTTTGGCGGCGCCAGCACGAAGCGGCCCTGGCCAAGCAACGGGCCTGGCGTTGGGCCGACGCCGCCGGCGCTTTCGAAAAGCTGATGGGATAAGACGGGCATGCGCGTCGTTCAGGTCATGGCGGGGGCGGAATACGGCGGGGCCGAGACCTTTTTCGTGCGCCTGGCGCTGGCTTTGCAGCGTGCCGGGCTTGATCAGAAGGTGATCATCCGGACCCATGCCGGGCGCGCCGCAACGCTGGGCCAGGGCGGCATTGAACCGGTGCAGGCGAAGTTCGGCGGGGCCTTCGATTTCAAGACCCCGGGCCTGTTGAAGCGCGAAATCAACACCTTCAATCCCGACATCGTGTTGAGCTGGATGAACCGCGCCACGGCCATGTGCCCGGCCGGCGATTTCGTCCGGGTCGGGCGTTTGGGCGGCTACTACGATCTGAAATATTACAAAAAGTGCGATCATCTGGTCGGCAACACGGAAGACATCGCCGAATATCTGGTCAAGGAAGGCTGGCCCGAAGACAAGGCCCATTATCTGCCCAACTTCGTCACCGAGGATCAGGCGGCGCCGATTTCGCGCCAGACCTTCTTCACCCCCGACACGGTGCCGCTGATCCTGGGGCTCGGGCGGTTGCATGAGAACAAGGCCTTCGATGTCCTGTTGGAGGCGTTGTCCCGGGTCCCCAACGCGTACCTGTGGATCGCCGGCGAAGGGCCCTTGCGCGGTGAGTTGGAGAAACTGGCGGAGAAATTGGCGGTCAAGCCCAGGGTGCGGTTCCTGGGCTGGCGCGACGACGTGGCGGCGCTTTTGCAGACCGCCGACCTGTTCGTCTGCCCGTCGCGCCATGAGCCGCTGGGCAACGTCGTCCTGGAGGCCTGGGCCCAGCAGGTGCCGGTGGTCGCCGCCGACAGTTATGGCCCGGGGA
>CAZQPC010000482.1:0-3148 GCA_964595005.1 uncultured Magnetovibrio sp.
GAACCGGGGCGGCAGGCTCATCGGTGCTGACACCCCCAGCACCCAATTCCGCTCATGAGGTCATCAAATGTTTTCGTTGGTCCCGAAATGACATGCCCAGTAGCTTGCCGGCATCGGGTTGGTGGCAGTCGCACGGTTTCGTGAAAACGGCGCGCCGTTCAAGCACTGCACTTCGAGAATGTCGGCTTGCACGCCGACGGGAGGGATGCCATGGACGGTATGCACATGTCAGACAAACAATTCAACACGGAAGAAAACGCGGCGCCGGCACCAAGCTTCGGCGAGGCCGCGGCCTACTGGGTGAAGCTGGGATTTACCAGCTTCGGCCGGCCGGCCGGCCAGATTGCCATGATGCAGTCGGAATGCGTCGATAAGCGCAAATGGATCGGCCAGGGCGCTTTCCTGCGCGGACTGAATTATTCCATGCTGCTGCCGGGACCCGAAGCTCAGCAATTGGCTGCCTATATCGGTTGGCGCCTGCACGGGGTGCGCGGCGCCTTGTTCGCGGGCACGGCGTTCATCGTCCCGGGCACGATCTTGATGATCCTGTTGGCTTGGACCGCGGCAGCCCAGGGCGACAACTCCGTCGTCAAGGCGATGTTTGAAGGCGTCAAGCCGGTGGTCGTCGCGATTATCCTGCACGCGCTTTGGCGAATTGGCTCAAAAGCCTGCAACACGGCTATGGCCATAGCGTTGGCGATTGGCGCCTTCGCCGCCATCCGCTTTGGCGGTGTGCCGTTCCCGGTGGTCGTTTTGGCGGCGGGGCTTTTGGGGATGGTTCTGGCGGGGGCCGGATGGGGAAGTTTCGCGGGCAGCGCCCACGGTGCCGACGTCGAACCCGATGCGTCCGTCAGTTTCAGTGTGTCGGCCATCGTCAAGCGCTGGCTGACGGTCTCTGTGGTGACGGTGGCCATTGGCGCCATTCCCTGCGCTATCGTGCTGACCATCTTTGGCACAGATCCATTCGTCGATGTCATTCAACTGTTCACCACCGCGGCTTTCGTCACCTTCGGCGGCGCCTACGCCGTGTTGCCCTACATTGCCGACGCCGGCGTCAACACCTACGGCTGGCTGACGCCGCCGGAAATGATCAATGGCCTGGCACTGGCGGAAACCACGCCGGGGCCGCTGATTTTGGTAACCACCTACGTCGGCTTTTTCGCCGGATGGAAAGCGGCGGGCATCGGGTTCGCCGTGCTGGCGGCCCTATTGACGACGTTCGTCACCTTCCTGCCGTCGTTCCTGTTCATCATCGCCGGCGCGCCTTACATCGAGGCCTTGCAGGCCAAGGCTTGGGCCCGCAATGCGCTGGGCGCCATTACCGCCGCGGTGGTCGGCGTGATCTTCAATCTGGCGGTCTTCTTCGGCGAAGCGGCGCTGATCCAGAACGGCGGCATCCATTGGATTAATGCCGTCGCCGCGGTGGTCGCGTTTGTGTTGCTTCATAGCGGCAAGGTTGGGGTGCCGTTGATGGTCGTATTGGGCGCCGGCTTCGGCGTCGTCACCCAGTTCCTCTTGTAAGAAAGGATCAGTCCCATGTTGCGTTCCATGACACCTGAGCAATTGGAAACCCTGGTTCAGTTCCGAGCACCGATCCAAATTTTGGATGTCCGCAAGAAACCGGCGTTCGACGCCGAAAACGTCATCGCCGAAGGTGCGGTCTGGCGGAACCCCGCGGATGTTGACGCCTGGAGCGGCGACCTGGATGGGGGCACCCCGGTCATCTGCTATTGCGTGCACGGCCATCAGGTCAGTCAGGACGCGGCGCGGGCGCTTACTGAAAAAGGCTTTGACGCCTACTACCTGAAAGGCGGCTTCGACGAATGGAAAATATTAAGCGGGCCGCTGGTCGCAAAAGAAGCCGGCTAATTATTGGTTTCGTCGTAATAATGGATTTCAAATAACACGCAGCCATGCTCTGACTTGAAGGGGCCGTGATAGGCGCCGGGCGGACGGCAGGCGTAGGTGTTGGCATTGAACGGTTCACCGCCGTTGCCTTCGGCGTCATTACCGACCGTCAGGTCCCCCGACACCAGGTAGACCTCTTCCCAATGGTCATGGACGAAGGGCTCGGTGGTGTAGACGCCGGGTTCAAACCTGAGCAGGCGGGTGCGGCTGCCGGTTTTTGCAGCGTCGTCGATGGAACCGGCCAGGGTCTTCTGTTGGATGCCGTCGGGATAGCCCGGCGGTGTTTCCCAACCGGCGTCCATATCGACGGCGAAGAATTCCTTGTGTTCCTTGCTGATGGGCATGGGTCGTCTCCCGTCTGACCGCTTGACAGAGTGGCGGATTTCCCAAATCTGTCAATGAAATGCAGCCGGGATGAAGGGAATGACCGTGAAGGATGCCGTGATTGTCGGCGCAGGCCCGGCCGGGCTGGTCTGCGCCATGCATTTGGCGAAGGCGGGGTTGACGGCGGTGGTATTGGAATCCGAGTCCGATATTCCAGTCAATCTTCGGGGCTCCACATTCCACCCGTCCTCCCTCGATATGCTGGAAACGGCCTTCGGCGCCGCAACGCCGCTGATCGCCCGCGGCCTGAAGGCGCCGACGGTCCAATACCGCCGCCATGGCGGCGGCAAAATTGCCGAGTTTGACTTCCACGACATTGAAGACCTGACCAACCACCCGTTCAGGGTTCAGGCCGAGCAATACAAGCTGTGTCAGATTTTGCGCGAGATGATCGATGATTACCCGAATGTTGAGATTGTCTTCGACGCGCAGGTAACGGGCGTCTCTCAGGACGACGACAGCGCTAGCGTAACCATCAACGACGGCAGGCAGACGTACACGGGTCGCTATCTGGTCGGCGCCGACGGCGCCAACAGCATCGTCCGGCGGACCTTGGACATTCCCTTCGAAGGCTTCACCTGGCCGGAACGGTTTTTGGTGGTCAGCACGCCCTTCGATTTCTTTTCCGTGTTTCCCGACCTCTCATCAGTCAGCTATGTCGCCGATCCCGACGAATGGTATTTTCTGCTGCAAATTCCGGATGGCCTGTGGCGCTGCATGTTCCCGACAAAGGCCGAAGAAGCGGATGAAGATGTCCTGTCCGATGAAAGGGTGCAGGACCGCATGGGCCGCATTTATGATTCCGGCGAACCCTATGAGGTCGCCCACAAAACGCTCTACAATGTTCACCAGCGCG
>CAZQPC010000483.1:0-3145 GCA_964595005.1 uncultured Magnetovibrio sp.
CGACACTGCTTTCTCGAGGGTCAATGATAAATTCGGTTACTTTTTCATCTTGTCAATATTGAAGTGAATGCTGGGGTCGAGGAATCCGTTCAGGCGGTCCTGGATATAGCGCGGAGACTTTTTCTCGGCCAGCATGACCAGGCCTTCGACGACGATATAGTTGCGGAACCTGAGAATGCTTTCGCGTTGCGCCATTTTTGACGCCGCGGGCATGAAAAGCATGCGCGAGAATATGACGCCATAGAGCGTCGTCAGCATCGCCACAGCCAAGCCCTTGCCCAGTTCCGACGGGTCGCCGCCCATATTGTCCAACATGATGATCAGGCCGACCAAGGTCCCGACCATGCCGAACGCCGGCGCACTGGCGGCCATATCCTTCATGATATTCACGGGTGCCATATTTCGGCCATAGGTGGATTCGACGAAGTTGCCCATGATTTCGCGGACCTCTTCGCCTGTGTACCCGCTGATCACGCAATCAACGCCGAATTTCAGCATCAAATCGCCGCGCACGGCCTTTTTCGATTCCGATTCAAGCGCCACCGGGCCGTTCTTTTGCACGGCATAGGCCCAGCGGATCAACCGGCCAACCTCGGCCCGCAGCATATCGCGGGTGATCGCCGGTGAATTCATGATCTTCATCACCAATTTCAGCGAAAGGAGGACATAACGTGGCTCATAGGAGATGAAGGTCGCGCCCAGCGTACCGCCGACGACCATGGCGAAGCTGGCGGCGTCAAGAAACAGCATGTAGTTGCTGGTGCTGATGACAATGGAACCGACAAGCAGTCCCAGAGCGCTGAGAAGGCCAAGGATCGTCCCTATAGACATAGCTGTTCTCGCATTCCCTCAACGGATGATGGCGATCCCATCACCTCAGATTATCATCTCAATCGACGATCCACTAATAATTAACCCTAACAATGAATCGGAAACATTAAAAATTTCCAAACGTTTAACGGCCGGCTGGCGTTTTCAAACACGCCGGCCTCAACGTTCCCTGAAGGCTTCATGTTTCATTTTCAGGATCGGTCGAATCAGGTAATCCATGACCGATTTCTTCCCCGTGTGGATATCCACCGTCGCCTGCATGCCAGGCGTAATCGGCAGTTGCCCCGCCCGCTCGCCGAGGAAGTTCTTGTCCGTGCGGACAACGACGCGGAAGTAGGGGTTTCCTTCTTCATCGGTGCTCGAATCGGCGCCGACCCGGATCACCTCGCCATCCAGACCGCCATAGCGGGCGTAATCATACGATGACACCTTGACCACGGCGTCCTGGCCTTCGTGGATAAAGCCCCGTTCCGTCGGGTTCAATTTGGCTTCAATCACCAGATTGGCGCCGGTCGGCACAATCTCCAGGATCGGCTCACCGGGGCGGACAACGCCGCCGATGGTGTTGTACTTGAGGTTTTTGACGACGCCGGCGATGGGACTTTTGATGTCGGCGCGCAGACCCTGTTCGGTGGCCTTGGTCAACAGTTCCTGGATGCGGGCGATGCTTTGGCCGGTCTTGCCCAATTCGTCCTGGGCTTCACGGCGGAAACGAATTTCCCCTTCCTCAAGTCGCTGGCGGGCTTCGGAGACGGCCGCCTTGGCCTTTGGGATGGAGGGCTCCAGGCTTTTCATTTCGCCGTCCAGGCTTTCCACCTCGGCTTCCAGTTCCAGGTGCTCAATGCGCGCCGTCAGGCCTTCCGATAACAGCGATTGGGATATTTTCAGGCGTTCCCTGGCCAAATTGTAGTTTCGGATAACGGCTTTTTGCTTGGCCTCCAGTTCCTGGGTTTCCAGCTCTTTCTGTTTGACCTGCTCTTGCATGACCCGAAGGGTCGAGGCCAGTTCCCGCCGGCGCGCTTCAAAGGCCTGGCGTTGCGAGGCAACCAGGGTGGGCCGGCGCTTCGCCAAGGCCGCGGGGAATTTCAAGGGTTTGTCATCGGCTTCCGCCCGCAAGCGTGCTTGGACCAACCGGTCACTGTCCAGCCGGACCTGCAGTTCCTCCTTGTTGGTGCCGCCGGAGGCCAGATCGAGGAGCAGCAGGGATTGGTCGGCCTTCACGGTATCGCCTTCCTCCACGTAAAGCTCGGCGACGATGCCGCCCTCCAAATGCTGGATCACCTTGATGTTGCCTTGCGGCACGACCTCGCCTTCGGCGACCGCCACCTCGTCCAAGCTGGCGAAGAACGCCCAGATGAAGGCTGCGGTCATCAAAAACATCACCGGCCAGGCGAACATGCGCCAACTGGGCAATGGATGATCCGTCAATAGCGAATCCAGGCGGGCGGAACCGGTGGCTTCTGCGGGCATGCTCATGGCCGGCGTTCTCCACCATTGGGGCCCGGTTGATCGGTATTCGATTTCATCAAATCCGCGTAGGGGTCGTCATCCACTGGCGCTGCACCCGGCGCAGCCGCGGTAGGCTTTGACGGCGGTGGCGGTTTCCGGGGCGCCGGGGGGGCCGGCACGCCGGAATTCGGTTGCGCCGCGACGGGTGCAGCAGGCGCGGCGGGTGCCGGCGGCGGCGGCGGTGCGGCGGCTGGCTTCGGTTGTGGTACCGGCTGGGCGGGCTTGGGTGGTCCCGCGCCGGTTGGTACGTTCGGTGCCGGCGGTCCTACGGTCGGTGATTTTGGCGCCGGCGAGACGGCAGACGGCGGTCTTGGCGCCGGCGGCGGCGCGGCGGCGGGTCCGGCTGCGGCGGGCGGCGTTGCCGGCGCGCCAGCGGCTGCGGGCCTGGGCGGTGCCGCGACGGGCGTGGCTTTCGGCGCGGCACCCTGGGAGCCTGGAGGCCGCGGCGCGGGCCGGGCAGGGGCCGGCCGGGGTGCCGGGCGGGCGCCAGCCGGTTGCGGCACAGGTGCGGCCGGGCCTGGCGGTTGGTGGGGCGCCCCGGCGGGGGCCTGGACCGGCGGCCGCGGGCCTGCCTGGACTGGTGGCCGGGGCCCGGGTGGCGGCGCTGTGGTGGCGACCGGTTTTGGTAATTCTTCGGGGACCGTGCCGCGGACCTGCCCCGGTGCCCCTTGTGCCGCGTCGGCGCCCTTCGGTTGCTGACCGAACAGGCGTGGCAGAATCTCCTTCGAGGGACCGGCCAGGGCCACCTTGCCCTTGTCCAGTGCGACCAGATCGTCGCAGGCGGCCAGCATGATCGGGCTGTGGG
>CAZQPC010000484.1:0-3144 GCA_964595005.1 uncultured Magnetovibrio sp.
TTGCGACCGTGACCTCAACACGGCCGATTCCCCGCTTTGGCATTATGCAGGTCGAAGGCAACAAGGTGACGCGCTATGAAGAAAAACCGCATGGCGAAGCCGATTGGGTGAACGGCGGATTTTTCGTTCTGTCGCCGAAAGTCGATGATTTCATCGACGGAGATTCGTCCTTTTGGGAGCGCCGGCCGATGCGGCGCCTGGTCGAAAAAGACGAGCTTCGGACCTACCATCACGACGGCTTTTGGCACCCCATGGACAGCCTCAGCGACCGCAGGACGCTGGACCGGCTGTGGGAATCGGGAAATCCGCCATGGAAAATCTGGTGAATGCGGCCCTTATGCCCCACCTTGTGCGCAGATATGCGAACCATCGGACTTGAGACGTGAAGAAAACCATCAGCATTGTCACGCCTTGCTACAACGAGGAAGCCGGCATTCGTGAATGCTATGACGCGGTTCAGGACATCGCCCGCCGGGAGCTTCCCGACTACCGTATCGAGCACATATTCTGCGACAACGCGTCAACTGATGGGACCGCCGACATTCTTCGCGATATCGCGGCCCGGAATCCGGACGTGAAAGTCATCATTAACGCCCGGAATTTCGGCCCCATGCGGTCGCATTTCAATGGCGTGAAGAACGCCGGCGGCGATGCAACGCTGCTGTTCCTGCCGGCCGATTTGCAGGATCCGCCGGACTTGCTGCCCGAGTTCGTCAAATTGTGGGAACAAGGATACGAGGTTGTATTCGGCATCCGCGCGAAGCGTGAAGAAGGCTTCCCCATGCGGACGGTGCGAAAAATATACTACCGGTTGATCAGCGGGTCGACCTATCTTGATATGCCGCCCGATGTCGGTGATTTTCAGTTGGTCGACCGGAAAGTCCTCAACGCCATCAAGACGTTCGATGATTCGTACCCTTTTGTGCGTGCCATGAGTTTCGAGGTAGGGTTTCGCAGCGTCGGTGTCCCTTATACGTCTCGGGCCCGAACCCAGGGGGTGTCCAAGAACCGTATTTTCCATTTGATCGACCAGGGCCTGAACGGCCTGATATCGTTCAGTTCGGCGCCGATCCGCATGGCCCTTGCCATCGGCCTGCTTTTGTCTGTCCTGAGTATTGGATTTGCGATCGTCAACGCCCTGCTGTTCCTCACGCCGCTGGGCAGCGACGTGCCGCGGGGCACCACCTTGATCATCACGGCGTTGTTTTTCTTTGCCGGTGTTCAGTTGTTCTTTATGGGGTTCATCGGCGAATACGTGCTGAGTATTTTCAATCAGGTACGAAACCGGCCGCTGGTGGTCGAACGCGAGCGGATCAATTTTGACGATGAAAAGAAGTGACCCGATGCTGATCGACGCTACAAAACCAACGCTGGATTGCTGATGACGGATCGAAATCCTCGCGATCTTGCCCTGTCAATCCGGCGGTCGGTGCTACGGATGACAAGCTCGGGCCAGGCATCGCACGTCGGCAGTTGCCTTTCGGTAACCGACATTTTGGCCGTCCTCTATGGCCGGATTTTGAAATTCGATCCCACGGCACCGGAATGGCCGGAACGTGACCGGCTGATTGTCAGCAAGGGACACGCCGCCGCCGCAGTGTATTCGGCGCTCGCCGATTTGGGGTATTTCCCGGCCGACTGGCTTGAAAACTATAGTGCGCCCGGGTCACCGCTGATCGGACACGTCAGCCACACGGTGCCTGGCGTTGAGCTCTCAACAGGCTCACTGGGGCACGGATTACCGGTCGGTGCGGGTCTCTCCTTGGCGGCAAAAAGGGCCGGCGACACGTGGAGCACCTACGTTGTTGTGTCGGATGGGGAATTGGATGAAGGGTCGAATTGGGAGGCCGCGCTGTTCGCCGCCCACAATGGCCTCGGCAATCTGACCGTCATTGTTGATTACAACAAATTACAGGGTTTCGGACGCACACAGGATGTCCTCAATCTTGATCCCCTGGCCGATAAATGGGCGGCGTTTGGTTGGAATGCCTGTGAATTGGACGGCAACGACGTTGACGCATTGGAAAATGCGTTGCTGTCCCATGATAGGGCCGGCGATCAGCCAAATATCATCATTGCCCACACGGTGAAGGGCAAGGGTGTCAGTTTCATGGAGAACAAACTGGAGTGGCATTACAAGACGCCGAATGAGGACCAACTTCGCCAGGCCCTGGCCGAACTTAGAGGCGCTTGATGCGGGACGCTTTTGTGAAGGCTTTGTTCGAGGCGGCGGAAGCGGACGAACGTATTTGGCTGCTGACCGGGGATCTTGGTTTCAATGTTCTCGAAGGATTTGCCGATCGCTTTCCTGAGCGCTACGTCAATGCAGGTGTGGCAGAACAGAATATGATCGGCGTCGCCGCCGGCATCGCCATGGCCGGCAATATTCCGTTTGTCTATTCGCTGGGTAATTTCCCGGTCATCCGATGCCTGGAACAGATTCGCAATGACGTGTGTTATCACCAGCTTCCTGTCCGCATCGTCGCCTTGGGCGGCGGTCTGACCTACGGCTCGCTTGGATACACCCACCATAGCGTCGAAGACCTCGCGATCATGAAGGCAATGCCTGGCATGCAGGTAATTGCACCAGGAGATCCGTTCGAGGCAAAAGCTGCGACACAGGTATTGTCTTCAGCTTCCGGCCCCGCCTACCTCCGTCTCGGCCGGGCCGGAGAGCGTCAGGTGCATGAAACCACGCCGGCGTTTGAAATTGGCAAATCCGCGCAAATTCGTGATGGCGATGATTGTGCGGTTATCGCCACCGGGGCGGCGCTTGCGATCGCTTATGACGCCGTCCAGGTGCTTGTCGAAAAAGGTGTGTCCGTTAGGCTGGAAAGCATGCATACGGTGTCGCCCATTGATGTCGATGCGGTTTGCCGCGCCGCGGATACAAAGGCCGTGATCACAGTCGAGGAACACGGACCCGGTGGATTGGCATCATCCGTGGCCGACGTATTGGTCGGATCAGCGGTTCGATTTGCGCCGGTCCACTTGGCCGCTGATCCGATTACTGTGGCGGGAACTCAATCGAGCTTGCGACAGCGCCAGGGACTGACCGCTGAAAACATCGTCGCGACGGTTCTTGATTGTCTAGAGCATCGTGCGCTATTTCGTACGCACTGAGATCACTGTTGCGGTGACGCC
>CAZQPC010000485.1:0-2407 GCA_964595005.1 uncultured Magnetovibrio sp.
TCTCCAGCCAACAGGTCATTCCAGTTCTTGTCCAGGCCCACGCCCAGCGAACTGACAACACCCATTCCGGTGACGACGACTCTTCTCATAACAACTGCGCTCTCTCGAAGACGCGGAATGTACCGCCGTAAAGGCAACGGCGTGGCTGGTCCGAACCATTACGCATTCGACGAAAACAAAGAAAGACTACTGAGTGGACTCGATGAAGCCCGTCGCGTCCTTGATGGTCAGAATTTTTTCGGCGGCATCGTCGGGAATTTCGCAACCGAATTCCTCTTCGAACGCCATCACAAGTTCAACTGTGTCCAGGCTATCGGCACCCAGATCGTCAATAAAACTGGCGTTTTCGACCACCTTGTCCTCATCCACCCCGAGGTGCTCGATGACGATCTTTTTCACCCGATCGGCAACATCACTCATGTTCGTATTCCTTGATTCCTGAACGTTAGAAAGAACTTAAACCGCCGCCCCTGATTTCCAAGGCCAAGCCCAACCAATCGGGCCGATGCACAGGTATCAGGCGGCTCGAAACGCCGGTTAGGTAACACACTTTATTCGCCATGACCAGTGGGGAAAAGGGCGTCTTGGGGAACAAATCCCGCCGTCAAATCATCGCCATCCCGCCATTCACGTGCAGCGTCTGGCCGGTCACGTAAGCGGCCTCATCGCTGGCCAAATAAACACACGCGCCGGCAATGTCTTCAACGGATCCCATGCGCCCGGCAGGAATGCCGGCGTTCAGCTTTTCCTTTTGATCATCCGCAAGCCCGTCCGTCATCGCCGTTGCGATAAATCCGGGCGCCACGCAATTGACCGTGATGCCACGGCTGGCGACCTCCTGGGCAAGCGCCTTCGACATGCCGATCATTCCGGCCTTCGACGCCGCGTAATTGGCCTGGCCCGGATTTCCGGTCACCCCGACAATTGACGTGATGCCGATGATCCGCCCCCACCGCGCCTTCATCATTCCGCGCAACACGGCGCGGCTGAGCCGGAAGGCGGATGTCAGATTGACGTCCAGCACCGCCTGCCAATCTTCATCCTTCATCCGCATGGCCAGACCGTCACGGGTCAAGCCGGCATTGTTGACCAAGATATCAATGCCGCCCAAGGCGTCCGCGGCCGCCTTGGCCAAAGTCTCCGCACCATCCGCCGAAGACAGATCGGCGGGCACCACATGGGTATTGCCGCCCAGTTCGGCGGCCCGCGCCTCCAAGGCATCGACACGTGTCCCCGAAAGTGCGACCTCCGCCCCTTGGACCTTCATCGCCTGGGCGATGGCGCCGCCGATGCCCCCTGAAGCTCCGGTCACCAGTGCTTTCTTACCCTGCAGATCAAACATGGATCAGACTCTCCGAATTCGAAATTAAGATCGCTAATTCTATGCACGGCATGCCCCATCAGACGCCCCAGGTCCACAAAAATCTATGGACACGGATGTTAGCCAAGGTTGCGAAATGATGCCGGCTTTTTTCCCTACGTGTTGTGCGTTACAGGTGGTGGTGCATCGATAAATGTGAGGCACTATGAGCCTAAAAGACAGTATTGAGCAATCCCAGCGTTGCCTGGTTGAAGGTCGCGACGTGCCCTGGTTGCTGCGCCAGTGGGTTGAACGGCGGCCGGATAAAACGTTCCTCATCTGGGAACCTTTCGACGGACCTGAGCGATCCTGG
Organism: uncultured Magnetovibrio sp.; assembly: GCA_964595005.1. Classification (GTDB taxonomy): domain Bacteria; phylum Pseudomonadota; class Alphaproteobacteria; order Rhodospirillales; family Casp-alpha2; genus UBA3470. The sequence goes on from CAZQPC010000485.1 coordinate 1,674, forward strand.
ACTTACGCGGAACTGGCCCGCGACGTCGATGCCGCGGCGGCCGCCTTGCATAAACGTCGGGTGCGGCCGGGCGATTGTATCCTTATCCATCTCGACAACAGCCCCGAGTTCATCATTTCCTGGCTCGCCTGCGCCCGGATCGGTGCAATTGCGGTGTCCACGAACACCCGGTCCGTGGCCCGCGACATGTCCTATTTCGCCGGTCATGTGGACGCCGTCGGCGCCATTACCCAGCCGGCTTACGCGGACATGGTCGGCCAGTCCGCGCCCGATCTGGCGTTCCTTGTCGTCACCGATAACGACGCCGGGACGCCCGCCCGGGCGCCGGGCATTCCCCATACGCCGTTTTCAGACATACTGAGCGAAACAGGCACCTGCCCGGAACGGCCTGTCGATCCGATGGCCGATCTGGGCATTCAATTCACATCGGGCACCACGTCGCGGCCGAAAGCCGTGCTGTGGACCCATGCCAACGCCATTTGGGGTGCGCAGCGCAACGTCGCCCATATGCGCCTCACGGGCGACGACATCGCGCATGTCGTGTTGCCGTTTTTTCACGCCAACGCCCAGTCCTATTCCATGCTCAGCACGCTCTGGGTCGGCGGCACCATGGTGGTGCAGCCGAAGTTTTCGGCGTCGCGGTTTTGGGATGTCGCGCGGCGCCACCGCTCAAGCTGGATGTCCATGGTGCTGTTCGGCGCCAAGGCGTTATTGAATAGTGACGCGCCCGCCGA
>CAZQPC010000485.1:2417-3143 GCA_964595005.1 uncultured Magnetovibrio sp.
GCCATTACCCGCCCATCGAAGACGCCTTCGGCATCAAGACCATGGCCTGGTGGGGGATGACCAAAACCATCACCCACGGCATTGTCAGCGACGTCAGCCAACCGGGGCCGCCGCTGTGCATTGGCCGCGTCGCGGCCGGCTACGATATCGAAATTCGGCGCCCCGACGGCAGCCACATATCGCCGGGGGAAAGTGGCCTGCTCTACATCCGCGGCGTGCGCGCCATCAGCCTGTTCAAGGAATATTACCGCAACCCGGAAGCCAACGCCGAGAGCTTTGACGACGATGGCTGGTTCGAGACCGGCGACGTCATCCGCATGGACGCCGACGGCAACCTGTTCTTCTCTGATCGGGACAAGGACATGTTGCGGGTTGGTTCGGAAAATGTCGCGGCGTCGGAAATTGAGACCGTCATCATGGAAACCGGTTGGGCCGCCGAATGCGCCGTCGTCGGGCAAAAGCATCATATGCTTGATGAGGTGCCCGTGGCCTTCGTGATCCCGGCTGGCGATGCGCCGGAAGACCTTGGCGAACGTATCATCGCCGTTTGCCGGGATAAGTTGGCGGACTTCAAGGTTGTGCGTGACGTTATTACCGTCGACGAAATGCCGCGCGCAACCCTGGACAAGGTTTCGAAAACGGACCTGCGCGACCGCCTGCCCGCCATCAAGGCCTAGAGCGTCGTGCGCTATTTCGTACGCACTGAGACGGTCAGTCCGGTTTGCC
>CAZQPC010000486.1:0-3125 GCA_964595005.1 uncultured Magnetovibrio sp.
CCTTCCTAGCCGGCAAACCGGACTGACCGTCTCAGTGCGTATGAAATAGCGCACGATGCTCTAGCTCTCCGGCAGTCCCGCTTTGCGGAGACCTTCGATCATATGATCGAGATCGCGCTCGTTGGTGATGGGAAGCTGCTGCCTGATGTAGGCGAGATCAATCTTAGGCGCACGTTTTTCAAGCTCGGCAATGGCCGCAACAAGTTCGCCATCTTCACCGAGATGGCCAAGGATCGATACCAACGAGGCAAACCCCGGCCACGGCAGGTGGGGTTGAAGGGCGGCCCGGCGGCCCCATTCGACAGCTTCCTTGTGGTTGCCCATGAACAGATAAGCCTCGGCCGTGCGGGCCATGAACGGGCCCATGTATTCATCGTGCGGGCTCAACCGCATGCCCGTATCCAGGGGCTCAATGGCTTCTTCCGCGCGCCCGGAAAATGCATACGACATGCCGAGAGCCAGATAAGCCTGGGAATAGCTGGGGTTGAGTTCGATGGCGCGGTTGAGTTCCCGCTCGGCCTCGGCGTGCCGCCGCTTCATCGAAAGAACGCGGCCGAGCGCGTAATGGGCGGCCGCATCCTCGCCCTTGATTTCAATAGCCTTGTTCGACAATTCCACGGCTTTCGCAAGGCTGGCTGTGTTGTCTTCCGCAAATCCCAGCCGCACCTCAAGGAAACACACCTCAGCCAAGTCGGAATATGCCGCGACCAGTTCGGGATCGTGCTTTATGGCCTCCTCCAAAAACGTTCGGGCCTGCGCCAAATCCTTGCGCGAGCGCTTGTAGAGATGGGCCCGGCCGTATTGCAACATGTTCCAGGCGTCGAGGTTGTTGGGTTTTCTCATGCGGGCACGATCACGTTCGGCCTTGCTGAGTTGCGGCTCGATCGCGCCAACCACCGTTTGGGTCAGTTCGTCCTGCAGATCGAAGATGTCTTCGATCTCGCGATGATAGCGCTCGGCCCAAAGATTGTTGCCCGAGGTGCAGTCAATCAACTGTGCGCTCAAGCGAACCCGGTTGCCGGCGGTGCGGACGCTGCCTTCCAGAACGTAGCGGACACCCAGCTCTTCGCCGATGTCACGGGGGTCCGTTGTTCTGCCCTTGAACGCAAAGGTCGAGTTACGCGAGATCACAAAAAACCATCGGACTTTCGACAGCGACGTGATGATATCTTCGGTCAGTCCGTCGGCGAAATATTCCTGGTCCGGGTCATCGGACAAATTCTCGAATGGCAGGACGGCAATCGATGGCCGCTCCGTGGATGCCTGCGGCGACTTGACCAGGCGGCGCAAGGCCGCATCATCGGCACCCCAACACCAAGCCTGTACGGGCGCCTCGATATTCTTCAGGGCCAATCCGCCGACATCGGAAAACGCCGCATCAATCTTGTCCTTGGTTTGCTGATAGACGGAACCTGACAACAACACACAATTGATCGGCGCCAGGGATTCCAGGCGGGCGGCGATGTTAACCCCATCGCCGAAGATGTCGTCGCCTTCGGCAATGATGTCGCCAAGGTTGATGCCGATCCGAAACTCGATCCGTTTGCTGATTTCCGGCTCTTCATTGAGCGCCATCATCGCCGTCTGAAAGGCGATGGCGAACTCAACTGCGTAGAGGGCACTGGAAAACTCGACCAGTGCGCCGTCGCCCATCATCTTGACGACCCGGCCTTGATGGGCGGCTATCCGGGGATTGAAGTGATGGGTCCAGATGTTGTTCAGGGCCGCCAGCGTGCCCGCCTCATCGCTGTCCATGAGCCGTGAATACCCGACCACATCCGCGGCAAGGATGGCGGCAAGGCGTCGTTCGTTGACGGTTTCAATCATCCCCTATGATCACTTCTCCACGATCAAAATCAATTCACATTGTAAATTGCAGCGAAAAAATCAGTAACGCCGATTGATGTCCGAATAGGCCACAAACGGTCGCGACGTTCAGATTAAAGACGCGCACGTTTCGATGGATAAACCGGAAACCCGAACCGAACCCGACCCTCACCCGTTATAAAACGGCCGCCCCTGGTCGCGCAGCCACAGGCGCACCAACAGGCGTTTCTTGGCCGCCGCCGGCCAGTCTTCGAAGCCCGTGCGGCGGTGGCCGATGGTGCGGTTGTTGAGGATCTGAATTTGCCCGGGCTGGAATTGGAACGCCACGTCCATGCCGGGCGCCGACATGGCGGCTTCCAGGGCGTCCAGGGCCTCGGCGCCCATGGGGTCAAGGGCTTCGCCGGCCAGGGCCTGGCCGTTGACCACCTGGAACTTCGACAGCCGCGCCAGCAAATCGCCGCCGTCGGCTTCGAACAGGGCGTGGTGCAAGGTCATGACGTCATCCGGCGCATGCTCGCGCTGGCGGTCGAAGTGGAACGGCTCATAGAGACGCTGCAGAAGTTTCGGCTCGGCTTTGCGGAGCGCATTGTGGGCCGCCTTGAACGAGACGATATGCGAGGTGCCGCCGGCCTTCGCCGTCCGCAGGCACGCCAAGCCGATATAATTCGGCGGGCACAGATTGTAGCTGTTGTCGGTGTGGAAATTCTGTTCCGCGTTGGTCTTGTCGGGCCGGGTGCCGTTGCCCGGCGCACGCCCCGTGTCGGTGACGTCGTAGAGGAGATCGCCGCGCCAGTTCTGGGCCACCGGACGCTCGATCAGGGAGCCCAGCAGCCACAGCGCGGCCCGGGCGCCGTCGTCGCCGATCTCATCCAAGGGCAGGCGGTCGATCAGGGCGAAGCCGACGCCGTCGGTCAGGGTGCGCGTGACCCGGGCCATGAAAGCCGCGCTGGCCGGCAGGGTCAGGTATTCGGGCTTCAGCGCGGCCAAGGGCAGGGGGTTGTTTTCCAGAAACGCCGCGGCGGTAATAATCTCGGATGTCACCTCGGCGGGCACGGTGAAGCGGCCGTCGGCGGCGTCCAAGTCTTCGCCGCGCCAAGCGGTGCTGTCTTCGAATTCCTTGTCCAACATCGGATCGCGGCTCCCCATACGCGGGCAAAATCTTCGGTCAACGGGGCGGCTTTGGCAAGCCGGGGCGGAAATTCAGAAGTTTCCATCGCGCGCCGTTGACCGCGATTTCCGCATCGGGTTATACCAAATTGCATTAATAATGACCCATAGAGATCGTCCGTACAGCCCGC
>CAZQPC010000487.1:0-3114 GCA_964595005.1 uncultured Magnetovibrio sp.
CAAGGGGTCGATCCGAAAGCGCTGACCGGCACCATCCAGAACGACATCCTTAAGGAATATTTGTCACGCGGCACCTACATTTTTCCGCCGCAAGCCAGCATGCGCCTGACCACGGATGTCATTGCCTACACCTACAGGGAAATCCCGAAGTGGAATCCCATCAACGTCTGCCCGTACCATTTGCAGGAAGCGGGCGCGACCCCTGTGCAGGAATTGTCTTTCGCGCTGGCCAACGCCATGGCGATTCTTGACCAGGTGCGCGATTCCGGTCAGGTGCCGAAGGAAGATTTCCCGCAGGTCGTCGGCCGCATCAGTTTCTTCGTCAACGCCGGCATCCGCTTCGTTACCGAGATGTGCAAAATGCGCGCCTTCACGGAGCTCTGGAATGAGATTACCGCCGAGCGTTATGGTGTCGAAGATGAAAAATTTCGCCGGTTCCGTTATGGGGTGCAGGTCAACTCATTGGGTTTGACCGAGCAGCAACCCGAAAACAACGTCTACCGCATACTTCTTGAGATGCTGGCCGTGACGCTGTCTAAAAATTCCCGCGCCCGGGCCGTACAGTTGCCGGCCTGGAATGAAGCGTTGGGGCTGCCGCGGCCTTGGGACCAACAATGGTCACTTCGCCTGCAGCAGATCGTCGCCCACGAGACTGATCTGTTGGAGTTCGGTGATTTGTTCGACGGCTCGCCCGTCGTCGCCGAAAAGGTTGCTGAATTAAAACGGCAGGCCCGCGAAGAACTGAAGTCAATTGAAGAAATGGGTGGTGCTGTCAGCGCCGTGGACTACATGAAGCGGCGTCTTGTCGAGAGCAATTCGGCGCGGTTGGCGGCCATCGAGTCGGGGGAGCAGACCGTCGTCGGCGTCAACCGGTTTCAAGACGGCGAAGACTCGCCGCTGGCATCGGCGGACGAATCGTTCCTCAGCATCGACCCGGACGCGGAAGTCCGGCAAATCAACAACCTGAACGACTGGCGCAATCAGCGTGACAGTGGCGCCGTGGAGACGGCACGTGCGGACCTTGCGGCGGCGGCCCGCGGTGGCACCAATATCATGGTGCCATCGATTGCCTGCGCCCATGCGGGTGTCACCACCGGCGAATGGTCATCAACCTTGCGCGAGGTGTTTGGTGAGTACCGGGCACCGACGGGGGTTGGCGGCGCCCAATCGGGCGCTGCCGATGCCGTGTCCGGGCTGCGGACCGATGTTGAAGCGGCTTCGGCGCGCCTGGGTCGCCGAATTAAGATGCTGGTCGGAAAGCCGGGTCTGGATGGCCATTCCAACGGCGCCGAGCAAATCGCCGTTCGGGCCCGCGACGCCGGCATGGAAGTGGTGTACGAAGGGATCCGCTTGACGCCCGAAGAGATCGTCGCGACGGCACTCCAGGAAAGCGTCCATGTGATCGGTCTGTCAATACTGTCGGGTTCTCATATTCCGCTAATCACGGAGATCATGGTGCGTTTGAAGGATGCGGGGCTGGGGGACGTGCCGGTCGTTGTCGGGGGTATTATTCCGCGAGACGATGCGGAAACATTGAGAGAAAGCGGTGTCGCTCGGGTCTATACGCCGAAGGATTATGATATGACGGATATTATGACGGAGATTGTCGAGATTGTTGCGGCTGCCTGGCCAGAGGCTGCATAGAGGCCCTGCTATGCGTCCTTGGGAACCATGCCCGGCGGATAGACGGCGACCATATCGACCGATCCCTCGCTCTTGGCGCTGGGGTTGTCGACCTTTGGTTTTAAGGCCTTGGTGAGGTACGTGACAACGCCGTCCTGAAACTCGTCGCGGATATAACACCAAGAGACAAACAGGTTCCCCCGGTCCCTGAATTCCAACACATCCTCGCTATCGCCAAGTTCAAAAAACGTGTCCGCCAGATTGCTGCTGCGGCCAATGAAAACCCAGCCGGGTTGCACACCGGTGTGCCAGATCGCGAACACGGCCGATTTGCCCTGAAGGCCCGCGGCCTCGGGATCCAAATCGAGAAATTTCGGAAAGCGCCCGCCTTCACCATGAACCCATTTGGGGTCCTGGGGCGGCCCGGGTGGTTTCCGTGCAGATTTCTTTTTCCCGAATAAGGCCAACGCTACCCTCATACAACGTCGCTATGGGGCGGGATTTTATATACATTCTTGTCTTTGGCAACACGCCTTGAGCGGTTCATGACTCTTGAGATCACGGTCCTTTTTGTCGCGCTGACGGCCATCGCCCTGGTGACGGCCTGGACAGTCCTGACCGGCAGCCCGCCAACGCCCACGTCACCGCGCGTCCGCCGCGCCATGCTGGCCTGCTTGCCGTCACGGCTGCCGGACGGGGTGATCTATGAATTGGGTGCCGGCTGGGGCGGATTAAGCCTGGAACTGGCGCGCCGCTATCCCGGCATTTCGGTGGTCGGTATTGAAGTTTCGCCGTTGCCCTGGTTGGCCGCGCGGTTGCGCGGCGTGATCCAACGCCGTACCAACCTCCTTTTTCGGTACGGCGATTTTCGCAAGACGGACGTGTCGGACGCCGCGTTGGTGGTCTGTTATCTGTCGGCCGGCGTGCTCGCAGATCTCAAACCAAAACTTGAGCGCGAAATGCCGGCCGGCGCCCTGGTGCTGTCCAGTACCTTTGCGGTGCCCGGCTGGCGCCCCGTCGATACGGTCACCGCCGACGACCTCTACCGCAGTCCGATCTATCTTTATGAGCGGGAAGTTTTTGAGGTCATGGATTAACGAAGCGGCGCCGTCGCGGCTTCAAGCCATTTATTGGTCTCGCCATCGACAAACGGCGCCACGGCGTCGCGAACCCTGGCGTGGTAGGCGTTGAGCCAGGCAATTTCCACATCGTTCAGTAACCCCAAATCCATCAGCCGCCGGTCCAGGGGCGCCATGGTTAGCGTTTCAAAACCCAAGATGTCCCGTTCGGCGTCATCGGGCCGGTCTATTTCGACGACGGCGACTAGGTTTTCGATGCGGATGCCGTAGGCGCCGGGCTTGTAATATCCGGGCTCGTTGGAAAGCACCATTCCCGCTTGCAAAGCCACATCGTGTGCTACTGGGGAGATACTCTGTGGTCCTTCATGCACGTTCAGGAATGCACCGACGCCATGTCCTGTTCCGTGTCCAT
>CAZQPC010000488.1:0-3062 GCA_964595005.1 uncultured Magnetovibrio sp.
CCGCCGTGGCGCCGCCGCCGACGTCGAGGAAGTTGGCGGGCTCGGAACCTTCCAGCTTGATGATGTCCATGGTCGCCATGGCCAGGCCGGCACCGTTGACCATGCAACCGATTTCGCCGTCCAGCTTGACGTAGTTGAGCTCGTGCTTGGCGGCCTCCAGTTCGGCCGGATCTTCTTCTTCCTCGTCGCGCATCTCATCGACGTCCTTGTGCCGATAGAGCGCGTTGTCGTCGAAACCGACCTTGGCATCCAGGGCCATGACGTCGCCGGCCCCGGTGACGACCAGCGGGTTGATTTCAACCATCGAACAATCCAGGTCGTTGAAGGCCTGATAGAGCGACATGATCAGCTTGACGGCGGATTTCACCTGACCGCCTTCAAGCCCCAGACCGAACGCCAACTGGCGGGCGTGGAAGGCCTGGATTCCGGTCGCCGGGTCGATGGTGATCTTGAGGATTTTCTCCGGCGTGGCTTCGGCGACTTCCTCGATTTCCATGCCGCCTTCGGTCGACGCCATGATGATCAGGCGCGACGATTCGCGGTCCAACAGCATGCCCATGTAAAGCTCCCGGGCGATGTCGCAGCCTTCTTCGATATAGAGGCGTTTGACTTCCTTGCCGGTCTCCCCGGTCTGCTTGGTGACCAGCACGTGGTTCAGCATCTCGGCGGCGCTGTCGCGGACCTCGTCGACGGATTTGACGACGCGCACGCCGCCCTTGCCGTCCGGGTTGTCCTTGAACCGCCCGGCCCCGCGGCCGCCGGCGTGAATTTGCGACTTGACCACGAAAACCGGCCCGCCCAAATCTTCGGCCGCCTTGACGGCCTCATCGACTGTGAAGGCGACGTGGCCACGCGGCACGGCGACGCCATATTTGGCCAGCACCTGCTTGCCCTGATACTCATGAATGTTCATGTCTTGCCCTCGCTCCCAGGGTTGCGGCGGGGATGTCCCCCCGCCATTGCACGCTGATCCTATTTCGTCTTAGAAGCCTTGGCTTTAGGTTTCCTGACAGCCGCTTTTTTCTTCGCTGGGGCTTTCTTCGCCGCCGCTTTCTTCGCCGGGGCCTTCTTCGCCGCCGCCTTTTTGGCTGGCGCCTTTTTCTTCGCCGGTGCTGTTTTCTTGGCTGGGGCGGCTTCGGCCTTGGCGGCCTTGGCGGCTTGCGCCTGAAGTTTCTGGGTCAGCTTGACCAGGCCTTTCACGGCATTCACCGATTTCCGGAACATGGCCTTCTCGGCGGCGTCCAGTTTGATCTCGACGATCCGCTCAACGCCCTTGGCGCCGATCACCACCGGGACGCCGACGTAGATCCCCTTGACCCCGTATTCGCCCTTCAGGTAGGCGGCGCAGGGCAAGACGCGTTTCTTGTCCTTCAAATAGCTGTCGGCCATGGCGATGGCCGATGACGCGGGCGCGTAGAAGGCCGAACCGGTTTTCAAAAGTCCGACGATCTCGCCGCCGCCCATGCGGGTGCGCTGGACAATCTCATCGATGCGCTGCTGGGTGGTCCATTTCATCTTTACCAGATCAGGCAGCGGAATGCCGGCGACCGTTGAATAGCGCACCGACGGCACCATGGTGTCGCCGTGGCCGCCGAGGACAAAGGCGGTGACGTCTTCCACGGAAACGTTGAATTCTTCGGCCAGGAAATATTGGAAGCGGGCCGAATCGAGCACCCCGGCCATGCCCACCACCTTGGTATACGGCAGGCCGCAGGCATCGCGCAGCACTTGTACCATGGCGTCCAGCGGGTTGGTGATGCAGATGACGAAGGCGTTCGGCGCGTATTTCTTAATGCCGGCGCCAACTTGCTGCATGACGCCCGTATTGATGCCGATCAGATCATCGCGGCTCATGCCCGGCCGGCGCGGAATGCCGGCGGTGACGATGACGACGTCGGCGCCTCGGATGCCGGCATAGGATTTGGTCCCGGTCATTTTCGCGTCGAAGCCTTCGACCGGTGATGATTCGACAAGGTCGAGCGCCTTGCCCTGCGGAATGCCGTCGACGACATCAAACAGGACGACGTCGCCCAGTTCCTTCAAACCAGCCAGATGGGCGAGCGTGCCGCCAATGGCGCCGGCGCCGATGAGTGCGATTTTGTTGCGTGCCATGAGAGTTCCCGGAAAAAGTTAAAGTGATAAAAAAATGACGCGACTCAATCAGTTGACGTCGCTTCCTGCCTTCTGTCGTACCTGTATTTTTTGAATCGCGCAAGGATTTCACCAGAATTTGGGACCGTTCGGTCCGGAAAGGCTTGGCCGGTTGTTATCATACCGCCATGCGGCCTTCCGATGGCCCGTGCCGCGGTCAACCGCGCACCGCGGCGCTTGGACTCGCCATATTGTGATCGGCATGGACCTCGCCTAGTCGTCCAGCAAGGCAATGTCGTTGTCGAAATTTGCCAGATAGTCCTGCCACAATTGCATCTCCGAGGCATCGGCCAGCGGCGCGATGATACGGCGGCCCGCCTCGAACATGGCGCGGGCTTGGCGGGTGTCGCCCATGTCCCGGAAAGTCTGCCCCAATTTGCCGTGGGACGCGGCCAAATCGGCTTGCCATCCGGCATTTTCGGGGTCGGCGTTGGCGAGGGTCCGGCGGATGTCGAGGCCGGCCTGGAAGCTTTCCAGGGCGCCGGTCAGATCGCCGCCATCTTTGCGCACGTCGCCGATCTTGTTGTGGGAGACGGTGAGGTCGCGCTGCCATCCGGCGTTCTGGGGGTCGGCGTCGGCGAGGGCTGGGCAATGGCAAGCGCCGCTTGAAAATGCGCCTCGGCTTCGGCGAGGCTGCCGCGCACGGCGCTGAGGTCGCCAAGGCCCAGATGCGCCCACAGGGTGTGACTGGGGTCGATACCCGTGTTGCCAAGGTTCTGAACCTCTCGGCAAGCCGCCTCGGCGGCATCCAGGTTGCCCGCTTCCACCTGCAGTTCGCTGTAGATCAGCCGGCTCTGTGTATCCATTGGGTCCAGTTCGATGGCCTTGCCGTAGGCCCAGCGGGCCTTGGCGTGATCGGCGATGTGAGCGATGGCGCCGGCATGCCGATAGGCGGCGGCGGCTTTGGCGGC
>CAZQPC010000489.1:0-1013 GCA_964595005.1 uncultured Magnetovibrio sp.
TTCCGAAGGCCATGACGAGCCCGTGGCGCATGCCACGGGCACCTACTCCATTCCGCCGCAAACGGCCTAATTCAGCAATAGCGGTATTAAAATACCTCACTCATAACCTACGGAATTATTTGGTGTTTTGCCGGTTGACACGGCGATATTTGCTGGCATACTCCGCGCGCTTCGAGACCATTGAGTTTCCATTGGCCTCGAAACCTGAATGAATTGTGAGGACGGCATGAACACCTATTCTGCGAAACTCTCGGAGATTGAGAGAAAGTGGTATCTCATCGATGCCGAGGATCTGGTTTTGGGCCGCATGGCCGCGGTCATCGCGACCCGATTGCGCGGCAAGCACAAGACCTCCTTCACCCCGCATATGGATTGCGGCGACAACATCATCGTCATCAACGCCGAAAAGGTGAAGCTGACGGGCAACAAGCGGGCCGATAAGACCTATTATTGGCACACCGGCTATCCGGGCGGCATCAAAAGCCGCACGGCGGGCAGCATTCTTGAGGGCAAGCACCCCGAGCGCGTGGTGCAGAAAGCCGTCGAGCGGATGATCAGCCGCAATCCCCTGGGCCGCCAACAGATGCGCAAGCTGCATGTCTACGCCGGCACCGACCATCCCCATGAAGCGCAACAGCCGGAAGTCCTGGACGTTGCCGCGATGAATTCGAAGAACAAGAGGAGCGCCTGAACATGGCCGATGAACCCGTCACTCTCGAGAACCTGAAATCGGCCATCGAAGACAACGTCGCCGCCGCCCAGGCGCCGGCCGCCGAAGAGGCACCGGCGGAAGCCGCCGAAGAGGCCGCCGCCGAGGCCCCTGTCGAGACGTCCGTTTCCGACGCGCCTGTCTACGTGCAGAAATTGGACGAGCAGGGCCGCTCCTACGCCACCGGCAAACGCAAGGACGCGGTGGCCCGCGTCTGGATCAAGCCGGGCGCCGGGCGCATCACCGTCAACGGCCGCGAAGTGGAACGTTACTTCGCCCGGCCCGTGCTGCGCATGCTGTTGAA
>CAZQPC010000489.1:1023-3044 GCA_964595005.1 uncultured Magnetovibrio sp.
CGACCGCGGGAGAGATTCCCGCGGGGTCATTGACATGCTGTTGAACCAGCCCTTCGACGTCTCCGACCGCACCGGGCAGTACGACGTCATGTGCACGGTCAAGGGCGGCGGGCTTTCCGGCCAGGCCGGCGCCGTGCGGCACGGCATTTCCAAGGCGCTGACTTTGTATGAGCCCTCGCTGCGCCCGGTGCTCAAGAAGGAAGGCTTCCTGACCCGAGACTCGCGTGTCGTCGAGCGCAAGAAATACGGCCGCCGCAAGGCCCGCCGCAGCTTCCAGTTCTCGAAGCGCTAAGCGCCAGCTTCCAAGCGATTACGGAAAAGGGCCGCCTTCGGGTGGCCCTTTTTTATCGTGGGCAGGTGGTGCCGTGTCGCCGGCTCAGTCTTGCGAAAATTTGACAGCGCTTGCCCCAATAAAGCGGCGATGCCGGTCAAGCTCGGCCTCCAAAGCCGCTTTTCGCATTTTCCCCAATTTGACGCCGGGTTCTAACCAGAGGCCGGAGACGACCAACGTGTCATCGTGACGCTTCATATCGATGCGGCCGATAAACTGGTCACCTTCCAGAAGCGGAAAAACGTAGTAACCGTATTTGCGCTTTTCCTTCGGAACGAAAACTTCAATGCGGTAATCAAAGCCGAACAGACGAAGGCAACGTTTGCGGTCGCGGATCAGCGGATCGAAGGGTGAAAGAACGCGTAGTCTCTTCGGCGGGCGGGGCAAGGAATTGATTTGGTCTTCGAGACCAACAAACGCCAAGGCCTTGGCGGGCTTGCCGTCCAATGTGGGCTCCACGAGGACGTCCATTAAGCGCTTCTTGTCTAAGTGCCTCTGGGTCCAAAGCGCGGTTTCCTTCGGCGTCACCAATCCCCAGAAGGCGGCAATTTCACCCGAGGTCGCCGCGCCCAAACGTCTGAGCGCCGAGTGACACGCCCAGTCGATGAACGTGTTTTCGCTAATTTGTTCTTTTCTGTGGGTGCTTGAGATGACGTTTTCCGTGAGATCGTAAATTTTCTGAAACCCGGAACGGCCCGCGATGGCCAGGTTTCCCGTGCGCCAGTGAAACTCCAGGGCTGTTTTTTCAGGCTGCCAGTCCCACCAACCCGAGGCCTTTGTCCTTTTCGAACACACGTCCTTGCTCATCGTCGGACCACGCTGCGCGATGGTTTCCAACATTTCCGCCAGCACCTCATCAAATCCCTGGCCGCGCCGGTTCCGCCAGCGATTGAGCAGCATGATCTCGTCTCTTTTGAAGCGATGGCGCCAATAGGGATAAAACTCCGTTGGGATCACGGCGGCGTCGTGGGTCCAATGCTCAAACAAACCTCTGTCCGTTTCCAGAAGGTGCGTCAGTTGTTCGGGTTTGTAGGTCTGGTTACGCGCGAAAAGGATCATGTGATGGGCGCGGGCGACCGTATTGATGCTGTCCACCTGAACAAACCCCAAAGACCTGATCATCTCCAATAGGCCTGCTGTCGTCAGTTTTGCCGTCGGGGAGGAGGAAAACCCTTGCCGGTCCAGAAATAGATGACGGGCCTGCACATTGGTAAGGGTGAGCGGTTGTTTCAACTACCTGTCCGCGTTAGTGCAATGCGTATTGAGGGGGAAGGTCTTGACGAAAATTTATACAATGCCGCCGGTTTTTAAAGGTCAATTTTGCGCTCTGTTCTCCTCCCATATAATGCCCACAAGGCGAGGGGGTATTCTGTCACCATAATCTCACGCTTAATATTGATGGCGTTTCAGCGACCGAATCAATGGCCATGTTAGGGACAGGGCCGCCTTCGGGCGGCTATTTTTTTGTCTCGGCACGGTCCCCATATATCGCCTATCATCGACGAGAAACGAGGGACACACCACGCGTAAACTATTCACCTTCACCTTCATCGGCGTCGCGGCGCTTATTCTGGTGCAGAAAACGGCAGAAAACGGGGACAGTATACTATTTACCGATAAACGGGGACGATAGATAAACGGGGACACGGTGTAATTGCGTTAGGTTGGTCACTCTCCGGGTTTAAAGTGC
>CAZQPC010000490.1:0-3031 GCA_964595005.1 uncultured Magnetovibrio sp.
CTTGAATCATATTTTACAAAGATTGGGAATCCGTTAAATGTCCACAGGCCCTAGTGAAACAATCTTTTGTTATTTCCATCATTAGGGCACCTCTAAAAATTGTGGAAGTTGGCTGTCGTTACCTAACATTCCAACTCTCTTCTATTTGAGTCGTATGACCCACGCCTCGTCAGCATCGCTACGACAAGTGTTGGCGCTGCGATGCTGGTCCAACACTTTGGAAATAAGGATGGAAAAGATTTTGGCACCATCCTGTTGGAAAAGGCAGTTGACGGCAAATTCGATGTCGCAACCGCCCTTAAGTTTACAGATAACGTTGTGAGTTTTCATTCTGATCATTAAATGGAGCACGGGAACCATGAATTTTCTTAAAAACGTAAAAGTCTCAACCAAGATATTCGGCGGTTTCGGCGTTATCGTCGTATTTCTGGCCGTGGTATCCGGGATCGGATACTTCGGATTATCCGGCGCCAACGATAACTTTCAGAGTTACCGCGCCCTGGCCCGGCAAACCAACGCGGCCGGCCGTATTCAGGCCAACATGCTTGTCACCCGTCTGAACGTGAAGAACTTCGTTATTCAGGCCAGTGACGCCAATATAGAGGGCGTCAAGAAACGCGCCGCCGCAACCAGGCAGATCGTCAAGGATGCGGAACATTTGGCATCGGACGAGGCATTCCAGAACCTACTTGTGAAAGTCGAAAAGGAACTTGCGGAATACGTGCACATATTTGATCAAGTCACGGCCGATCAGGACCAGCGCAATGTGGTCGTAAATACAAAACTCAATAAATTGGGTCCCCAGGCTGAGCGGGATTTGTCAGCGGTCATGCAAAGTGCATTTGACGACAATGACGCGGAAGCCGCCTATCGCGGCGGTCAAACGTTGCGTAATCTGCTGCTGGCGCGATTGTATGTTCAACGGTTTTTGATCCAGAACGACGAAGCGTCGGTCCTTCGTGTCCGCAAAGAATTCAAGGCGACCTCGGAAAACGCAGTTGTCTTGCTTGACAGCCTGCAAAACCCGACCCGCCGGGAGCTGGCAACTAACGTCGTCAAAGGCACGACCGCCTACTCAAAAGCATTCGAAGAGGTTGTCAAAATCATCCTGGCGCGAAACGATAAAATCAAGAACGGTCTGGACCGCATTGGCCCCGTCATCGCGAAAGATGTGGAAGACTTAAAACTTGAAGTCAAAAGCCAGCAGGATGAACTCGGCCCCCTCGCCGCCGCCGAAGTCAGCGAAGCGGTGACGCAAACGCTGATCGGTTCCACCGTCGCCATTCTGTTCGGTATTGGGGCGGCTTATCTGATTGGCACGGGCATCGCCGGTCCGGTCAAGGGAATGACCGAAGCCATGGATAAAATCGCCGGCGGCGAGTTGGAAACGGACGTGCCGGCCACGGATCACGGTGACGAAATCGGTGATATGTCAAAAGCCGTACAGGTTTTCAAAGACAACGCCCTTGAAAACAAACGCCTGGAAGATGAGCAGGAGGCCGCGAAGCAGCGGGCCGAACAAGAAAAGACCGAACTGATGAACAAGATGGCCGACGATTTTGAATCCAGTGTGGGCTCTGTGGTTGATGGTGTCGGCGCCGCCGCCGAACAAATGAAGGGTTCCGCGCAATCCATGGCGTCGACAGCCGAAGAGACGTCGAATCAAGCCACCGCTGTGGCCAACGCATCAGAATCCGCTGCTGCAAACGTGCAGTCGGTTTCGACTGCGGCCGAAGAGTTATCCTCGTCCGTAACTGAAATCAGCCGGCAGGTGTCCATATCCGCCGAGATCGCGCGAACGGCGGTTGTTGACGCAAAATCAACGGACGAGCAAATACAAGGCTTAGCGGAAGCTGCCAATAAAATCGGTGAAGTCGTCGCCTTGATTACGGATATTGCCGAGCAAACCAATCTGTTGGCGCTCAATGCGACGATCGAGGCCGCCCGCGCCGGCGACGCCGGCAAAGGGTTTGCGGTTGTTGCTTCGGAAGTCAAGAATCTGGCCAACCAGACGGCCAAAGCGACCGACGAAATCGGTTCTCAAATCGGCGGAATCCAGACAGCCACGCAAGACGCCGTTACGGCGATCCAGGGCATTACCGGAACGATCAATGAGATCGACGAGATTGCTACGGCAATTGCATCCGCCGTTGAGCAACAGGGTGCGGCGACTCAGGAAATCGCCCGCAATGTGGAGGAAGCGTCTCAAGGCACATCTGAAGTTTCATCCAATATTTCCGGTGTAACCAAGGCGGCCTCTGAAACCGGCGCAGTGGCCACACAAATCCTGACGGCGTCGTCGAACATGGCTGATCAGTCGAGTTCTTTGAAGGAAGAGGTCGATAAATTTATGAAACAAGTCAGAGCCACATGATTCGAACGACCCTTGGCCGCTTCGAATTCCCTCGCGGCGACCGAGATTTGGGCCCCTGGTATACCTCGCCGGTATCCGGGGGCTCTTTTTGCGGCGTACCGGAATAATTGCCGGTATCCAGATTGAGGGTGGCGATATTGGTCTGCGTAATCCCATTCAGGTTCAGGCCGTCATCCGATGAAATGATGTCGTCGTTCGCCGCCGTCGTCTGCGTGCCGACGATATTCGCCCCGCCGTAGGCCGTGGTTGAGGAGACGGTCAAGGAGCGTCTTGAGCTTGTTATTTGAAGTGTTTGAATTGGAAGAGGCGCTTCTCATCATCGTGCTTGAAATTCGCACTCTCGATAATCAGCGCCCCTTTTGTCTCCGTAGATATTAGCTGGATTGCCAAATCCATTGTGATCATATCATTGCCAGTACTGTCAGGCCGATCATCGCGTAGCCCAGGAACGAGCCACCGTCTGTAGACTTCTTTTTGGTATCGCCATGATACATGAAGCAAGTTCGTGCCACTTGGCGAGTGATGTCCCCTCGATCAGCACTGGCCTGCCTAATTTGACTGGTCATTCATGTTGAGCGTTCTTCCGCACATTGAAGCGACCCCGTTATACCAAATTGCATTAATAATGACCCATAGAGATCGTCCGTACAGCCCGCT
>CAZQPC010000491.1:0-3010 GCA_964595005.1 uncultured Magnetovibrio sp.
CTGGGATCAACACTGGCGATACGACGACCGTATAGTAGAGAGGCCGCGAGCGCTCCGGCACCTGCATCATCATGATGCCGCCGGCCAGTCCAATGGGTACGGACAAGGCACAGACACCGATGCCGATGTAAACGGAGTTCCAAAAGCCGTCGATGATTTTGTCGTTCTCCATCAGGTCCGAGAACCAGTGCAGGGTGAACCCCTCCCACGGCGTGATGGTGGGATAGGTCGATGTGTTGAAGGCCGACGCCGACATGATGACCAGCGGACCAAAGAGATAGAGGAAGAAGACGAGGATGTAACCCCGGACGACCCACTTCTGAATATCTGAAGAATTCATCGCTGAGCAATCTCCCCTAGGCTGACCTTGAAGACTCGCATCATGATCTGCACGAAGATGATGCAGACCAGCAACAAGACGAACGCGTAGGCCGATCCCTGCGGCCAGTTGCCGCCGGTGTTGTACCATTGCTGGATGATCTGGGTGAACCAGAGGCTGGACGGACCGCCAAGAATCTGCGGTGCCGCCAGGGCGCCGGCGGACAGCATGAAGACCATGGTGCAGCCCGACGCGATGCCCGGCTTGGCGTGCGGCATGACAACGCGCAGGTGAATCTTCAGCCACGACGCGCCCATGTCCCGGGCCGCCTCGATCTGATTGTGATCCAGGCTCTCAATGGCGTTGTAGAGCGGGAAGATCATCAACAACAGATAGGCGTAGGTAAGGCCCGTATAGAGCGCGATGTCGGCCTTGAAGAAGTCAAAGGGCGTATCGATAATGCCCATTCCCATGAGCATGGAATTCAGTAATCCGACCTGTGCGAAGATCAGCTTGAAAGCGAAGGCGCGGAGGATCTCGTTGACCCAGAAGGGCAGTAACAGGCACAGAAACAACAGCCGCTGAGAACTGCCGGCCACCGATTGCGCCATGTAGTAGGCCAGCGGATAGCACATGGCGAAGTTCAGGGCGGTGACGATGACACTTGCGACGATGGTCTTGAAGAAAACGTGCAGGTGCAGCCAGTTGAACCATTCATCGCTGCCCGGTCGGCCGAAGATCAGGTATTTGTAGTTCTTCAGGGTGTAGACGTCGTTGGGGCCGCCGACCTGGTCCGGGGGCAGGGAATAGCGGAACGAGAAGTCCAGCATGTTTAACTGCGGCAGCACGATCATGAAGACGATCCAGCCGACCGTGAAGACGACCAGGTAGGTGGAGACCGCCAGCCCGTTCTTTTTGACGAACCCGATGGCGTTAAGACTTCCGAACCACTTCGAGGCTTCTTTCTGCGTGAAGGGCGCGACGATCAGAGCCGCCAACAGGGCGATAAAGACTTCGATGAAGCCAAGCCCCGAATCCTGTTGGGCGGGCGGCACCGGTTCGTCCTTCTGGATGACCAGTTTCAGTTCATGCTGGCCGGCCGGCAGGGACGGCAGGTTTTCCGGGTTGGTGATGGTGATGTTCAGATTTGATCCGCCACTCACCGGCGTTCCCGCGCTGGCGGCCGGCGCCGCTGAGCCCGGCAGGCTGGGGCTGACGCTTGGGCTCGATCCCGGCAGGGAGGGCGAAATGGACGGCGCCGAGGAGCCCGGCAGCGACGGCGTGATCGCGGGCCCGGAAGAGCTTGGCAATGATGGGGTTATGGTTGGCGCCGGCGCGGACGGCGAACTACCGGCACCGGGCAATTTTGGCGATATCTGCAATTGCGCGTGCAGCATGGCGCCATCTGGGAGCGCCTTACTCATCGGCAAGATCTCCATAGGGAAGCGCCGAAGCCTGATCGGCATTGAACCGGACCTTGACCCTGCTGCCCGGCGTCGATTGCGGGACGCCGCCGTCGTTGATGATCGCCAGCTTGAGGTTCTTGTCGTCGGTTTCGCCGCGCAAGAACAAGTGCGCGAAGTTGCCTTCGAACTCCTCTTTGATGACTTCACTTTCAAAAGTGTTGTCACCGTCACTATCGGCCAATATCAGGCTTTCCGGACGGATGAAGATGAAGGCGTCATCACCGGCCTTCAGGCCTTGCCGGTTGGCACCGCGCAAGGGGCCGAAGTGGGTGTCGATGACCGCGTGGCCGTTGTCGGCGTTGGAAACCTTACCGCGCAGTGGGTTGTTTTCACCAACGAAGGAGGCGACGAAGGCGCTGGCCGGTTGGTTGTAGATTTCCGACCCGTTGCCGACCTGTTCGACGATCCCCGCACTCATCACGGCGATGCGGTCCGACATGGTCAGCGCTTCACCCTGATCGTGGGTAATGTATATGAAGGTGATGCCGACCCGCTGTTGGATGGTGCGCAGCTCCGTGCGCATGTGCTGGCGCAATTTCAAGTCGAGGGCGGACAGCGGTTCATCCAGCAGCAGGACGCCCGGTTCGACGGCCAGGGCACGGGCAATGGCGACCCGTTGGCGTTGGCCGCCTGACAATTCAGAGACCATTTTATCGCCTTGTCCCGGCAGGGCGATCAGGTTCAGTAATTCCTCGGCGCGGCGGCGGCGTTCTTCGTATTTGATGCCGCGCACTTCCAAGCCGAAGGCGATATTGTCGGCGACGCTCATCAGCGGAAACAGGGCCAAATTCTGGAAAATCAGTGCCGTCGGGCGCTGGTTCGGGCCCATGCCGCGCATGTCGTTGCCGCCAATCCTGACGACGCCTTCGGTGGGTTCATTGAAACCGGATACGGCCCTGAGAATCGTCGTTTTGCCACACCCGGACGGGCCCAGAAAACTAAAAAATTCACCTGATTCAATGGTCAGGTTGCAGTCGTCCACGGCGGTGAAGTCGCCAAACCGAATGATGACATGATCTAGTTCGACACTGCTCATGAACCCCTCCCTTGATACCAAGTTTATCTTGGTATGTGCGCCGCCGCCGGCCCGGCCATTGGTTGGCGCGTAAATTTTCGGATTTATTATTTTTGGGGCGGCAAACCACCCGGATAGATCTCTTGCGGGAATAGGCCCGCGCACTGATACCGGCGCTCCCACGATACGCGGGAGCGCCGTATATGCAGC
>CAZQPC010000492.1:0-3000 GCA_964595005.1 uncultured Magnetovibrio sp.
ATGGTGCCGACCGTCGACATGGTGCCGGCCAGCGCCTCCTGCATCAGCGGCCAGCTGAACTTGTTGCGGATCGCGGCGACGATAATGGCGCCGAACACGCCGACGCCGGCGGCTTCCGTGACGGATGCAATGCCGGCGTAGATGGAGCCCATGACACAGGCGATCAAGGCAATACACAGCGCCACCGCCGCCATCCGTTCCGGCGACAGCTTGGTGTCGCCGCCGGTCATCTCCGCCACCTCGGCCGCCGTCGGCGCCAGCGAGTGGTCGAAGTGGCAACGGATCAACACGAAGATGGCGTAGAAGCTGGCCAGGATCAGGCCCGGCGCGGCGCCGGCCAGGAACAGATCGCCGATGGAAATTTCCGCCGACAGGGCATAGACGATCATGATGATACTGGGTGGGATGAGCGTTGCCAGCGAGCCCGACGCGCATATGACCCCGATCGAGAGCTTTCGGTCATACCCCAGGCGCAACATCTGCGGCAGGGCGACCAGACCCAACATGACGATTTCGCCGCCCATGACGCCGGACATGGCGGCCAGCACGACGGCCACGGCGACGGTCTGCACGGCGACGCCGCCACGCAGGTTGCCGGCGAAGATCGACATGGCGTCGAACAGGTCCTTGGCGATGCCGGCGCGCTCCAGGATCGACGCCATCAGGACGAACAAGGGCACCGCCACCAGCGGGTATTTCTCCAGCAACCCGAAGGCATTGGTGGAGACCAGATAAAGGCCGCGCGGCCCGAAGAACAAGATGGCGCAAATCACCGAGACAATCAGCGTCACGATGCCCAGCGGCATGCCGGTCATCATCAGGAAGACCAGCGTCACGACGATGCCCAGGGAGATGATGCCGAGGCCCAAATCGCGGGCATTGAAGAACTGGGTGGGATCGACGGTTTCGCCAAAGCCGACGAAAATTTCATTCATCGACCCGATGGCGCCGTCTTCACCGAAATAGTGGACGACGACGACCAGAATCAAGCGGAAGGTGATCACCGCGGCGGTCGCCAGGACAATGGTCCGCCAGAGCCTCGAGGAAAAATGCCGTTTCAGGTTCACGGTCAGCTGAACCAGATAGACCATGGCACCGAAGGTGAGGGCCATCTTCAACAACATGGGCGCCGGCGAATTGAACGACGTGCCGGCGCGTTCGATGTTGTCCATGGATTCCAGCGCCTGGACCAGCGTGTCACTGGCCAGCAGGGTCAAGGCGAGCACGCCGACGACCATGGCGAACAGATCGAGCCACCAGCGCTTGTTCTCATCGACCATCAGATACAGAACGGTGATGCCGATATGGCGTTTGTGGAAGGTGATGTATCCCGCCGACAGCATCCATGCCGTCGCACAGAGAACCATGACAACCTCGAACGCCCATTGCGTGGGCGCGTTGAAGACATAGCGCATCACCACTTCATACATGGTGACCGCGGCACACAGCAGATAGAGCTGGGCAACGGCCAAGCCGCTGAACCGGCTGAAGTGATCGATCGCCCGCTCGGTCCTCGACGTGGGGGCCTCGGCCTCACCGGCCAGGGCGGCAGCGCTTGTCTGAGTGTCCATGATTCTCGCCTGAAACCTGAAATGGAAAGACATGCCCGGCCCGCCGATCAACGGCGGGCCGGTACAATGCCGAACGTTACGCGTTTACTAAACCAGCCAATTTTCGGCCGGTCGAGTTATTTCAGAAGTCCATATTGCTTCATGAACTTGATGTTCGCGTCATAGGCCTCTTTTGCGAGGGGAGACTTCTTGGCATAATCTTCCCAGGCGCCGACGGCGATTTCGCGGAACTTGTCGCGTTCAACCTGCGCCCAGTCAATGACTTCCTTGACCAGGCCCTTGCCGGCCTTGTCGCGGGACACCAGCTTGCGGTCTTCCAGGTCGGAAGCGCGGCGGATGTCGGTTGAATAGGCCAGATACCAGACGTCCAGCATGGTCCGCTCACCTTCCGTCAGTTTGTTCCAGACCTTCTGGTTGATGACCATCTGAATGACCGCCATGGAGTGGATGCCCGGATAGATCGGGTATTTGGCGATCTTGTGCAGGCCGTTCGATTCGTTGTTCACGTAGGCGCTGGCGTCGGCCGCATCGACGATGCCTTTTTCAAGCGCCGTGTAAACTTCCGAGAACGGAATGGCGACCGGCGCGGCGCCGGCGCGGCGGAAAACTTCCGAGGCCAGGCCTTCCGGCGAGCGCAGCTTGACCCCCTTGAAATCGGCGACGGTGCGGATCGGCTTGGTGGCGACGAAGGCTTCACGGGCGAAGGGGCCGCAACCGATGACGTGGATACCTTTTTTGGTGTACTTGTCATAGAGCTTTTGCAGCATTTCCTTGCCGCCGCCGTTCATGCAGAAAATCTGCATCTGGTCGGTGGTGTCGTAGCCGGCGATCAGGTCGCCCATGAGGGCGAAACCGGCGTCGAGGCCGGCAAAATAGGCCACCGCATTCAAGTCACCATCCAGGATGCCGTTTTTCACGGCGGTGATGGTTTCGCGGTGCGGCACGATGGCCTTGGTCGGCGCAATGTCAATCTTCAGCTTGCCGCCGGACATGGATTCCAGCTTCGGCGCCCAGACTTCGGTCATGTATTTATAGGTGAAACTGCCAGCCGATGAACTGGTCTGGAACTTCAGTGTCTTGGCATCGACGCTGCCGATCGGCGCCGTCAACGCCACCGCGCCAATGGCGGCTGCTACGGTAAGTTGCTTAAGCATGTAGAGAACCTCCCCAATGTTGATTGATCACAAAATGTCGATAAATTTGACTGCGGCATACTAATATATTAGTGGATCAGGTCAACCCTGTTTGTTATGTTATGATGCGTGACCGACGGTTCGGATGATCCAGAAGAAGAAAAGTCGATGAAGATTGACCGCCGCATATCCACGGCCCATCAGATTTACGAAAGCCTGCGCCGGCGAATCATCGACTTCACCTTGGAGCCGGGCTCCACGCTGGTGCAAAAGGAGATCGCCGAGGAATTCGGCGT
>CAZQPC010000493.1:0-2999 GCA_964595005.1 uncultured Magnetovibrio sp.
AACGGTGATCTCAGTGCGAACGAAATAGCGCACGATGCTCTAATCGGCCAGCGCCCGCAGGGTCACCGAATGATAGTCGCGCCGGTACAGCACCAGCACCACAAACACCGTCGCGGCCATGAACAAATAGGGATGGACGAACCAGGCCAGGGCCGCCAGGCCGAAATGATAGGCGCGCATGCCGCGGTTGAAATTGCCTGTCGCCCGGGTCAACACCCGGGCCGCCTTTTTCGGATACTGCACGGCGTCGGTATCGTCACAATCGGTGGGCAGCGGCGCCGCGCCGATCAAGACCAACGTCGTATTGTATTGACGAAGACACCAGGCGAACTTGAAAAAGGCGTAAATGAAAACCAGCAACAGCGCGACGACCTTCAATTCCAGCAATTCGCGCGACGCCAGGGTCGCGAAACTGATTTGGTCGATGACCACCAACAGCCGGTCGACGTTGCCCAGCAGCGCCACCACACCGGCCAAGATGAGGATCGTCGTCGAGGCGAACAAGGCGCCGCTGCGGTGATGGGCGATAATGATATTGACGTCGGCCATGCGGTTGTCACGCTGCAGCATGCGCTCCATCCATTTGTGCCGATAACCGTCCATGACCTGCGCCAGTTCCCGGTGCCGGCGCCGCAATTTGTCGGCCACCAGGGTATAGCCGCCCCAACCGACCAGGAACCACGCCACGGCGGCCAGATCGGGAAACGGCAGAATATCCAGAATATATGTCATCGATTGCGCATCGCCGGGTATGACGGGGCTTAATCGCCCATCAGGTTGTAATGCTGGGCCGGCAGGTTGACGACCAGTCCGTCGAGCTCCTTGGCCATGGCGATCTGGCAGCCGAGGCGCGACGTCGGGCGCACGTCGAAGGCCAGGTCCAGCATGTCTTCTTCCTCTTCGGACGCCTCTGGCAAACGGTCGAACCACGCGTCATCGACAAAAACGTGGCAGGTCGAGCACGCCATCGAGCCTTCGCACGCACCTTCCAGATCAAAGCCGCTTCGGTGCGCCACTTCCAACACGCTCAGGCCTTCCGGCGCATCGACTTCATGGCGGGTGCCGTCCGGGTCAACAAATGTCATCTTCAGCACGCTAAGTCCGCTCCACCTGATGCTTATACATTTCCGCCATTACCGGGCTTACCCCGGGCATGACAGCGCGTGATATTTTCATGGAAAAGACCTTCGACGGTCAGACGTTAAACGGAGAAGCTCTCACCGCAACCGCAGATGCTTTTGGCGTTGGGATTGTTGAAGACGAAGCCGCTTTGCAGACGGTCTTCCTTGTAGTCCATCTCACTGCCCATGATGAACATGATGGCGGCGGGATCGATGAATATCTTGACGCCCTTGCTTTCCACCTGTTCCTCAAGCTTCTTCTTTTCTTCGGCATATTCGAAAACGTAGGAAAGGCCCGAGCAGCCTTTCGACGAAACACCGACGCGCAAGCCGGAAACCGGCGCATCGCTGTCGGAGATCAATTTCTTGACCTGCGACGCGGCGGCGTCGGTGAGCGTCAGCATTTGCGGCCGTTGCATGGGTGCGTTCATCGTTACTCTCCGTCTTAACTAAATAGGGTCAGAACATGCCGAGCGCAAGTTTTGCGTCTTCGGTCATCAATTCGGGCGTCCACATGGGCTCCCAGACAATTTTCACGTCGACAACACCCGTGCCATCAATGCCCGAAACCGCCTGCGCCACCATGCCCGGCATCTCCCCGGCCACCGGGCAGCCTGGCGCGGTCAGCGACATGGTGATATCGACTTTGCCGTCGGCGGCGATATCGGTGGTGTAGATCAGCCCCAGGTCATAGATATTGACCGGAATTTCCGGATCGAACACGGTGCGCATGGCGTCGATAAGCTGCTCTTCCGAGGCGACCGGCGTGCCCGCCGCCAGCGCCTCGCCCATGGTCGCCGTCAACTCCGTATCGTTCTCAACGGTCATGCTGTAGGGGTCGCCTTGCGGATACATGGTCTTTCTCCTTAATTCGCGGCCAAATCTGCGGCTTGGGTGGCGCCGCCGCCGGCATCACGCCGGCCCAGTTTCTGTAAATGCGCCAACATGGCCATCATGCCGACCTGGCGTTGGGTGGTGAGCGCGCCCAGGTTCAGCTTGCGCACGTGGTCTTCGTTTAAGCTGTCCAGTTCCGCAGCGGTCAGGCCGCTGAACGATTCGGTCATCATGGTAACCAGGCCCTTGACGATGATGGCGTCGCTGAAACCGGAAAAGTAATGCCGGCCGTCGTCGACGCGATCGGATATCCAGACCTTCGACATGCAGCCGTGCATGAGATTCGAATCAACCTTGAAAACGTCGGGGAATTCTTCAACGGACCCGCGTTTGCCGATATCGATGATATATTCGAAGCGCATGTCTTCGTCGTCGATCAATTCCAGATTGCCGATGAACTCATCGTATTTTTCCAAGGGCGGCAAGGCGCTCACGACAACATCTCCTTGGCCTTCTCGACGGCAGCCGCCAGTGCATCGACATCGTCGCGGGTGTTGTAGAGGCCGAAGGACGCCCGCGCGGTTCCCTCGATCCCCAGACGGTCCATCAAAGGCTCGGCGCAATGCTGACCGACCCGAAGCGCGACGCCCTGGCGATCAAGAATGGCGGCCACGTCAAAGGGATGCAGGCCGTCGACCAGGAAGGAAATGATTGCCGCCTTGTCCGGCGCCGTGCCGACAAACCGGAAGCCCTCGATCCGCGCCAGACGCTCGTTGGCGTAGGCCAGGATGCCGTGTTCATGGGCGGCGATGTTTTCCATGCCCAAAGCATCGACATAATTGACCGCGGCACCGAGCCCGATGGCCTGAACGATCGGCGGGGTGCCGGCCTCGAAGCGGTGCGGCGGGTCTTCGAAAGTCGTCTTCTCGAACGTCACCCGCTTGATCATGTCGCCGCCGCCCTGGTAGGGCGGCATCGCTTCGAGCAGTGCGAGCTTCCCGTAGAGGACGCCGACGCCAGTCGGCCCGAAGAGCTTGTGCGCAG
>CAZQPC010000494.1:0-2972 GCA_964595005.1 uncultured Magnetovibrio sp.
CCCCAGCACGTCATCCCTATAGGACCGGCATCGGCCGCCGGCGTGGCCCGCGGCCTCATAAACAGTGACGCGAACGCCCGCGTCGGCCAAGCGCACGGCGGCCGACAGGCCGGCCAGACCGGCGCCCAGAATATGCACCGCAGCGCTCAAAATATTCCGTACCGCAGTAACAGCCAGAGCTTGGCAACCGGTGAAAGGCTGACCCGGTACCGCGGCCCGGCCCAGCCCGTCCGGGTCAATTTCCCGAGAATGCGGCCATAAACCTCCAGCATCATGACCGCCGGCCTGACGGCGCCGCGATCGCACGCTCCGATTAGGTCGCGGGCCTGGGCGAAGCGCCGTTCGGCGACGTTCGCCAGCAATTCACAAACCAGATGCAGGTTCGGCGCACACATGACCTGGGCCAGATTGCCGGTATCTTCGATGCCGTGCACATCAAGCAAGTCCGCGGGCAGGTATAGCCGGTCACGGCCGGCGTCTTCGTCGACGTCGCGGAGAATGTTGGTCAATTGCAAGGCCTGGCCCTGCGCATAGGCCAGCTTGTCGCCCAGTTCCGGCGGCAATCCGAAGACCCGCGTCGACAACCGGCCGACGGCGGAGGCGACACGATCACAATAGAGGGTCAATTCATCCATGTCGGCGATGCGGACCCTGTCGCCGGCGTCCATTTCCATGCCGGCGATCACGGCGCCAAAATCCTCCTGGCGCAATTTGAAGGCGTTGACCGCCGGCAACAGCGCCTTGCCCGTCAGGGTGCGGGGCTGGCCACCATAAAGGCGTTGAATTTCCGCCCGCCATTGGCCCAGTTTGTGACGTTTCTCTTGTTCCGCGCCCGGACCGCCGCCGATCTCATCGGCAATGTCGTCAACCTCACGGCAAAACGCGTAGATGGCATACATGGCGGCCCGCTTTTCCGGCCCCAACCGGCGCATGGCCCAGAAAAAGGACGTGCCGGAATTGCGCACTACGGATTCTGCGTGGTCTCCGGGCGACATCGGGGGCGACATCGGGGCCCGCTCAGCGTCCGGTTCAGGGTTTTCGGCGTCGGTCATGGCAGCTATGGATACACGACGATTCCGGCCACGTCACCCGCTGCCGTAGTGGCGGCCTTTCCAGGCCCCGCCCTGGCCTTGCCAATGGCGCCACGCCGACGACAGTGTCATCAGGGCGTAAAGAAACGCCGCCACGGGCAACCACAGCCCCCGCCACATGGGCTCACCATAGAGCCGCAAGGTCGGTTGGTAGGAAATCGCCATCACCGCCCAGGCGATGGCGCCGGTGATGGCGATGTCGTCAAAGCCGTGCGCCAATCCATAAGCCACCGCCAACGGCGGCATCAGATAAATGACGAACATGCCGGCGACGGTGCCGATCAGGGCCAAAATTGAACGGTCCAGTTGGATGAAGGCCGTGCGCGCCACCATATCCCAAATCTCGTCGAGACTGTCGTAGGCGCGCAGGCTGCGGGTGTCCGCGCTCAGGCCCAGCCAGATGGCGCCGCGGCGTTTGATCAAGGCGCCCATGGCGCAGTCGTCGATCAACCGGTCGCGGATCGGCTCAACGCCGCCCGCCGCCATCAACGCATCACGGCGGATCAGCATGCAGCCGCCGGCCGCCGCCGCCATGGGACTGGCCGGATCGTTGACCCAGGGAAAGGGGTACAATTTCTGGAAAAAGAAGACAAAGGCGGGGATCAGCAGTTTTTCCCAGACACTGCGGCAACGCAATTTCACCATCAGCGAGACCAGATGCAACGTCTCCACTTCCGCCTTGTAGACCAGTTCCCTGAGGTTGTCCGGCGCGTGTTCGATATCGGCATCGGTCATCAGCACATAACGGGCGCCCGGCACATAAACCTGGGCGGCCGTCAGCCCTTGATGCACGGCCCACAGCTTGCCGGTCCAGCCGTCGGGCAACGGTGTGCCAGCAACGACGCGGAGGTTCGGCCAGTCGCCGGCCGCCTCGGCGGTGCCGTCATCGCTGCCATCGTCGACGACGATGACATTGAGGGTCCCCGGATAGTTCTGATGCATCAGCGAGGCTACCGTATGGCCGATGGTGGGCGCTTCATTGCGGGCCGGTATGATGGCGACGATATCGGGCCATACGGTGAGGTGCCCGGCCGCATCCAGGCGTTGATCGGCACGCCAAAACCCGCCCCGGAAAAACTCCAAGATCAGCCAAGCCGCAAGGGACATCCCCGCCAGCAAGAGCACGGCATCGGCATTCACGCGAACGTGCTCCGCCGGCCCATCATTTAGGCCGGCCGGCCGGACGAATGCCGACGGCGACCGGCAACGCCCCCTTCAGGCACTGCATCAGATATCCCGCCTTGCTCAATCGCACCCGCGGGCCCAGTGGGTCTTCTGAGCGCAAACGTTGGATCAAACGTTCGGCGATATTCAGGATGGCCGCCGATTCCATGGCCAGGCGCCGGCTGTGCAAGCCGGCAGGCAGCCGCCAGGCGTCCGCCATCAACAATGCCGTGGCGTCAAGTGTGCGGTCCAGAACCCGGCGCACCGCGGCCGATGCCTTGTCGGCGCCCAATTCGTCAACCTCCATGCCCTCGGCCGCCATCCAGTCACCGGGCAGATAAACCCGGTCCATGGTCAGGTAGTCATCCTTGCAATCCTGCAGATGATTGATCACCTGCAGCGCATTGCACAAGGCGTCAGAAGGCCCATATCCATCCCTTGAGCCGCCGTTCAGATCCAACAAATACCGACCGACCGGCGCCGCCGAGCGGATGCAATACCCCATCAAGTCATCCCAGTCGTCATAGCGGCCCTTTACGGCGTCTTGCTTGAACGCATCGATCAGGTCCAGGCAATGCCGGGCCGGCACCGCCGTCTCGGCAAGGCTTCGCCGCATGTGATGACCGGTATCGTAGTCCGTATCGCCGCCGCCCTCGCCGCGCACCGCGGCAGCGAACCCATCGAGGCGCAAAATCTTCTCATCGGCGGCCAACGCCG
>CAZQPC010000495.1:0-2963 GCA_964595005.1 uncultured Magnetovibrio sp.
TCAAAGAAAATGGAGCCCAAATCTTCCTTGATTAAGACGGATACTCTAGCGCCGTGCCGGCGCAAAGGGTATTTCGCAGACGCCGCCGTCGGCGGCGATCAGCATGTGGCCCGGCGGCACCCGCTGCCACACACCACGCACATCATCCAAGGGCTCAGACACAATCAAACAACCTGTTTCCGCTTCGACGGCCGGCACGCCGGCGGCGGTCAGGGGTCTGGCGCCCAGGGCGTAAAACAAGCTGGCCGGACGGTCGTCGTTGGAAAACCGGATGGCGTGGATGGTTTTGCCGTCCGTGGCCGCCGCGGTGATCGCCATGTGTTCGTCGATACCGGCCGCCGCCATTTCGTCCAGGACCAGCCCGATGGTCTTGGCGAAGGCCGCTTCGGCGTCATCTTCCAGGCCGTGGGTCAATAACAGGAAGAACAGCACCTCGCTGTCCGTGGCGCCCTGCAGGTTCGGAAATAGGCCAGGGTCGATGGCCATGGTCAAGGTGCGGCGGATATTTTCGAACCCGCCGATGACGCCGTTGTGCATGAACATCCAGGGCCCGTGCGAGAACGGATGACAGTTGACCTTGCTGACCGAGGTGCCCGTCGAGGCCCTGACGTGGCCGAAAAACAAAGGCGCACGCACGTGTTCGGCGAGGCTTTTCAGGTTGTCGTCGTTCCAGGCCGGCAGGATATCGCGGTAGACGCCGGGCTCCGGCTTGTCGCCGTACCAGCCGACCCCGAACCCGTCGGCGTTGACC
Organism: uncultured Magnetovibrio sp.; assembly: GCA_964595005.1. Classification (GTDB taxonomy): domain Bacteria; phylum Pseudomonadota; class Alphaproteobacteria; order Rhodospirillales; family Casp-alpha2; genus UBA3470. The sequence goes on from CAZQPC010000495.1 coordinate 752, forward strand.
GACGTCACACCCTTGTTGGCATCGCGGCTTTGGGTGATCAACGACTGCTGCGGCTTCAAGATCAACGTATCCAGATAGACGGGCGGTCCAGCGTAGGCCAGCCAGCGGCACATGGGTGCATTCCTTCGTTTCCGTTTTCCGGCCCATTGTCGCCGATGCCGGGCGATTGGCAAGGCGCCGGCGGGTCGGGTACCATCGGGTGAGGCCCGGAGGTGATGCTCATGACCCGCAAACCAACCGCATCGAAGACGACCGTCGCGAAATCCACGGCGAAGCGGAAACCAGCGCGCCGCGAGGTCTGGGCCGAAAGCACGGCGGTCAAGGAACGGATCAGTGAGGAAATTGCGGCGCGTTTTTCGAAGTCCAGGCGTACCAAGGTGCGCTCGCTGGTGATGGTGTCGGGCGGTGTCGAAAGCGTCTGTCTTTTGGCCAATCTGTTGAAATGGACGAAAGGTCCCATACACGCCCACTTCATCGTCACCATCAACATCGAAAATCGCCACGAGGTGGAGATCATGGCGACCCAGGCGGCTGTCACCTATTGCCGGGAAACCATTCGCGACTTTACTTTCACCACATCCACCTACGAGATGATGCTGGGCCTGGGCGGCGGTCTGGACCTGACCTTGCACATGTTCCAGGCGGCCCGGATCAACACCGCCACGGGCGGTATTACGGACGCCGTCTGGACCGGTCATTACGGCTCCACCTGGAATCAATTGGCCGAAGGATCAGCGGTATTTGCCGCGGCCCACGTGAACAAGCGCTTTAAGCCGCACTGGATCATGCCCTTCCGGGGCCTGCAGAAAATTGACATCTACCGCTCAATGCCCATGGATCTGGCCAAGCAGACTTGGTCATGCCGCCGGCCGCAAGTCAAAGCGGGAAAATACATTCCCTGCGGCACCTGCCATTCGTGCAAAAGCATGAGCAAGGTGGAAGCCGCGTTGGACAAGGCGAAGGCGCCGGGAGCCTAGCCCGACCCCGGCGGGATTGAGCACCGGTATCGACGATTGTCTTAAAGACGGCGGTCCCGAGGGTGCCCGGGCATTGGCGTCGGCATTTGCCAGGTTGGAGAAACTGACCGCAAACCTTTGAACGGCCCGCCAGCCGTCAGTATCAGCGGTCCAGCCCGCTGATAAGTTCTTCCAAATCCTGGACAAATCCGGGGTAGACCGGCTTGATCATATAGCCGTCGGCGCCGAACTCCGTGGCCCGTTTTTGCCAATAGTCCCGTTTCTCGGTGTTGCTCGACAGCATGATGACGGGCAGATGCTTGAGCGCCGGGTGGCGGCGGACCGACTGACAGACTTCCAGACCGTCAACCGGCGCCATGATTAAATCGGTGATGATGCAATCGGGTTCGGCTGCGACGGCCGTATCCACGGCCCGGGATCCGGAAGTTTCGGTCACCACTTCATGGCCCTCCTTGGTCAGCAGGGCGGAAATCATTTTCAGCGAAGTGGCATCGTCGTCGATCACGCAGAATTTCATTCGTTGCCTCCTGACATTTGACCTAAAAATGCGGGGCCGGCTTTCACCGTCACTGTATCCCAGCCTTTCAAAGGGTTCAACGAATCCCCTGAACCCGCGCAGCGACGCTGGCCCCGATTGGCCCAAATATCGTCATTCGTACGGAAAACAGATTATGTCACAGATATACAAATGAAGGCGGCCAAGCCGCCGCCTTCATGTCGGTCCGTCAGCAGATTGGCGCGGCCTAGTAGCGGTACGCCTCCGGCTTATGCGGCCCATCGACGGTGACGCCGATGTACTCGGCTTGGTCCTGACGCAGGGTCGTCAGGTTGGCGCCCAGTTTATCCAGGTGCAGGGCGGCGACTTTTTCGTCCAGATGCTTGGGCAGGACATAGACCTGTTTCTCGTACTTGTCCGGGTTCTGCCAAATCTCCATCTGCGCCAGCACCTGGTTGGTGAAACTTGCCGACATGACGAAGCTCGGGTGGCCCGTGGCGCAGCCCAGGTTGACCAGGCGGCCTTCGGCCAGGACGATAATCCGCTTGCCGTCGGGGAATTCCACTTCGTCCACTTGGGGTTTGATGTTGTCCCACTTAAAGTTCTTCAGATCGGCAATTTGGATTTCCGAATCGAAGTGGCCGATGTTGCAGACGATGGCCCGGTCCTTCATGTCGCGCATGTGGTCGACGGTGATGACATCGATGTTGCCGGTCGCGGTGACGAAGATGTCGGCGCG
>CAZQPC010000496.1:0-2958 GCA_964595005.1 uncultured Magnetovibrio sp.
CTAGAAGACTTTATATCTGATCAGGTCGGCGGCGTCAGTGAAGCGCCGGTCCGAATTGTGCCCGCTGTCTCGACGCGCGCGTAGACACCGACGTCGATGTGGCGGAACCCCATCTGCAGGGCCTTGATGATGTTCTGATCGCGCTCCGCGGTCGCCGGATTGACGTTGATGGCGGCACAGCGGTCAATGCGCTTGGTGACCGTCAGCTTGACCTCGCCGATGGTGATTTCCTTGTCGATCCATTCAAATTCGTGCCACGGCGCTGTTCCCGTTAGCCAGATGTTGGCCCGGAAGCGCAATGGATCGACGGGCCGCTGCGTGACCCGTTCCAGATCCTTCACCGACGCCAGATTGATGATTGAGATGACCGGCGCCCTGTGGTCGGACAGCACATGTCCGCCGGCGGCTTCGACAATCTTCGGCCGGCCCCGGCATTCGTCCTTCATGAAGGCGGCGAAAAATTCCTCGATGGTGGCCCGGCCGACGCGGTCCGTGAGTTTGCCGCGGCTCACCTGGCGGCCGCCGCGCAGAACGCTCAGGCTGTCTGTCGCGTCGTCGAACCGGGTTTCCAGCTGGGCCAGACGTTCGTTCCGCTGCAGCATCAGGAAATTTGATTTCGCCATCCACTCGGTGGCCGCCGTTTCCATGGGCGTCGAACCCAAGGCCAGGGCGAACCGGCGATCATTGGGGATCGCGGCGCCGGGTGTCAGCGCCGCCGCGTCGACAGCTTCCGGGGTCAGGCCCTTGACCGGGTGACGGTAGAGGGCATTCACGGTGATGCTCATGGCCGCAACAATGCGCTCCTGATTCCCGAAGTCAATGCGTTGCACCCTTTTTTAACGTTATACTTTCATAGTGCGGGCAAAGGACGGACAGCGGACGGGCGCGGCCTTGCGCCGATGGCCGTACGCACCATATCTAGGGGAGAGACCTTAATGAACGAGGGGTTTTGAGTTGCCGCCAAGCGGGACAATAAACCCTGTCGGAAAGGTGAGTGAAAGACATGGAATTCGAAAAATACACGGAACGCGCCAAGGGCTTCATCCAAAACGCCCAGACATTGGCGCTGAAGACGGGCCACCAGCAACTGACGCCGCTGCACGTCTTGAAGGTCATTCTGGAAGACAAGGAAGGCCTGGGCGCCGGGCTCATTGACGCATCGGGCGGTCAGTCGGCGCGCGCCTACGAGGCCGTCGGCGCGGCGCTGGCGAAATTGCCGAAGGTCGAAGGCAATGGTGCCGGGCAGGTCTATCTGGCACCGGAAACGGCGCGCCTGTTTGATCAGGCGGAACAATCCGCGGAGAAGGCCGGCGACAGTTTCGTCACGGTGGAATACCTTTTGTTGGCCCTCGCCATGGCGTCCGGCACGGCGGCCCAGAAGGTTCTGGCCGATAGCGGTGTGACGCCGCAAAACCTGAACACGGCGATCACCGATTTCCGCAAGGGCCGCACCGCCGACAATGCGTCGGCGGAAGAGAGCTACGATGCCCTGAAGAAATACGCCCGCGACCTCACCGACGACGCCGCCGAAGGCAAGATCGATCCGGTGATCGGCCGCGACGAGGAAATCCGCCGCACCATTCAAGTGCTGTCGCGGCGCACCAAAAACAACCCGGTTTTGATCGGCGAGCCCGGCGTCGGCAAGACGGCGATCATCGAAGGCTTGGCGCAACGCATCATCTCCGGCGACGTGCCGGAGAACCTGAAGGAAAAGAAACTGCTGGTCCTGGACCTCGGCGCGCTGATTGCCGGCGCCAAGTTCCGGGGTGAATTCGAGGAACGCCTGAAAGCCGTGTTGGAGGAAGTGATCGCCTCAGACGGTCAGATCATCCTGTTCATCGATGAAATGCACACCCTGGTCGGCGCCGGTGCCGCCGAGGGCTCCATGGATGCGTCCAACCTATTGAAGCCGGCCCTGGCGCGCGGTGAGTTGCACTGCGTCGGCGCCACCACCTTGAACGAATACCGCAAGCACGTGGAAAAAGACGCCGCCCTGGCGCGCCGTTTTCAGCCCGTGTTCGTGGCTGAGCCCACCGTCGAGGACACCATCTCGATCCTGCGCGGCATCAAGGAGAAGTATGAACTGCACCACGGGGTCCGCATTCTGGACAATTCCCTGGTCACCGCGGCGACCTTGTCGAACCGCTACATTTCAGACCGGTTCCTGCCCGACAAGGCCATTGATCTGGTTGACGAGGCGGCCAGCCGGGTCCGCATGCAGGTCGATTCGAAACCCGAAGAGATCGACGAATTGGACCGCAAGATCATCCAGCTGAAGATTGAGCGCGAGGCCATCAAGAAGGAAAGCGACAAACCGTCGCGCGACCGCCTGGAAAGGCTGGAAACGGAATTGGAAGAATTGGAAGCCGACTCCGCCGAGTTGACGGCCCAATGGGAAGGCGAAAAGGCTTCGTTGGCCGATGCCACCAAGGGCAAGGACGACCTGGACAAGGCGCGGATGGCCGTCGAACGGGCCATGCGCGAGGGCAAGCTGGAAGAAGCATCGGAACTGCAATACGACCTGATCCCGCGCCTGGAGGAAAAGGTCGCGGCGGCGGAAGCCATGGAAGAGGCCAACATGGTCGAGGAATCGGTGACCGCCGAACATATCGCCAGCGTGGTCTCGCGCTGGACCGGCATTCCCGTCGATAAGATGCTGCAGGGCGAACGCGAAAAACTGCTGGCCATGGAAGATGCGCTGAGAGACCGCGTCATCGGTCAGGAAGAAGCCCTGGTCGCCGTTTCCAACGCTGTGCGGCGCGCCCGCGCCGGTCTGCAGGACACCAACCGGCCGATCGGCTCATTCCTGTTCTTGGGCCCGACGGGCGTCGGCAAGACGGAACTGACGAAAGCCTTGGCGGCCTTCCTGTTCGATGACGATCACGCCATGGTCCGCATCGACATGTCCGAATACATGGAAAAGCATGCCGTGGCGCGGCTGATCGGCGCGCCGCCGGG
>CAZQPC010000497.1:0-2943 GCA_964595005.1 uncultured Magnetovibrio sp.
CCATGACGACCTGGCCGCCATCGGCCCCGTCGATGTGGTCATGTTCGCGGTCAAACTTTGGGACACGGAAACCGCGGCCGAATTCTGCCGGCCGCTTTTGGGACCGGAAACGGTGGTCATTCCGTTTCAGAACGGCGTGGTCTCGACGGAGGCAATCGGCGGCGTGCTCGGCGAAGCACATACGGGCCGCGGCCTGTCCCGGGTTTCCGCTTCCATTGAGGCGCCCGGCGTGATCCGTCAGGTCGGCGATTTCGCCTCGCTGGCCTTCGCCGAAGCCGATGGCGCCCGCTCGCCCCGCATGGAGGCCTTTCTGGCAGCCTGCGAAGGCGCCGACATCGAGGCGGATATCCCCAACGACATCTTCCGCGCGCTTTGGCAGAAATACATCCTACTGGTCGCCGTCAGCGCCATGACCACGGCGGCGCGCCAGCCCATGCGGCGCCTGATCGCCGAATCGGAAGGCGAAGCGACGGCGCTGGCGTGTATGCGCGAAGTCGCCGGCGTCGGCCGGGCCCGGGGGATTGACCTGCCCGATGACACGGAAGACAAACTATTGAAGTTCATGCACGGCATGCCGCCGGCAATGAAAGCCTCGCAAGCCATCGACCTGGAAAACGGCGGCCGCCTGGAAGCACCGTGGCTGTCCGGCACGGTCTGCGATATGGGCCGCGAGATGGATATGCCGACCCCCGTCAACGACGCGCTGTACGCGGTCATCAAACCCTACAATATGGGCCCGCCAGAATAGGGAAACGCACATGGACGCCGAACTTAGCGATGCCTTGGAAACCTTGAAGCAGGTTTCCACCAACACCTTGACCACGCAACTGCTGAAGCGCGGCATGCCCAGTATGTTCATCGGCGGCACCAGCCCCCTTAATCCGGCCGCCGGCCGATTGGTCGGTCCGGCCTATACCTTGCGCCTGATCCCCATGCGCGAAGACAAGCTGACACCGGAGAAAGGCCGCTCACCGGACTATCCACAGCGCCGCGCCGTTGCCGAATGCCCGCCCGGCCACGTCCTGGTGATCGATGCCCGCGGCGACACCGGCACCGCGGTGCTGGGCGACATCCTGATGACCGGGCTGCAGACCGCCGGCGCGGCCGGTGTCGTCACCGACGGCGCCATGCGCGACACCGACGCCATGATCGCGTTGAATTTCCCCATATTCTGCGGCGGCATCGCGGCCAAGAACAGCCACATCAGCCATTTCGCCTCGGAGCTTCAAGTGCCCGTGGCGTGCGGGAATGCCGCCGTATTTCCCGGTGATATCATCGTCGCCGACACCGATGGCGCTGTTGTCTTTCCGGTGGAATTGGCCGCCGAGCTGGCCAGCAACGGGGCGGCACAGGAATTATTGGAAATTTTCCTGCAAGAACGCGTCGCTGCCGGCAACCCCATTGCCGGCACCTATCCGCCAAACGACGAAACACTTGAAGCCTACGAGGCCTGGAAACAGAATCGCTAAAGAATGGAGCCAAGTATGGACGCACCTGCCATCGCCGCGCCCACCCTAGACGACATCGAGGCCGCCGCGGAGCGCATCAAGGACCGGGTGCGGCGCACGCCGTGCCTGCGCACCCGCCATATCCGTGAGCCCGTTCATCCGCAGTTGATGTTGAAATTGGAATGCCTGCAGGTCACCGGATCCTTCAAGGCCCGTGGCGCCAGCAATGCGGTGCTGAGCCTTGACCGGGCGGCGTTGGACCGGGGCATCATCACCGCGTCGGGCGGCAACCACGGCGTCGCCGTGGCTTATGCGGGCCGGGCCTCGGACACCAAGACCGTGGTTTACCTGCCGGACCGCGCCGACAAGGCCAAGCAACAGGAAATCATCAATTGGGGCGCCGAGGTGATCATCGAAGGCGATGTCTGGGATGACGCCAACGCCGCTGCCCTGGCGCACGCCGAACGCGATGGCCTGACCTATCTTCATCCCTTTTCCGACCCAACGGTGATCGCCGGACAAGGCACCGTGGCGCGCGAATTGCTGAAGCAATCGTCACAGACCGACGTGATCACGGTCGGCATCGGCGGCGGCGGCCTGATCTCCGGCACCATCTGCGCGGCCAAAGCGATCAAACCGGAGATTAGGGTGATCGGGGTCGAGCCCGTGGGCGCACCGACCCTGAAAACCAGTGTCGCGGCGGGATCGGTGACCACCTTGGGCGCGATCACCACCGACGCCATCCCCCTTGCCCCAAAACAAAGCGCCGCCCTCAACGTCGATATCATCAGCCGCGACGTTGATGACATCGTCCTGGTCGACGATGACGCCATGCGCCGCGCCGCGCGCTGGCTCTATCAGGAAATGGGCGTCGCCGCCGAATTGGCCGGTGCCGCCGCTCTGGCGGCGCTGCAATCCGGTGCCGTCAGCGTCCCGGACGATCAAACCGTCGCCGCCATCGTTTGCGGGCGCGGCCGGGACGGCATGATCTAACGAACCGCTGGCCCGGTCTTTCATTTTTCGCATTCCAGATCATCGGTGTTGCCGCGCCCGGTATGAGTTTCTACACTCCGCCGTCGAAAATTTCGGGTGAAGGAGCGAGCCCTTGTTGACCACGCCTGTGCTCACCGATGATCATCTCAAGGCCTTCACGGACGACGGATTTCTGATCGCCCGGGGGCTGTTTGACGAAGCCGAGATGTCGACCATATCCGGTTGGGCCGATGAAATGCTGGCGCGCCCCGAAGAGACCGGCAAGCATTGGGTCTATCACGAAAAAAGCCTCAAGGACGGCGACGCCGATCTGGTCAGCCGGATCGAAAACATCTCGCCGTTTCACACTGGATTTGCGGAGCTTATCGAGGCCCTGCGGGCGCCCGTCGGCCAGTTGCTGGGGGGCGAAGCCGTGCTGTTCAAAGAGAAGATCAATTTCAAGATGCCCGGCGGCGATGGCTTCAAGCCGCACCAGGATTCGCAGGCTGGCTGGGACACCTAT
>CAZQPC010000498.1:0-2937 GCA_964595005.1 uncultured Magnetovibrio sp.
GACCGTCTCAGTGCGTACGAAATAGCGCACGATGCTCTAGGTCTGCGGTCGTTGGGGTGACTTCCGGTTTCGGCATGAAGAGATATGATTGCAGTTCTTCGAAGAAGCCTAGAGTAGCCCCTTGTATGCTTTCACGTTCGCGTCCCGATGGGCATCAGCCATCATCATTGTTATCGTTAGAATATTTTTCCCGAAAGCCCTGATCCAGCCCCGATACGTTGCGGAATAACTTCCCCGGCGCGCGGGAAATGTATGGAAGCGGGCCATTTGCGTATTCGTAGATTTCATCATGGTCTGCATCGTGTTTCACCTCGAAACCAAGCGTTGTGTGTTGAATGCAGTTTAGGCACACTCGCCGAAGCCCGCTTAAACACGGGCTTTATTTATGCTTGCTGGACGCTTGATTCTTCTTGAGAGAGGGTTCCAAGGCGCATGATTTTCCGGATTGGTTCTTTTTCGCTGGATACCGACCGCCTGGAACTGAGGGACGGGGATGAATTGCTTGCCGTACAGCCGCAGGTGTTCTCATTGCTTGCCTGTCTCATCGAGAACAGGGACCGGGTGCTCAGCAAGGATGAAATTTTCGAGACCGTCTGGGACGGGCGGATCGTTTCCGATGGAACCTTGAACGCGCGCATCAACGCCGCCCGGGGCGCCTTGGGCGATAACGGCAAGGATCAGTCGATTATCCGCACGGTGGCGCGCAAGGGCTTCCGATTTGTCGCCGAGGTGACCGTGGAAGGGGACGGTGCCGTTGCGCCAGACCCGTCGAAACTTTCGGAAAAGCCGTCGATCGCGGTACCTCCGTTTACCAATCTCAGCAACGATCCGGAACAGGAATACTTCTCTGACGGCCTGTCAGAAGACATTATTACGGCGCTCAGCCATATTCGGCAGTTCTTTGTCATCGCCCGCAATACGACATTCACGTATAGAGGCCACGCCGTGGACGTGCCGGCTATGGCACGTGAATTGAGTGTCCGTTACGTGCTTGAAGGAAGCGTACGCCGCGCCGGAACCCGCGTCAGGATTTCCGTGCAGTTGATTGATGGTGAGACCGGCAATCATCTATGGGCCGAAAAATACGACCGGGAATTGGCGGACATCTTCGAAGTTCAAGATGAAATCACAACGATGGTCGTCGGCGCAATCGAGCCGGAGCTTAACCGTGCCGAGCAAAGCCGTGCCCGCCGCAAGCCGTCTGAAAATTTAGATGCCTGGGATCTCTACCAACGCGGCGTATGGCATTGCTGGCACAACAGCAAAGTTCACGTGCTGGAAGCCCGGCGATTGCTGCGCCAGGCGATTGATCTCGATCCCGATTTTTGCCTGGCCCATGCCTTTCTCACCTTTACGCTGTGGCGGCATGTCGTCTTTCAAATGAGCGAGGCGCACAACGAAGACATGGATGAAGCCTTGAAGATCGGCAAGAAGGCGATCGCCATTGATCAGGGTAATGCCCATGCTCATTGGGCCGTGGGCGCCATTTACATGCAGCAACGCGAGCACGAATTGGCGCGCCAGGAACTGAGCAGGGCCATTGAGATCAACCCCAGTTTCGCCCATGCTTATCAATATCTCGGCTGGACAATGGTTTACGACAATGAGCCCGAAGAAGGTATTCGCAAGGTTCAGTTGGCCCAACGTCTCAGCCCAAATGACCCCGTGGCCTGGGGGATGATTTTAATCCAGGCGCAGGCGCATGTGAACATGAAGGCGTTCGCCAAAGCGGAGAAATTGGCCCGGCAAGCCAAATTACTTGCCGACAACATCCCCATCAACTGCACGATATTGGCCGCTAGCGGCCATACCGGAAATACGGACGATGCCGAGACGCTGATCAACGAAGTGATGGAGATCGCGCCGGGATTCACGGCAACCAAGATCACCGGTGTGTTTCCGTTTAAACATCAAGCTGACATCGATGCTTGGGTCGAGGGCCTCCGTAAGGCTGGTGTTCCGAAAGGCTGACGCCGCTAAATGGTTAATCCAAGACTTTCGGGCATTGCCGAAAGGGCGCCCGCGTTGGCGATCATGCGGACGGTTCTTCGCTATTTCTCGGGTTGCTCACGCAGCGACGGCAACCCAACACCGGTGCTTTCAAATCCGCCGTCCGCGGCAATCACCTGTCCCGTTACGTAGCTCGCCTTGTCGGAACATAGGAAAGTGATGACGTGGGCGATCTCATCTTCGGAGCCATAGCGGTTCAGCGGAATGGCGTCATGATAGGCATCAACAATATCCTGGGTGTGCACGGCCATGGCCAACTTCGTCCGCACCGGGCCCGGCGCGACGCAATTGACGCGGATACCGTATTCGCCCAATTCGGCGGCCTGTTGCTGGGTCAGGTGGATGACGGCGGCTTTTGAGGTGCCGTAGGCGACCCGCAAGGTGGACGCCCGCAATCCCGAGATGCTGCCGATGTTGACGATGCAGCCCTTTGTCTCCTTCAGGGCCGGGATGGCGGCCTGAACGCAAAGGAAGACGCCGTCCAGGTTGGTCGCCATGACGTCGCGCCAGCGTTCGAAGGTGGTCTCTTCAATGGCACCGAAATCAGCGACGCCGGCATTATTAACCACGGCGTCGATACGCCCGAACCGGGCCATTGTATCGGTAATCATGGCGGCAACCTGTTGGGGATCGGAAATGTCATAAACCAGGGGCAGGGCGCCCGCCAATCCTTCAGCTGCTTCGTTCAGCGCCGCGCCGTCGCGGTCAACCAGGGCGACGTGCCAACCGTCGGTCAGGAAAAGCTTCGCGGCGGCAAGCCCAATGCCGCGCGCGGCGCCGGTGACGATGGCGGTTTTGATGGTCATGCGTTCAGCACCCGATCAACGAATTCGCCGGAAAGCCCCGTATAGGCGGCGGGATCCAGAAGCGCATCGATCTCCTCGTCGCTGAGTTCGCCGTCCTCGTTGCTGTCGTACTCTGCGACAC
>CAZQPC010000499.1:0-2928 GCA_964595005.1 uncultured Magnetovibrio sp.
CGATGTGCCGGATAAATTGGGCCTGACCTACGAGGCCTTGGCGTCAGCCAACCCGGCCATCGTCTGCGCCCATTGCTCGGCCTTCGGGCGCACCGGCCCGCGCAAGGACTGGCCCGGTTATGATTTCCTCATGCAGGCGGAAACCGGATATTTTCACATGTCCGGTGAACCGGACTCGCCGCCGACCCGCATGGGCCTGTCGATCGTCGACTTCATGGCCGGCAGCTACATGGCCTTGGGTCTGGTATCGGGCGTTCTCGGCGCGCGGGCCACGGGCACGGGTTGCGACATCGACGTCAATTTATACGACACGGCCATGTCGAACCTTTCCTATCTCAGCGCCTGGGCCCTGAACTCGGATTACGAACCGGCCCGTATCGCGCGCTCGGCGCATGCTTCCTTGGTGCCTTGCCAGCTTTACCGGACGGCCGACGGCTGGATCTACATCATGTGCAACAAGGAAAAGTTCTGGCAGGTGCTGTGCGCGGAGATCGGCCGGCCGGAACTGGCAACGGACCCCCGCTTTGTCACCTTCAAGGAAAGGCTGGGCCGCCGCGAAGACTTGACGGAAATCCTCGATGACGCGCTGATGACCAAGGACACCGGTGCCTGGCTGGAACAGTTCGCCGGCCGCGTCCCGGCGGCACCCGTGCGCACGCCGCGCCAGGCCCTGGAGACGGCCCGCGCGCAAGGCGACGGCAAGGTCCAGAGCCTGACCACCCCACGGGGCGGAAGCTATGACGTGCTGTCGGCGCCGATCCAGGCCTCCGGTGCGGCGTCCGCGGACAAGCCATGCTCGGCACTCGGCGCCGATACGGCGGTGCTGTTGCGCGATATCGGCTATTCTGATAGCGAACTAGAGGATCTGGCGGCGAAAGGAATCATTTGAAACCGTGGCTCGGGGAATCCCAAAATACAGCCTGATTGCCGACCAGCTTGAGCGCGATATCGGCAAGGGGCGTTATCCGGTGGGCAGCCTTCTGCCGACCGAAAACGCCCTGATGACCGCCTACGACGTCGGCCGGCATACGGTTCGCAACGCCGTGCAGACGCTGCGCGCGCGCGGCATCGTCGCGTCGCGTCAGGGGCAGGGCTCCAAGGTCGTCGCCGACGGCGCGAAAACCGCCTATGTGGAAGCCATCCAGTCCTTCGATGAATTGCTGGCCTTCGGCAAGGAAACGCGCCGCGAACTGATCGGGTTTGAATTGATTGAGGCCGATCAGGCGTTGGCGGACAAGTTCCGCTGCGCCGTCGGACGGCGTTTGTTGCAGATCAAGATGAACCGCCGCACCGTTGATGATCCGTCGCAGCCGATCGCCGTCCTGACGCTTTGGATGGACGCGCTGTTCGAACCGGCGATCGATGCCTTCGAAAGTCAGCAGTGCGCCGTCGCCGACATCCTTGCCGAACAGTTCGGCTGCGACACGGGTGTCGTCGTGCAAACGGTGGCGGCCGGTGCCGTTCCCGCCGAGGCGGCGGAGACCCTGGGGGTCGACGCCGGTGATCCGGCCCTGGTGATCGAGCGCGAATACGCCGCTGACGCCGACAGCTCACCGCATTTGCTGGTGCTGTCGATCTGCGCGGCGGAGACGGCGAAGATCGTGTCGCGCTTCACGGCGTCCGATTTGGCCCGTTAGGGTCGGTTGCGAAAACTCACACAGGGATCGGCAGGTCGGTCCTTGGCGCGGCGAACACGCGGTGCACCATGGCCTCGAAATCTTCCAGGCTGGCGCGGTCATAGGCCGGGTCGAAGGAATTGATGTCGTAGCGTTCGACCCAATTGGCCGTGTAGTCGAAGTCGGCATGCCCGCGCCAGCGTTCGCGGATGTCCGGATCGACGGCCGGGTGGGTGGCACAATGCACGGCCTGGAAATACATGTGGCGTTCCAGCATCCAGACGTGGCGGGCCGACACGTAGGGCTTCAGCAGCATCGCCGCGAACTCGCCATGGCTTTCGTTGTTCGACAAAAAGCCGATGTCGTGGAACAGGGTGACCACCACCGTTTCGTCGTCCAGGCCGTCGCGCATGGCCATGGTGGCGGCCTGCAGGGCGTGTTCCAGGTTGTTGACCTGATAGCCGAAGGTCGGCGCGTCGGCGCCGGCGGCCAGCATGGCAAAGGCCTGGCGAACGCGCTCGACGTTGAAATAGGGCACCCGCTGGGTGTCCAAAACGCCCCAGTCGTCGGCCGTGAAGTCGTCCAAATTCATGGGCGCCACGTAAGTCCAATTTTCGTCCATGAGGGGCGTTGGCGTGGTATTGTCTTTCATTTTCGTACTTCCATATTTTTTAGCGTTCGTCGGCCCGCATCCTGTTTTCCAGCCAGCGCACGCCGGCCGAAACGATCAGGATCAGGATCAAGTATTCCAGCACCAGGATGGTGTATATCTCTAAGGGACGATATTCGGTGACCACCAGTTCGTTGGCGCGCCTGGTCAATTCGCTGAGCCCGATCACCGACACCAAAGACGACATTTTCAGCATGTAGACCAGTTGGTTGCCCAGGGGTGGCAGGATGCGCCGGATGGCTTGCGGCAAGATCACATAGCGCATTTTGTCGTAATAGCTGAGGCCGATGGAATCGGCGGCTTCCACTTGGCCTTTTGAGATCGACTGAATGCCGCCGCGGAAAATTTCCGCCTCAAAAGCACTGTCGGAAATCGCCAGGGCCAGCACCCCGGCCCAGAAGGTGGTGATGCCGATGTCGAGGACCACGGGCAATCCGTAATAGACCCAGAGCAAAAGGACCAAGATGGGGATCGCCCGGAAACATTCCACATAGACCCGGTTCATGGCCCTGGGTGCGCCGCCCTTGGCCAGGCCCGGCAGCGCGATCAGCAGGCCAATAACGATTGAGATAACGATGGCACAGAGCGACAGCGCGATGGTGTAGCCCAATAACCGATCATAGGCTGCCAACCTACAATCTA